>DAHUXR010000114.1 GCA_027307045.1 Acidobacteriaceae bacterium
GGGATTGAAAATCACGAAGCATAATCTCCATAAATGGCGGTCGATTGAAAAGTCCTGATTGCGCTTGAAATCCCAGTGGCGCCCCTCAGGTTTTTCGCTCCTGTGACCCTCATCACAGTCTGCGCAGCCCCTTCCATTTAAAGTGATGCTTTTGTAAATATGCGCCTTCAGCAATAATGTTTCTCCTGGATATTGCGGGTGTTACCATACCCAGTTTTGCAGAGAGCGAGTCTTGCGGAGAGAGGAAACGGACATATATGAAGATTGCGGTCCCACGGGAGCAGCAGCAAGGGGAAGCACGGGTGGCGCTGACGCCGGAGTCAGTAAAAAAGCTGGTAGCCGCCAGCGCGGAGGTTGGCATTGAAACCGGCGCGGGCGTTCACGCTGGATTTCCTGACGCGGACTACCAGACCGCCGGCGCGAGCTTGATGTCCCGGGCAGACCTGCTGCCGGAAGCCGACATTCTGGCCTGCGTAAATCGACCGGAGCCCGGCGACTTTGCCAAGCTGAAGCAGGGCGTTGTGATTATTGGCTTTCTGAAGCCGCTGGACGAACCCGCCGCGTTGGAGCCAATCATCGCCCGCAAGCTTACGGCGTTTGCCATGGAACTGGTTCCACGCTCCACGCGCGCTCAATCCATGGACGCGCTCTCTTCCATGGCCACGGTTGCAGGCTATAAAGCCGTGTTGATTGCCGCAGCGCGCCTGCCGCGGATGTTCCCGATGTTGATGACGGCCGCCGGGACAGTTCCTCCGGCCAAGGTACTGGTGCTGGGCGCTGGCGTTGCCGGATTGCAAGCCATTGCCACCGCGCGACGCCTGGGCGCCGTGGTGGAAGCTTATGACGTGCGCGCCGCCGCCGGCCAGGACGTGAAATCTCTGGGCGCCAAGTTCCTGGAAGTGGACCTGGGCGGAATTGAAACGCAGGACGCCGGCGGATACGCCCAGGAACTCTCCCCTGAAGCGCTGCAGCGCGGCCGCGATATGGTGGCCAAGCACGCCGCGACTTCTGACGTGATCATTACCACGGCGCAGGTGCCTGGACGCAAAGCCCCGCTGATGCTGACGGAAGACGCGGTGAATAACATGCGACCGGGAGCAGTGATTGTTGATCTTGCGGCCTCCACCGGCGGCAACGTTGCCTACACCAAGCCCGGCGAGGACGTGGACCACAACGGCGTGACGATTCTTGGTCCGCTGAACCTCCCCGCCACGGTCCCAGGCCACGCCAGCCAGCTTTATTCGCGCAACCTGACGACGTTCATCGCGCTGATTAATGACAAGGGCACTCTGAAGATCGACATGAATGACGACATCTTGAAACCGGCTTGCGTCGCTTACGAGGGCGGTAGCGTCCATCCAAAAGTGGCCGCGGCATTGGGACACGCGGTAGCGTAACGCAGCATTGATAGCGCAGCTTAGTTAGTGCGGCTTTAGTAGAGCAAAGCTTTAGAGCACAAAACAAGGAGACCTGAATGGAGCACTTATTGTTTCATCCTGTAGGATTCATCGTCGCGCTGGCGATGATGGAAGGCACAAAGGAACTGTCTTTTAACCCGGCGGTCCTCATCGCTTCTCTTTATGTTTTTGCCCTGGCCGCTTTTCTGGGCTATCAGGTGATTTCACGCGTGCCGCCGCTGCTGCACACGCCGCTGATGTCGGCCACGAACGCGATTTCAGGTATCTCGCTGATCGGCTCGATTGTGATTGCCGGATCGCACTATGACGAGCACCAGATGCTGGCGTCGATCCTGGGCTGCGCAGCGGTGACCTCTGCCATGATCAACGTGACCGGCGGTTTCTTGATCACTGATCGCATGCTCAAGATGTTCCGCAAGAAAGAAGCGCCCAAGACGAATAAGCCGGAGGAGAAAAAGTGAGCCACGCTCAATATTTTCTCGAAGCCACATACCTGATTGCTTCTTGCCTGTTCGTACTTGGCTTGAAGGGACTGAGCCATCCTGATACGGCGCGCCGCGGCATGATTATGGCTGCCGCTGGAATGGCTGCCGCTGTGATCGGCACGCTGTTCCATCCCGATATTCATAACTATCTATATATCGCCATTGGCCTGATTCTTGGCTCCAGCATTGGTATTCCCATGGCCATGGTACCAATGACGGCCATGCCACAACGGACTGCGCTCTCGCACGCGTTTGGCGCGCTGGCCGCTTCGATGGTGGGCATTGCAGAATACGTGATTCACGGCAGCAAGCTTGGTCCAGTGAAAGTCGGCGCGCTGGGTTTGGAAGTGATGCTTGGATCGCTGACCGTGACTGGTTCGCTGATTGCCGCCGCCAAGCTGCAGGAATTGATGCGCGGCACGCCGATCATGTTTAAAGGCCAACAGATTTTTAATCTGGCGCTTTTTATCGTGATGGTCGGATCTTTTGTTGCGTGGATCGTGAATCCCGCAGCGCAGATGTTTTTCTATACGATGGTCGGCTGCGCGTTTGTGTTTGGCATCATGCTGGTTATTCCCATCGGCGCGGCGGACATGCCCGTGGTGATGTCGCTGTTGAATTCTTATGCGGGACTGTCGTCGGCGGCGACCGGGTTTGTGCTTGGCAATAACGTACTGATCATCGCCGGCACGCTTGATGGCTTCTCCGGCTTCATTCTGTCAATTCTCATGTGCCGCGCCATGAATCGGTCGATTACCAATGTGCTGTTTGGCGGCTTTGGCGCCGCCGTCACACAAGAAACAGCGGTTACCGGGTCGATGCGCGAAGTCGGACTGGATGACGTTGCCGTGCAGCTTGCCTATGCCAATCAGGTGGTCTTTGTTCCGGGATACGGCATGGCTACCGCGCAGGCGCAACACGCCTGTCGCGAGTTGGGCAATATTCTGGAAGAGCGCGGCATCTCCGTGAAGTACGCGATTCATCCCGTCGCGGGACGCATGCCAGGACACATGAACGTGCTTCTGGCGGAGGCAAACGTGCCCTACTCGTCACTTTACGAAATGGAGCAGATCAATCCTGAGATGCAGTCAACAGATGTGGCTGTGGTGATCGGCGCGAATGACGTGGTGAATCCAGACGCACGCGATAACCCCAAGAGTTTAATCGCTGGAATGCCAATCATAGAAGTCGATAAGGCAAAATCGGTTGTGGTGTTGAAGCGCGGTAAAGGCAAAGGATTTTCAGGTCTGGAGAATCCATTGTTCTTCAAGCCTGTCACCGGGATGCTTTATGGCGATGCCAAGACCTCGCTGACAAATCTTGTTCAGGCGGTGCAGAAAGTATAGTCTGCTGATCAGGAATTGAGTTACGAATCTAACGTAATCGAGCTTCATCAACTGGTGACGCTCGATTTGTTTCATGCTCTCTGAATTTGTCGTGCTCTCAATAGTTCATGTTGAAATTCAGCAGGTTCCAGTGATATGAGAACCAAACAAAGCCAAGACAAGCCAGCAGGAGCAGCAGATTCCAGACCTTGCCCCAGAACCATGCCTGCGGATCTCTCCATGACCGAAGTGCCGCCACCAATACAACGACGGTTCCCACCGCTCCCACTACGCCGACAAACTGTATCGCTTGAAATTTGAAATCAGTGCGGGAACTCAGGACGTTAATTCCTCCGCTGGTAAGCACCATCAGAAAAATCAGCAGGAACGCGATATCCACCGCGCAGACCACGCGCACCCACGGTCGCAAACGCATGTAGCTGGGATCGAGTTCCAGCCTCTGGTGATAATGTCCTCGAATGACGGCGGCCAGCGGCCAGCACAGCAGCGTCAATCCCAAAATGATAAGAACGCCCACGATCAATGCCTGGTTGAAATCAGCGCTTTGCGCCAGTGACACGCGTTGCTCAGCGGCGGCAGGGAAGTTCGGAGCCAACAGCATGTTTCCGTTGTAATCATGCACGAAAGCAAGCAGGTCCTGCCCATTCACGGAGCGATAAACCAGCGGCGTAATTTCCTGCCACTTTTTGATCTGCCCATTGAAATCCTTGAACGGCTCCACTTTGATGGTTCCATTTTCATCCGGCGTCACGCGGACATTCTCTTCGACCGCGCCCACCTTCAGAAAACTGCCTTCAGACCGGCGCGTCGTAAGGTATCGACCGGCAACCGTTTTCGCGTCCGCATCAGCGCTGGCCGGCTTCTCAACTTTCGGCGGCGTGTAAGGGAAGTAGCGATCGAGAAAGTGATACCACAACGCGCTTCTTGGGCTGATCTCGCCTTTGCCCGCGCTGTTATATGAAACAAAAAAGCCGATGCCGTTTTCCAGCATCAAGTGCAGGTCACTGTGGAAGTAAACCGTGTCTCCGCCGTGGCCGATGATGCGTTTCCCGTTGCGCGATTCTTCATAGAAGCCCAGGCACATGCCGTTGAGCGCCGGGCTGAGACCGAACTGGCGCGAATGCATCACGGTAGCTGTCTCCGGACGCAGAATCTGCGCCCTTTCAAGTTTGCCATTTTGAAGGTGAGCAATCATGAATCGCGAAATGTCAGCGGCTGTGGCGGCCAGCGCGCCCGCCGGCGCTTCCTCAATAATTTCAAATGGCTTTGGCTTGCCTGAACCCAGCCTGTAGCCGTTGGACATCAGCGGTTTCAAGTCGCCAGGCAGTGGCTGCGCGAAAGTGGAATGCGCCATTCCCAACGGCTTGAAAATATTCTCAGCCACGTAATCATTGAACGGGCGGCCGGAGACGCGCTCCACAATGTACCCGGCGAGAGAAGCGCCATAGTTCGAATATGCAGGCGTGGTGCCAGGAGGGAAGATGCGCTCAGGAATATGCGTGACCAGATGCTGCTTCAATGTGGCGCCAGGGGCCGCGTCTTCCGTGATCAGGTCTTTGATCTGCTCCTCAAAGCCCGGGGTATGCGTCATGATGTTGCGCAGTGTAATTGGCTTGCCAAATTTGGCTGGAATCTTGAAATCCAGATACTCGTTGATGTCGCGGTCCAGGTCGATCTTTCCTTGTTCCACAAGTTGCATCACCGCGGTCCAGGTAAACAGCTTGGAAATCGACCCAGGACGGAACAACGTGGCATCAACCGTAACGGGAGTTTTCTTTTCCACATCGCTGTAACCGTAGCCTTTGGCGAATAAGATTTCTCCGTCCTTCACCACCAGCACCACTGCTCCGGCAATATCTTCACGCTCGAGTTGCATGGGAACAAAGCCATCCAGGAAAGCATGCACGTCTCCCACCGTGAGCTCATGCGGAGGTTCGGTCACCCGTGATTCACCTGCTGTCGGCGCCTGGGGCGTAGGAGGAACCGGCGTCACTTTTGGCGCCTGCGCCATCGCCGCGGAAGCGAGCATTGCGATCTGAAGCGCAAGCGAAAGAAAAATCCGTTGTTTCATAAGCGTGGCAACGCTCCGGCACTTGTGGTGGAAATGCAAAAGAACGGGAAAGAATATCACGCGATGCCGGGGCGACCTCATCTTGCGATCGTGCAGACGTAGCGACTGCTTAAAGAGCGACCGGAGTTCCTAATAGGTCGAGCGATATCTGCGCCGGGCCCGCCGGTCTCTTCTGACATCGGCTTTCAATTGTCTAATTTCCAGGCGGTCCCGCTTGATTTGCATCTGGTCAAGCCGAATCTGTGCGCGCGATGCATGTGCTCGCCGGTCAGATACCAGGCGGTCGCGGTCCTGGTCCAGTTGCAGTTCTTGCCGATGCAGCCTCTGTTCATCCGCGCGCAGATCCGCCATGGAGCCTGTTTGAGCAAAACAAAACGTGCTTACTGCAAGGGATAATGCGAAAGCCAGGGAGAGCACTCTGCGCATGATAGACCGTCTCCTTTTGAGAGGAAACTTGCTGCGGGATTTTAACCCTGAGATCGCCCAAATTCAGAATTCTTTTTGGAAAAACGTCAAAGCGTAAAAATCAAGCCGTCGTCTTCTGGTTGCGTGGAATCAATCCTCTCATCGCCCAGATGCCGAGCAAAGGCCCCAGTGCCATGTTGGCCAGCGCCCAACTCCATCCGTAACGGGCCGCAATGGCGGCCGTCAGGCGGATGACAAAGGCGGTCAATAGAAATCCCAGCGCTACCTGGCAGGTGAGCGCCGTGCCAACATAATTTTTATCGGACACTTCACTAATGATGGTGGAAAACTGGGCCGAATCGGCAATCACCGCGATTCCCCAGATCAAGGAAAGCGGAATCAGGATCATCGGACGATGCAGAACCAGCGCCGCCAGCACACAGCAAATGGAACTGATGGCCATGGCAATGATCGTTACGCGCGCTCGCTGCGCCACTCGAACGGAAGCCGCTTGGTCCTGCAATTTATCGCTGGCTGCGCCCGCCCATATGCAGCCCACCGCGCCAATGGCGATTGCCAATGCTGCCATGGTTTCAAACATTGAGCGCGACCACGCCGCTGACACTGAAAAAATCACGGCGATCCACCCCCACATGGAATAAAGCTCCCACATGTGGCCCAGATAGCCCAGATTAGCCAGCCGCAGGGGGCGGTTGCGGACAATCTCAAGAATTTGCCCTGGATCAAAGCGCGATTGCGGCATGGCAAAAGGCCCCTGGCGCACAGCCAAGGCAACAATTAGAGCGCCCAGCAATGCCTGCGCGCTTCCAAGAAGAATCACGCCTTGCCACGGTACCCGGCCCAGCGCGTTCACGGCATGCGGCACCGCTGAGCCAACGGTGAGAGCGCCAATCATAATCCCCAAAGCAAGGCCGCGTCCGCGCTGAAACCATCCAGCGATAATCTTCATTCCTACGGGATAAACACCGGCCAGGAAAAACCCGGTGGCCCCGCGCAGCAGGATTGCCGGGAGCGGCTGCGCGGCGAAAAATGCAAATGCGGCGTTGGCAGCCGCTGCGGCAACAGCAGACACAACCAGGACTTTGATCGGACTAAAAATGTCAGGAATGTTGAAGAGCGCAAATGTGATTGCGCCCACGGAAAATCCAATCTGCACCGCGATCGTCAGCCATGATCCCAACGCGAGGCCAGCGTGCCACAGAGTTGTGATCTGCGGAATCACCGCTGTCCCGGTGAACCATAATGACATGGCAAGTAAGATGGAGACTGAAAGCAAAAAAAGTGCCCGCCGGGATGAAAGTCCCTGGCGGGCTTCTGTCTCAACTGTTACCGGCATCTAGCTTTTGAGTTTCCGGCGTTCGCAGGATTCCACCATCTTGGTAGGATCCACGGCATCACTATCGAGCTGCATTTCGGCTATTTTGCCTTCTTTGTCGATCAGGAAATTTACGCGGCGCCCGATTTTACGCTTCTCATCGTAGAGCCCATATTTGCGAGTCACTTCGCCGCCCCAATCGCTCAAGAGCGGGAACGTGACGTTGATTTTTTCCGCCCATGCGGCATTGCTGAAGGGGCTGTCCATGCTAACACCCAGCACCTGGGTGTCTGCAGCTTCCAGTTTTTGCAGGTTCGCCTGGAAGTTCTGCATCTGCTTGGTTCAACCACCGGTAAAGGCAAAGATATAAAATGCCAATGCGACGTTTTTCTTTCCCTTAAAGTCATGGAGCGAGACCTGTTTCTGGAAGGTTTGATCGCGCAGGGTGAAATCTGGCGCTACGTCTCCCACTTTCAATGCAGGCGCCGGAGGCGCTTCTTTTTTCTCTTCTTTCTTGTCGCTTTGCGCCAATAGACTGGTTCCGGCCGTCGGCCCCAGCAGCGCTAGCGTTCCCAACATCTGGACAGCGGTTCTTCTACGCATTAGTTCTTTCCTCCGCATGAATGCTGCACGGTAAGCCTAAATTCACGCAATGAGTACGTCAATAGCCAATCGCAACCCAATGGGCCAGCAACTTTGCGCCGGCTGGGTGTTAGTATTTGGCGGAGATACATTCTGATGAAATTATTAGCTTCGCTGATCGTCATGTCATTGGCCGCCCTAGCGTCTGCGCAGGTTTCAAGCGCTCCCGCCGCAATCCAGATCAATACCGTCTATGCCGGCGCCGATGGCAAGTTTGAGGCCGCTCCTGACACAGCCGTCATTCGCATGGACATTGCTTCCCAGCAGGATACATCGCGCGCTGCCTATGACCACGCTGCGCTGGCCGTGGACCACGTGCGCCAGGTCTTAAAGGCCAATGGCATTGACCTGAAAGTCGCGCAATTCGGGACCTACCAGGGGCAGCCAATGTATGACTGGAAAAACCCCAAGCATAAAGTGATCGGATATCGAGTAACCTCGGACATAACTTTGAAGCTGCGCGACTTTACCAAGATCGGCGCTCTTACAGAGCAATTGGCGGACGTTGAAGACACGCAGAACCAGTCAGTGACTTACACGCTGGAAGATATTGAACAGGCCAAAGCCAAAGCTTCAGAGGATGCGCTGAAAAAAGCCCGCAACCAGGCCGCAGCCGTGGCCACCGCGGGCGGACGCACGCTGGGCGATCTTCTCTATGCCTCGGTAGACGTCAACCAGCCGAACATCGTGCCCATGGTATTCGCGCAGTCCGCCATGGCGCGCTCAGGCGCGCCCGCCGCCACGCCGCCGCCTATGACTGATTTCACTCCGCAAACCGTGACTATTAACGCACATGTAAACGCGTTATTCGCGCTGAAATAATGGCGCAGCCAATCGTGAACACTTGACCGCGGCTGAGTGATTAGTCCTGGCCCATAATCAGCGGCAATCCATTCTTGGGATTGCCAATCAGAATGATTTTGGCGTTGGAGCTTTTGGCCAGCGCTTCCGTGGCTTCAATACCTTTCCATTGCAGCAGCTGCGCGCTGATTCCCTGGGCCACAATCTGCTGGAAATCATGAATGCCCTGGGCTTCAATCCGTTTGCGGTCTGCTTCCTGGCGCTCTTTTTGCAGCCGGAAATTCATTGCCAATGATTCCTGCTCCGCCTGCTGTTTGGTTTCAATGGACGCCCTCAACGTGTGCGGAAGCTGAATGTCCCGCAGTAGCACACTCTCCACTACAACTCCGCGAGGTTCCAACGTGGCCTTCAATCCTGGCTTGATCCGGTCTTCCACTTCTTTTAGTGAACTTGAATACAGCGTGTTGGCGGAGTGTCCCGCGGTGGTATCGCGAATAATGGAACGCAGGTTGGGATCGATGATGGTGCGGCATAATCCGGCCCCAGCTTGCTGTAAACGTCGGCAGCATGGCTTTGGTCAAGGTGATAAATTAAGAGATGTGTCAATCCGAGGTTCAGGCCTTCCATGGAAGACTGATCGAAATGTGACATTCAGGAAAACTCCTTTTCTTCGTTGCGGTTAGCCGATGTCGTTTGGCGAATGGCAGCCATTTCCTGCGCGGGCACGATTCACAAGCTCTTTGCCACTTCTTTATGTGTTGGCGGGTAGCGGTTTAGGAATAAAGCTCGTTTGGGCTTGCAGCTAGGTAATATTGAGAGAGAAAACTCACTCTCAGAAAAATCCACAGAGCAATTTTTTCAGGGGCAGGGAATTACTACCCGCTTTTCCACTGAGCAGCTCTGCTAAATCCTTTATTTTCAGTCACAATTGAATGGCACGGGGGATGCACTAACCCATGCCAGACGAAGTGGCGCGCATCGGGGCGCTTTCGAATGGATCTAACGGCCAGAGATCCCTCGAAAGTGCCTCGTTGCATTTTGAGGCGATTTGGCGGCGTGAGCGAAGCAACGCGAGCGGGAGTCGCCAGCCGAAATCCTGAGCGAAGCGGAGCGAGTCGAAGGATCTGGCAAGCGTGAGCCGAAGGCGGAATCGTGAGCGTTGTTTCCCCCTAACGTATCTCTGCTTTGTTGCCGCCCACGGACATGAAGCGCACTCCCTGACTCTTAAGCAGTTGAAAATGACGTGGCAGCAAATCATTTTGCGCTACAATCGGCCGTGGGTGCATGAACGAGGCGCCTGAAAAAATGAGTGCAACCCCAACCCCCTCCAGTCTTTTTCCCATCGTCACATCCAATCCACCGGCCAGCATTGATGAGGTCATCCGGATAATGGAGAAACTTGATGCCGCGCTGACGGAAAACGACGGATTGAAATGGTTCAACCTGCTGTATTTACAAGTTACTCACCAGGTTCAGCAGCATCCTCCACAAGACGGCTGGAAAGCTCCGATTTGGCTGGTCCGGCTTGATGTGATTTTTGCGACCCTTTACTTCAACGCCATTGCAGATTCGCTCAGTGGCAAGGCCATCCCCAGCTCTTGGCAAGCGTTGTTTGAAGCGAGACAGCGCACCGGCATCGATCGCATACAGTTTGCACTCGCCGGGATGAACGCGCATATCAATCACGATCTGGCGTTGGCCCTGCTTGCAATCAACAATGAGATGCATCAAGGCTTCTCTGCCGGAACGCCTGAGCACCAGGATTACCAGCATGTGAATGATCTTCTGGAAGCGGTTCTGCCCCAGGCTCTCACGCTTTTGGCGACTGGAATCCTTGGACAGTTTGCAGAGGACACAGGCAAGATCGGCAAGCTGCTGGCCATTTGGAACGTTCGCGTTGCACGCGATCTGGCATGGGCCTTCGCCGAGCATGTGCAATCCCTTCCGCCCCCGTTCCAGAGTTTTGCTCTAGCCAGTCAGGACCAGTTTACGGGCACGCTAGGGCGAAGTTTGCTGGTTCCTATTCAGTGATCCCAAGGCGAATACGCTGCAGGCTTACACCAGCTGAACTTTTTCTCTCAGATCGATGCCCGCGCGCCGCAGGATTCCGGCGATCTCGCCATCGTTCAACCGTGAAGCGTCATACTCCACGCGAATGGTGTGCTCTTTCTCGTCAAACTTGATCTTGCGAACGCCGTAGACTTCCCAGGCATTGTTCAACGCTTCCATTTCCTTCTCTCCGGGCGGCGTGCCGTATTTGAAAACCACGTCCAGCAGGGTCATCAATCTCTCCACTTAAATATTTTGTTGACCCTCCAATATATCGCAAGCTTCCACTACCATTTGACTGGCATACCCCTAGGGGGTATATTGGGAAGGTGAGCAAGGCCGTTATGAAGAAACAAAAAGCACAGAAAGAATCCCACCGCTCGATGCCGCGCGAAGCCAGCGCCAGAGAGGGCTTGCTGTTGCGACTACGCCGCATTGAAGGCCAGGTCCGCGGCGTCCAGAAGATGGTGGAAGAAGATCGTTACTGTCCGGACGTCCTGGTGCAGATGTCGGCCATCCATGAATCGCTCCGCGCGGTGGAACGCATCCTGATGAAAGACCACTTGCAGCACTGCGCCACTGAGGCATTGCGCTCCGGCGACGACAAACAGGCGCAACGCACCTATAACGAACTGACAGAACTCTTTTACCGGCACGCGCGCTAAGGAACTTCAGGACATGAATCCAGAAAGAATAAGCTCGGAAAAAACAGGCAGGACGCTCGTCAAAGATCCCGTCTGCAACATGGATGTTGACCCTGCCAAGGCTGCCGGTTCGTCCGAATATAAAGGCCAGACCTATTATTTTTGCAGTCTTGGTTGTGTGAAGCGCTTCAACGCCGATCCGGAAAAATATCTGGCGCCCAGGCCCGCCGCCACTCAACTGCCCAAAAGCCAGATGGTGCAGATCGGCGGAATCATCCCTGTGCCCACCGCTGCGCCGCCACCAACAAAACCTGATCAAGATCTGTCATCCGGGAAGGGAACCGTCACCTACGTTTGCCCCATGGACCCTGAAGTTCGCGAGAGCAAACCCGGAGCCTGCCCTAAATGCGGCATGGCTCTTGAGCAGGAAACGGTGGAATACACCTGCCCCATGCATCCGGAGATTGTGCGCAGCGGCCCGGGTAATTGTCCGATCTGCGGCATGGCCCTTGAGCCGCGTGTTGCAGCCGGCGTCCATGAAGAAGACGATTCAGAATTGCGCAGCATGCAACGCCGATTTTGGGTTGGCGTCGCGCTCGGCATCCCGTTGCTCGCGATTTCCATGGGCGGGATGGCTGCCGGCAGCCCCTTGCACAACCTGCCTGCGGGATGGATGGAGTGGCTGCAACTCCTGCTTGCGACTCCCGTGGTCCTCTGGGGCGGCTGGCCATTCTTTCAGCGTGGCTGGGCGTCGCTTGTTAATCGACATTTGAATATGTTCACGCTGATCGCCATGGGAACCGGCACCGCGTATCTCTTCAGCCTGATCGCAACATTGGCGCCCGGTATTTTTCCGCAAGCATTTCTCGGCCATGGCGGGCGGCCGGAAGTCTATTTTGAATCCGCCGCCATCATCGTAACGCTGGTGCTGCTCGGACAAGTCCTGGAGCTGCGCGCGCGCCGCCAGACCAGTTCTGCCATCAAGGCCTTGCTCAATCTCAATCCCAAAACGGCTCGACGCGTACGGGGAGATGGATCGGATGAAGAAATTCCTCTGGAGCATGTCCAGCGCCGTGATCGTCTCCGCGTGCGCCCCGGAGACCGTATTCCTGTCGATGGCATCGTCGAGGAAGGGAACAGTTCAGTTGATGAATCGATGATCACGGGCGAATCAATGCCGGTCGAAAAATCACCGGGCATAAAAGTAGTGGGCGGCACCGTGAATCAAACCGGTTCGTTCGTCATGCGTGCGGAAAAGCTGGGTTCAGAAACGCTGCTGGCGCAGATCGTGCGCATGGTGGCTGAAGCGCAGCGCAGCCGCGCTCCAATCCAATCGCTGGCCGACAAAGTTTCCGGCTACTTTGTGCCCGCAGTCTTAGCGGTGGCGGTTCTTACATTTATCACTTGGGCCATCTGGGGCCCTGAGCCGCGCCTCGCTTACGCTCTGGTCAATGCTGTTGCGGTCCTTATCATCGCATGCCCTTGCGCGTTGGGACTGGCGACTCCCATGGCGGTAATGGTTGGAACCGGACGCGGAGCCCATGCGGGCGTGCTGGTCAGAAACGCCGAAGCGCTGGAGCTCATGGAAAAAGTGGACACGCTGGTGCTCGACAAGACCGGCACGCTGACGGAAGGGAAGCCGCGCCTGACGAAGGTGGTTGCAACCGATTCTGTTCCCGAAAATGATCTTCTGCGTCTTGCCGCCGGCCTCGAGCGCTCGAGCGAGCATCCCCTGGCGGCCGCGATTGTGAAGGCTGCCGAAGAGCGTGGATTAAAACTTAGCGCTACCGTCAATTTTGAATCGTTCACAGGCAAAGGAGTGGGCGGCCGCGTGGAAGGGCGGCAAGTTGCGGTAGGTAACGCCTCTCTTTTTGCCGCGCGGCAAATCAGCGCAGCAACACTCTCCAACCAGGCGGAACATTTGCGCGGTCAGGGACAGACCGTAATGCTGGTTGCGGTGGACGGAAAAGCCGCAGGCCTGATCGCTGTCGCCGATCCCATCAAGCCTTCGGCCCGTGAAGCCGTGGCGTCGCTCAAGCGCAGTGGTCTTCGGCTTGTCATGCTCACCGGCGACAATCTCGCCACGGCCGAGGCCATCGCCAAGGAACTTGGCATCACTGAGTTTGAAGCTGAAGTCTTGCCGGAAAAGAAACTGAGTATCGTCAAAAAACTTCAAAGCGAAGGCCGCACCGTCGCCATGGCGGGAGACGGCGTCAACGACGCGCCTGCGCTGGCCCAGGCCAACGTTGGCATCGCCATGGGCACAGGCACGGATGTGGCGATGGAAAGCGGAGACATCACGCTGATCAAGGGCGACCTGAACGCCCTGATGCGGGCACGCAATCTCAGCCGCGCCACCATGAGCAATATTCGCCAGAATCTTTTCTTTGCGTTTATCTATAATCTGCTTGGCGTGCCGATTGCCGCAGGCGTCTTGTATCCATTCACCGGATTACTACTGCAGCCAGTGTTCGCCGCCGCGGCGATGAGTTTTAGCTCCGTTTCAGTGATCGCCAATGCATTGCGTCTGCGCAATTTACGGCTCTAGGCCAGAACGGTAGTGCTAGAACTTTTGACGTCGGCGAGAACCACTCATATACACACTTCTCTAACTTTCTTCCCGCAAACAGAGCTTGATCGTCGGATAATGGGCGCATTCGATTGATCCGGTGACCGAAAACCGGTTTGCAGGATGAGCATGCAGCAAGTGAAAGAGAACGGCTTCGTTACAAGTCTGCAGGAAATTCACACGGGCCTTGAACGGCTGGAACGCAGGGAGTGGTGGCGATGGGCTGCGGCCCTGTTGATCATGCTGTTGTTGACTCTGGGAGTGTTAGCGCTCTCTCTTCCTGGCGTGGGGAAAGATGCCTTTAGCCAGGAGCAATTGAGTTTGACGGCCCGCGGATTGTTTGCGCTGGTACTGGTATTCGATTTTTTTGCCATTTATCAGCAAATCCTGATCTCCCGCAAACGCAAGCAACTGGCTGGGCAAATCGGCATGCTGGCCGCGCTGGAGGCACTCAAACCCGCCACGCCTGAAGAGCAGGCAGGGAAGAAGGAGCGCCGTCGGTCGCCACGTTACCCGTTTGATCAGCGGCTCACTGTGACGGCAAAAGTGCAAGGGAAACAAGCCACCATCTACGGACGCACCATAGACATCAGCGAATTTGGACTGGGCTCTGTACTTTCAGGTTTCCTGGAGCGCAGCGACAGCGTCTCCGTTGAATTTAATACAACCGAGGGAAGCTTGAGGCTGACGGCCCTGATTCGCTTTGCTCACGGGTTCCGTCACGGTTTCGAATTTATAGGTATGAGCGCTGCCGAATCGCAAAATCTTAAACGGGCCTGTCAGTCGGCGGCCGCGACCCTCCCGCGCTGAGCAGGAAAGAAGCATAGGCTTTTTCAGCATTAGAGGGTCCGAGATGGCGTGCCGCCGCCAGTGTGTTCGTCATACCATCTTCAGCTTCCACTTTCCCTTTTTGAAAATATAAATGCCAATGAGTGAGAGCAGGACCTCGGCAACCACGATCGCGTAATAGGCGCCGTTCGGCCCGATACGAAATTTTATGCTCAACAGGAATGCGACTGGCAACTGGACGATCCAGTAAACAAAAAAGTTGATCCATGTTGGCGTCCATGTATCGCCCGCTCCATTGAAGGCCTGCACAATCACCTCGCCGTAGGCCCACAGGACGTAGCAACAACTGATGATCCGCAGACAGCTTGCGCCATAGCGGACCACTTGCGGGTCACTGCTGAACACCCCGACCAATTGCGGCGCAAAGATCAAGAATCCCAGCGAGACTACCGCCAGAAAGACAGCGTTGATGAAACTGGCGCGCCAGACCGACTGCTCAGCGCGCTCTGGCTGCTTTGCGCCAAGGTTCTGCCCCACCAGCGTTGCCGCCGCAGACCCCAGCCCCCAAGAGGGAAGAGTCGAAAAGATCACAATGCGGATAGCCACGGTATAGCCCGCAGTGGCTTGACTGCCAAAAGACTGGACCATACGCACCATCGCCAGCCAGCTTGCAGTGGCGATCAAGAGCTGCAGGACGCCAACGCCAGCGACTTCGAAGATGTTCCACATCAGCTTTAACTTCAGGCGGATGTGCTTGCGCAGAATGTTCAGGTGCGCGCTGCCCTTGCTGAGCATGTAAAGCTGAAACACGATGCCAATGGTTCGTCCTATGCTGGTGGAAACCGCCGCCCCTGTAACGCCGAGCCTGGGAAATGGCCCAAGGCCCCGGATCAGGCAGGGATCAAGGCACAAATTGATGGTGTTCGCCAGCCAGAGAACACGCATGGCAATGGCTGCATCTCCTGCACCGCG
>DAHUXR010000115.1 GCA_027307045.1 Acidobacteriaceae bacterium
ATTATCTCGGACGAGCTGAACCATGCCAGCATCATCGACGGCGCGCGGCTTTCGCGGGCCAAGATCAAAGTTTTTCGCCACAAAGATACGGCACACGCTGAAGAGCTGCTGAAAGAAGTTGCGGGCGAGCCCGGACACAAGCTGATTATCACCGATGGCGTGTTCTCCATGGATGGTGATATTGGGCCGCTGCCCGCGCTGTGCGATTTGGCTGAGAAATACGGCGCCATCATGATGATTGATGACGCGCATTCTTCCGGCGTGCTGGGACGCAATGGCCGCGGCACGGTGGACCACTACAAAGTCCACGGCAGAGTTGATATCCAGGTAGGGACGCTCTCCAAAGCTATCGGTGCGCTGGGCGGTTATGTTTGTGGATCGAAAGACCTGATCGACTTTCTCTATCACCGCGCGCGGCCGTTTTTGTTTTCCACGTCGCATCCGCCGTCAGTGGCGGCCACCTGCATTGCCGCTTTCGACGTGCTTGAGAAAGAGCCCGAACTGATGGACAAGCTCTGGGCCAATACCCGGTTCTTTAAGAAAGAGCTGGGGCTGCTGGGATTCAACATTGGCGGCAGTATCACTCCGGCCAGCGAGACGCCGATCACGCCCATCATCATTGGCGACGGACGGCTGACGATGGAATTCAGCCGCGAACTCTTCAATGAAGGCGTCTTCACGCCGGGCATCGCGTTCCCGACTGTGGCGGAAGGCAAGGCGCGCTTGCGGACAATCATGACCGCCACGCACACGCAGGACCAGCTAACGAAGGCTCTGGAGGTGCTGAAGAAGGTGGGGGCGCGGATGGGGATTATTAAGTAGTTGTTTCTAAATCCCGAGCGAAGCGAGGGAACCCTACGATCTTCAACACTCTAGCGGAAGGAATCAGAGCATTCTTTCCCGTGGGAATGCCTCAACCTGTTCACCTTTAAATCAACGGGTGCTGTTTGAGCGGTTTCACGCCATAGGGCTCCCTCGCTTCGCTTGGGATTGGAGCCCATCGTGACCGCCATCACATCCTCTCGCCGCCTCTCCGCCGCATAATTCTGGTAGGTGTGGAGGGTTTCTATGAAAACGACGTTGAGCGTAATCAAGGCGGATATCGGTTCTATTGGCGGGCATATTGCGCCGTCGAAACGGTTGCTGGAACGTGTGAAAGAAGTTGTGGAAACGTGCGGAAAATCCATCATCACAGACCACTTCATCAGCCACACGGGCGATGATGTGGCCATCCTGATGACACACCGGCGCGGCGTGAACGATGAAAAAGTCCACAAGATGGCCTGGGACGCATTTGTCGCGGGGACGGCGGTCGCCAAGGAAGAGGGTCTCTATGGCGCCGGCCAGGACCTGTTGAAGGATTCATTCTCCGGAAACGTGCACGGGCTGGGGCCAGCCGTGGCAGAGATGGAAGTGGAAGAGAGGCCGAACGATCCATTCCTGTTTTTTGCCGCCGATAAGACAGATCCTGGAGCGTATAACCTTCCGCTGTTTCTCGCTTTTGCGGACGTGATGACCACGCCCGGCCTGATCCTGTCTCCCAAGCTGAGCCAGGGATTTCGCTGGGTGGTGATGGACGTGAATTACACCGAAGGCGACCGCGTGATCGAACTGAACACGCCGGAAGAAATCTACGACCTGGCGGCTTTGCTGCGCGACAACCAGCGCTACGTGGTGGAGTCCGTGTGGTCGCGGGCCACTGGAGAGCAGTGCGTCGCGGTTGCCACATCGCGTCTGCATAATATCGCCGGCAAATACACCGGCAAGGACGATCCGGTGATGCTGGTGAGAACGCAGATGAATTTTCCGGCAACCGGTGAAGTGCTGGCGCCGTATGCCATCGGACATTTTGTTGGCGGCGGAATGCGCGGATCGCACCAAATGCCGCTGATGCCGGTGGCGATGAATACGGGGACGTCATATTTTGATGGGCCGCCGCTGGTATCGTGCGCCGCTTTCTGTGTGCACAACGCCAGGCTGACCGAGCCCGCGGATACGTTTGCTCATCCTTTCTGGGACGAGGTGCGGGCCAACGCGAGCCGGAAAGCGATTGAGATGCGCCGCCAGGGATTCAGTGGAGCAGCCATGCTGCCGATGGCGGAACTGGAATATACCGGTGTGATGGAAATGCTGGACAAGATGGACAAACGTTTCACCGTCAGGATGAAGAAGACGACTGTGGCGGCGTAGTGAAAGAGCTCGCCGCAGATTTCGCATATGAGGAACTTGGCCGCGAATGAACGCGACTTGACGCGAATCTATTGATGAGGGCTTTGGGATTCGTGCTATTTGCGTGGATTCGCGGCTGCTAATTTGTGTGCCATCTCCGAAATCAACAGCAATGTGGCAATAGCGGTCCCTCCCCTTCGGCAAGCTCAGGATTCGGGATTTCAGAAAAAGCTACGCTCGGAATGCGATCGCCCCACCCACCACTGTCGCCATCACCTGCCCTTGCATCTGCTTCCCATCGAACGGCGAGTTCTTTGATTTCGAATGCGACTGCGCGACGTGGTAGGTCCATTTCTTTGCTGGATCAAAGATCGTGACGTCAGCGCGGGCACCCACGGCCAGCGTGCCTCGGCCTTGCAGGTTCATTACGCGCGCAGGATTGGAGGAGAGCAGTTCGACGATCCGACGCAACGGTACATTGTGGCGGTTATGCAGGACGGAGATGCACAGGCCCAGCGCGGTTTCCAGGCCGGTGATGCCGAAGGGCGCGCGATCAAACTCCTGGTTTTTTTCATGCGCGGCGTGGGGAGCATGGTCAGTGGCGACGCAGTCCACTGCGCCGTCAGCCAGTCCGGCGAGCAGCGCATCGCGGTCTTCGCGTGATCGCAACGGCGGATTCATTTTGTAATTGGTGTCGTATTGGCCCACTTCTTCGTCGAGCAGCGTGAAGTGGTGCGGGGTGATCTCGCAGGTTACGCGCAGATGGTCACGCTTGGCTTTGCGGACCGCCCGCAGCGCAGCCGCAGTGGAAAGATGTGCGACGTGGTAACGGCCTTTAGTTTCAGCGGTGAGGCGGATGTCGCGTTCAACGATTAAGCTTTCAGCTTCACCCGGCCAGCCGCGCAGGCCAAGACGAAAGGCCGTAGGGCCGGCGTTCATGGCGGAGCCTTCCGTCATGCGGCAGTCTTCCGCATGCTGGACTACTGGCATATTCAACGCGGCGGCAGCGGTGAGTGTCTGGCGCATGATGTCGTCGGCGAGGATCGGCTTGCCATCATCGCTCAGGGCCACGGCCCCGGCGCGCTTGAGAGCGGCGAAATCAGTGAGTTGGTCGCCACGGCTGCCAACTGTTGCAGCGGCGACCGCAAAGACGTTGACGTGCGCGCCGCGAGCCGGATCGAGCATCCAGCGGGTAATCTCCGGCGAGTCATTCACAGGACTGGTGTTCGGCATGGTGCAGACAGATGTAAATCCGCCGGCCGCGGCGGCCATCGTCCCGCTGGCGATGGTCTCTTTGTGCGCCTGCCCGGGCTCACGCAGATGGACGTGAATATCGATGAAGCCGGGCGCGACGACGAGCCCGCGAGCGTTGAAGGAGTCGTCGGTTTTGCCACGCAGTTTGCCGGTGGCAGCGACCTCAACCACTCGGCCATCTTTGAGCAATAGATCGTACTTGCCCTCAAGACGCTCAGCGGGATCGATGAGAAGACCGTTGCGGATTGCGAGAGCGCTTTTACTATTCATGCAGAAACCAAAAACCATTTCGCCGCAGATTTGCGCTTCGCTCCTACGTTCCGAGCGGAGCGAAGAATCCCTATAGCCGCTGTAGACCAGCGGGCAACGATTCTAGCCCTTTGGCGATTTGTGGCAATAGGGTTCCCTCCAGATTGCTTCGCAAACTGTCGGGATAAAAAAATCATGCCACCCCCAAACAGCTCGCCAAAATCGCCATCCTGACAAAAACGCCATTGTGCACCTGCTCTTCAATCATTGACTGAGCGCCGTCGGCGACTTCACTTTGAATTTCCATGCCGCGCACCATAGGGCCGGGATGCATGACGATGGCGTCACTTTTGGCCAGCTTCAATCGTTCCGGGGTGAGCTGGTAGTGGGCGATGTAACTGTTCACGTCAAGCTTAAGTCCGGCGAGGCGCTCTTTCTGCACGCGCAGCATCATGATCACGTCGGCTTTTCGAGCGGCTTCATCAATGTGGCGGCTGACTTTCACGCCCGGAGCGAGTGAAGCAGCGTAGTCCGGCAGCAATTCCGGCGGGCCACAGAGAACAATCTGCGCGCCAAATTTTGAGAGCAGGTGAACATTGGAACGCACCACGCGGCTGTGCTGGATATCGCCCACCATGGTGATGCGCAGGCCTTTTAAAGAGCGCTTGTGGCGCAGAATGGTGTAGGCATCCAGCAACGCCTGTGAGGGATGCTCATGCATGCCGTCGCCGGCATTGATGATAGGAACGTTGAGGTTGCGCGCGAGCACGTGCGGTGCGCCGGAAGAAGGATGGCGCACGACAATGCAATCCGAGCCGAGAGCCTGAAGCGTTTTTCCCGTATCCACCAGGGACTCGCCTTTTTCGATGCTGGAGGAAACCGCATTGATGATTGAAGTGTGGGTGCCCAGCAGTTTGGCGGCGAACTCAAATGAGACGCGGGTGCGCGTGGAGGGCTCATAGAAGAGAAGCGCAATGCGCTTTCCGCGGAGCAGCGGCTGAGGCTTGCCGGACTGCATGCGCCGCGCCAGCTTGAGAAAAGAAGAAATTTCATCCGCGGAAAGATGCTCGAGTTCGAGTAACGAGCGTGTGCGCGGCATGCTCAAGAGATACGTTCCACCAGCAGGACCTGCTCTTCCTGATCAATTTCGCTCAGCTTGACCTCGATAATTTCAGCGTCACTGGTCTGTACGGTGCGGCCGACGAAAGCGGCTTCAATCGGCAATTCGCGGTGTCCACGATCAATCAGCACGCAGAGCTGTACCCGGCGAGGCCGTCCATGGTCGAAAAGCGCGTCCATGGCTGCCCGGACGGTGCGGCCGGTATAAAGCACGTCATCCAGAAGGATCACGTTTTTGTCCACAATATTAGTTCCCAGAGGCGTAGCTTTCTTGATCAATGGGCTGGCGCCAACGGTGGAAAGATCGTCGCGGTACAGGGTGATATCCAGAGTGCCCACCGGGACGGGCGTTTTTTCAATCTGCTGAATCAAGGCGGCCAGGCGGGCAGCCAGCGGAACGCCGCGGCGCTTGATGCCGACAAGCACAAGGTTTTCCACGCCATTGTTTTTTTCCACGATCTGGTGGGCCAAACGAACGAGTGTCCGCTCGATTTCAGAGCTGGACATCAGGCGTCCTTTCACGTGCAGGTTGGGAAGTCGAGTGGAGGCAGGATTCATGTCACCGCATGATATCCGAAGGGGACGCGATGCGCCAAACGGCAACCTTAAGGCCGATTTCTGGCTTTTCCCAGCGCTACCGCCAGGGCGCCGCTACCCATGCCAATAACCAGAAAAGCCAAAAGAATGGTGCTCATGCCGATGGCAGTCAAGAAAATAAATCCATGCGGGGTCGCAAACCATTGTGTAATCTGCTGGGCTTGAGGATCAGGATTCTGGGCGGCAATCTCGTGAATCCTGGCGATCATCATTTCGCGATACTGAGTCCGCCAAAGGTTAATGGTGACAAGGAAGCAAGCCAGAAAGAATCCAAAGCTCAGCACTCCCATTACGGCTCCCATGCGGGCCCCTTGGCCGGCGCGAATAGCGGGTGGGTGGTCCCGGCGATAACGGGCAATGGCCCAGATCAAGTTGGCGGGAAGCAAAACGAAGAGGCCCAGCGGGGCGAGGGGAACCGTGAGAATGCCGGTGACGGCGGCCAGAGGAGTGGCCGCGCGGATGAAATCCCTCCAGGCGATCCCGGTCGAAAGAGCAAGGCCACCAGATGGCGGAAACGGCCGTTCTGGGAATACATGTGGGAAGTCCTGCGACTGCTTTTCAGGGACGTCAAGGGGCTGCTCAGGGCGTGACACCCTGATCTGCGGCGCACCGCATGCCGGACAAAAGGCGAGCTGCCCTTCCATGGGATGTCCGCAGCGGTGGCAGTCGCTTTGCATATATTTCACGTTACAAGAGCTTTTCCGGCTTGGCAAACCGGCACACTTGAGTCCGAATGCGCTGAGAGAAGTTTGCAAAGTTTTTCTCAGTCGGACACGATGCGCGCAGTCATCCGCGTGACGCGCACAAAAAACGTCTCTTCGACCGGTAAAAATACAAAACTATTCCACGCGATATATCAAAACGGGAAACGCGGAACTCTACTTCAACAAGCACCCAAAAAATTCAAAACACTCTGCACAGCAGGGGAAAACGTGTCTTCCGGGAGAAGGAAAAGACAAGTGAAAATGACCCTCATTCGCGTATTGGTAGTTCTTGCCGTAATGGCGCTTGGATCCACAACGGTTCTGGCCGATGGAATACCGGCTCCGATGTGCCTTCCATCCGCAAATTGCGTGACAAATTAAACACAGGCCTGGAAGTCTCTGGAATGGGGCGGGTGGCTGGAGTAAGCTGTCGCTAACCCATGTGGCTACGAAACTTACTCTGGCTTACGCCCCCAATCCTGCAAAGCTGGCTTGCGATTCTGATGTTGGCGCGAGGCGCGCACAAGCGCTTCCGTTTTTTCTTTGCTTATACGCTTTTCGCGATTGCTGCTGAACTCACGAAGTTTGCTCTCCTGAATCCGCGAAAAAGCACGTGGGCTTTCTTCGTAACAGCCTGGGTCTGCGAGGGAGTCTATGCAATACTCGGCTTTTTGGCCATCTATGAGGTGTTCGGCAATGTTTTCGAGAACTTCCACCACCTGGCCTGGTTCAAGTTCCTTCTGCCCGTTACTGCCGCAATCATGCTTGGCATCGCGGTACTAATTCCACTTGTCCATCCCGCAGTGGATACAGAGCCGATTCTGGAAGGCATCTTAGCGCTGCAGGTGACCGTTCGTTGCCTTCAGCTGGGGGTCTTTTTTCTCATTTTCCTGCTGGCCCGCGTATTCGACCTGGATTACCGGCAATATGCGTTCGGAATTGCCGCTGGGTTCGGTATTGCCGCGGCCGGCATTTTATTGAGTACTTTGGTAAGAACAGGGCTTGGATTAAAATTTCTAATGTACTTTAAGGACGTTCCGTTTGTGGCATACTGTATTGCGGTAACGGTTTGGCTGGTTTCTTTTGTTCGCCCTGAGCCAGAGGACCTTTTCCGTGACTTCCGGCATCTG
Source organism: Acidobacteriaceae bacterium (assembly GCA_027307045.1). Lineage (GTDB taxonomy): Bacteria > Acidobacteriota > Terriglobia > Terriglobales > Acidobacteriaceae > Angelobacter. The sequence continues at coordinate 7,223 of DAHUXR010000115.1, forward strand.
TTTACCCCAGACTTGTTTTTGGGGCGGCTCCAGAGGTATAAGCAAGACGTAAGAGGCATGTTCAAGCCATGACTGCGTACGCTTTATTACTCGTTATATTGGCGTTGATCAGTGGAAGCGCGCTGTACTTCTTCCTGGGACGCTTGTCCCGCTTCCCCTGCCGCACCATACGCGACGTGCCCGCTTTTCTGCAGCCTGTGGATTCCGCCGGGATGCTGCAGCTATTGAACTCCGAAACGGAAGAATTTCTCCAGTCGGCGATGACCGGGGTAGCCTGGCGACTGGAGCAGCGCAAGAGCCTGCATTTTATGCGCGAGCATCTGCTGCGGATGTCACACAACGCACACATACTTCTGGAATGGTCGAACGCGGAACTTAAGCGGCAAATTGTGGGACAAAGCGAAGAAGATGGCGAATGCTACCGCGATTGCGCGCGCCAGCTGCACGTAGCCGCCGTTGAATTCAGATTATTTGCGATCCTGTCGCTTATCAAGATTAATTTATGGCTGGTGTTTCGTACGCAGGCATGGTTGCCGTTTTCGCCACCCAGCCTGGCTGAACTCAACCATCTGGGTAGCTTCCGCTTTTTTGAACTGTATTCGAATCTCACCCGGGCAGTCTCCGAACTGGGCCGGCACTACGGCACCGAGTTTCGCGATGAACTGCTGAGAGCGTGGGCAGTCGCCGCCTGATCCCTCCGGGCGGACTAAAATCCTTTGAGCAAATGCTTCAGCGTTGTCGTCAACGCCAGTGCGTCATGGTCAGTAACCACGGCATCCACGCCGGCAGGTAGATCAGAGCCAACAATCTTTCCGCGAACAACCAGAACCACGCACAGGCTACGCCGGATCAGCTTGAGAGACTGCGCCACTGACCATCCTTCTGTCTGGATAAAGTGTTCCTGGTCCAGAATGACCGCGTCCACGGGATTGTTGACGCAGATGGCGACGGCGTGGTCCGGCGTGAACGTTGTCACAAGCCGATAGCCGAGGCCCTTCAAGGCCTTTGCTGTCTGGCTGTGCCTGCGGTCGGCCAGCAGCACAATTGTGATTTGAGAACCCTTCATAGACGAGGATTAGCGCCATCCTCCCGCAGGGCGTAGATCAAGGCCGACAAGCACGCGCTCAGTGTTGGAGAGATCGCCAATAATTTTCTTTACCGGAGTGGGCAGACGCCGCACCAGAGTTGGAACGGCAATGATCTGGTCACCCCGCGCGAGCATGGGACGCTCCAGCAAATCGACAACCTGAATCTTATAGGCGCCGTGCATATGCTCCTCACAGAGCCGCTTGAGGTTTTCAAAAGCGCGGATGGAAGTAGGCGTCATGCCGGCGACGTAAAGCCGCAGCTCCCATACCGGGCGCTTGAACGGAGTGGCCTTCGATTTTTTCCGATCTACCGAACCGTTATTTTCCGGCTTGCCTGCTGTTTTTTTACTTGTTGCCATGAATCTCAATTCCTTTATCACTTAATGTAAAACGGTGCATGCGCGTGTCATGGGACATGCCGCGGGATTTCAACAGGTTCAGGGTACGCATGCGCTCCGACTCACCCTGATCGACATCACCCAGCACCACCCATGTGTCCATTAAGGATGAGATGCCGACCGCAGTCTCTTCCATGATGCCCGAGCCAAAAACGAGATTGGTGAACATGGCTGTGACGTGCTTGAGCTTGAGGAAATCAATCAGGCGGGTAAGCATGGCCTTGACCGAATGCAGGTCTCCTACCGCGACGAGGTTGGTGATGGGATCAATGATTACCACGGTCGGCTTAAATTCCTGAATTTCGTTATAGACGGTTGCAAGATGACTTTCCAATCCCGCTGCGGTGGGCCGCGTGGCGTGAATCCGCAAAAGGCCGCGACTGATCCATTTTTCCAGGTCCTGCCCTACAGAACTCATGTTGCGAAGGATCTGGCTGGGGGATTCCTCATAGGCGAAGTAGAGGGCGCGCTCGCCGCGTGCACAGGTGGCGCCCGCGAATGCTGCTGCAAAGCTTGACTTACCCGTTCCGGCAGTTCCGGTGATCAACACGCTGCTGCCACGGAAAAAGCCCTTTTTTCCCAACATGGCGTCAAGGGTCGGAACACCAGAGGAAATGCGCTCCGTGGAAGCCGTGTGGGTCAGGCCCATTGAGGTGATGGGAACCACGGAAATACCCTGGTCATCCAGCAGGAAAGGATATTCGTTGGTCCCGTGCGAGGAGCCACGATATTTCACCACGCGCAGGCGTCGCGTGGAAATCTGCTCATTGACGCGATGATCGAGAACAAGAACGCAATCCGCCACGTATTCTTCCAGGCCGTAGCGTGTGAGCGTGCGGTCTCCCATTTCAGCGGTGACCACTGCGGTTACGCCGGCGTCCTTGAGCCAGTGGAAAAGGCGGCGCAGTTCCGCGCGCACAATGCCATCATTTTTCAAGCCAAGGAAGAGAAGCTCGATGGTATCGAGGAGCACGCGCTTGGCCTTAACCTGCTCAATAGCCGCGCGCAGGCGGATAAACAGGCCTTCAAGATCATATTCTCCGGTTTCTTCAATTTGCTTGCGCTCAATGTGGACGTAATCAATGGCCAGTTTCTTTTGCCGGATCAATTGAGGCAAGTCATATCCAAGAGAGGCCATGTTGGTGACTAGTTCCTGGGCCGTCTCTTCCATGGCCACGCAGACGCCAGGCTCGTTATAAAGCAACGCGCCGCGTACGAGGAATTCAAGTCCCAGCAGCGTCTTGCCGGTACCCGGACCGCCGCAAACCAGCGCAGTGCGGCCCTTGGGAAATCCTCCGTGTGTGACCTGGTCAAGACCCCGGATGCCGGTTGGGACCTTTTCCAGCACCAGGGAAGAGAGATCGGGAGCGTTCGTTTTTTTCTTTTTCTGCACAGTACGTGCCGGCATATTTTTCGTTTTTCTCTCAGACAGTTGATTTTTTTGGCGCTTTTGGACCGGATATTTTAGCCGATGCCCCATCGCCATCCGGGGATGAGGCTGCCTTGGCAGAGCTATTTCCATCCTGCGAAGCTCGATCATGATCGTGAACAGTCGCAGTGTGCGCCCGGCCATCGCCGTCCCGCGAAAGCACGAGTCTTAATGCTTCCAGCAACAGATGCGGATCGCCCAGTGATTCAAGATGCTGATCGACAAGTCCTGTGGGCATCTGTGAGCCGCTGGTCTTACTGAGAGCGACAATCGGCACGGCGCTGTTTAGGGCCTTGAAAGTGCGAGCAAGCTGAAAACGCACTTCGCCATTGATAGAGTCGCCAAAAACAACGGCACTGATCTCACAGGTCTTAAATATCCGCGCAGCTTCATCAGCATCATCGATTGCAATAATCTGGTAGCCGGCCCTTTCCAGAATCATGTTCCGGGTGATTTGCGCCGGTGAGATTTTGCTTACACAAAGGACAGTCCATCCCATTGAATGTCAGATCTTCCGTTTAAAAATTCGCTTTTTGCTCTCAGGGTCTAAGCGAACCGCTCTCAAACCAACCCGCATGGACTTGAACGCTTGTCAACGTGAATACAGGGGACCGCTTAAACTAAACAGATGCGAAAGGGGCCTCAACATCTGGGAACCGGATTAAGCCAGTTCGTTTAACGCTTGCTATGATGCGAGGAAAAGCAAGATTGGATGCTTTTTACAATCGGAGAATGAAGTGCGGCAACCATTTAAAAAGGATGACCAGATTCCAGTCATCCTCTTAATATTTTGCAAGTGCCAGCTGCTTACAAGTTCCGATGTGGGCTTAGTTTGTGTCGTTGCCTCCCCAGGCGCGAACATAGACTAGCGTAAATTCCGTGCCGGCATTTTTGGGCTTGATGGCCACCACGCGCTGATTATTTTCCGTTCCCACCTTGAGTTCTTGTTTGTAACCGTGGTCGGTCCCATTGCGATCATCGCAGGTCACGTCGGCGTCTTTATCGTGATGGTGAAAATTCATGCTGAAGCCGCCGCTGCAATCCAGAACTTTGCCGTACTTGCCCATGTCCTTGCGATAGAACGAGAGCACTTTGTCAGACGGATCGTCGCTTTCATATTTCAACGCGACCACTTTGAGACCAAACAGCGAGCTGGAAATATTCACGTTGGCGCTGTGATGACGATCGTCATCGTCGTCATTTTGGGCGATGCGGGCGCCGGGATAAGCCGAGAGACCAGTATCCTTCACATCAGAAGCGCCTTCTTTCACGCTGAGAGAGCCAAACGGCGTCTTGATATCGACGTCATCTTTTTTCCCGTTGCCTTTATCGTGCGTGGTGACAGTGCAACCGAGCGCAAGAAGACAGAGAATGAACGGCAACGTGCGAAGCAAAATTGATCTCATTGGACCCCTCCTGAAGGCAAACCAAAGTTGTGCCTGCATGCTTTAGCCAGTAATACGCGCGCTGGCGGATAAAAGTTCCTGCAAAATAGGGCCGAAAATTCAAACGACAGGCTCGTAATAGCGCTCGCCAGCGCAACCGCGGCAGACAGTCTTGGCGCCCAGTTTAACCTCGCGGCGAAAATTGATGCCTTCACCGCATTGCGCACAGACAATCCGCTCACCTTTATAGCCCGGAAACTCTTCTGGCGGCAGCTCCACGTGGACAGACTGAGCCTGGAAAAGCTGGTCGTCGGTCATCTCTCGATAAGCCAGCATCTGCTGCTGGTTCTTGCTTTCAATTTCCGGGTGCATGCTTTTGGCCAGGGCTTTGGACGACTCGCGTGCAGCAATGCGGACGGCCTTGCCGGTTTCCACATCAACAAAAGTAGCGGCGACCTTGCCCCAGTCGCGAAACTTGAGAGCACGCTTGCCCAGGCGGCAGCCGGTCACGACCATCACAGCGTCGGTGGCGCAACGGTCGATTTCCACAAAGGTGACGATGCGCTTGCGGTCCTTGCCCTGAGGATCTTCCAAGCCAAGTTTTTTCAGGCCAAACATGGCCATGCGGACGCCGAGAACTTGTCCGGCGCAAAGATGGCCATGCGCTACGGCGGCATCGTCGAGATATTCCTGCAGAGACTTCATTGTTGAGGGCCCTCTTCTTCCGCTGTTTCCGGCTGTGGATCGGCGCTGTGCGCGTGCACCACAAAGCTGGTCTTTTCTCCCGCGGCGGTGAAAGTCACACGGCTGGGAGAACGTTCCCATGTGGGCGCGGCGCAGGCCTGGCCAGCATATTCTTTTCGCAAAAGAGGTTTGCGCCTGCCCAGTTGTGAAACGACCATATAAGCCTTCGCTCCGTCATCGGAGGCGCCACAATAAGCTGCGTAGTCACGATACCAGCTTGCTTGCGAGGTGTCGCTATTGAAGGCAGAAAGGTTAAGCGCTGTGACACGGCCGGTCTGGCGGTCAATGCTGAGCCACGCGTCCAGTTGCCATATCCATTGAGGGTTGCGGGCATCGTGAGGAAGCGCGTCATTGAGACGAATGGCGCGCCGGACCACGAAAAACCTATCTGTAACCTCATGCACGGCGCCGGCAGTGTGCTCGCGGGCTTTGCCGTCAATCATCAATTCGCGAACCTTGAGCGGCTGTTTCTCGCCCGCTTCCGTGCGGACCTCCACAGACCTCCATTGTCCCAGAACTACGGTATGGGCTTTGGGAGCGGCAAAACTGCTGCCGGAGAGCAACAAAGAGCTAATGAATATCCATCGCAGGCGCACGGTGTGGCCAATTATATGAACTTGCACCAAAAGAGCTGAAATTTGGCCGCAAGGCCGCCTCTGGAGTACCCGCAAAGTCGCTTCCGGAGTATTAGACAGATTAATCATCGCGATTTTTGATACTTGGAATTGTAAGCATGAAGCGGGGAAAAGCCTTATTAAAGGCCGATCCCGCAGTCACAACGCCTAACGAAAGGCGTTGCCGGATTTTGATACTTTCAATTTGAAACAATTCCCATATAAAATTGAAGATCTCCCCCAATCTAACTGTTTGCGGGCGCTCCCATATACTTTAGCCAGCGGCGACTACCGGGGTTTTTGTGCTTTTGGACGACGAGTCACAAGATAAACGCGTGCGAGAGTTGCTCGATACAACCCTCGACCCGACTCTACCCTCTCATTTAGCGATGGCACCCATATCGGAAAGGGCAAGGGAGGAGTATGGCCGCTTTAAGCAGCGGGCGCCAAGGATTCTGGTTGTCGACGACAAACTAGACACGCTGTTACTCCTTCGTGAACTCCTTTCCTCTCGCGGTTACGACATCATTACAGCCACAGAAGCCGAAGAAGCCAAACAAATGGTCCACACGGAGCGGCCGGAGCTGATCCTGCTGGACGTGGTCATGCCCGGCAAGTCCGGTTATGACCTTTGCCGCGAGCTCAAGGAAGATCCTTTTACCCGCCTGATACCGGTGGTGATGATCACCGGCCTTTCTGATCGCGACGACCGGGTGCGTGGCATAGAAGCCGGAGCGGACGATTTCCTGAGCAAGCCGCTCTATCCGGAAGAGCTGTTTGCGCGCGTCAAGTCGCTGCTGAAGCTCAAAGAGTTTACTGACGAACTGGAAAACGCCGAGGCAGTGCTGGTGGCGCTGGCGCTGGGCATTGAATCGCGCGATCCATACACCGGCAACCACTGTGAGCGGCTGGCACATTACGCCGCCGACCTGGGACACCATGTTGGCCTCGATGGCGACAGCATCATCGCTTTGAAGCGCGGCGGTTATCTGCATGACCTGGGCAAAGTTTCCATCCCGGATGAAATTCTTAAAAAAGGCACGCGCCTGACCCCGGACGAATGGGAGATCATGAAGCAGCACCCGGTCATCGGAGAATCAATCTGCCGTCCGCTGAAATCGTTCCAGACGGTGCTGCCTATCATCCGTAATCACCATGAGCACTGGGACGGCAGCGGCTATCCGGACCGGCTTATGGGCTACGATATTCCGCTGCTGGCGCGCGTCCTCCAGGTGGTTGACGTTTACGACGCCTTGCGCACCGCCCGCCCTTATAAACCCGCATTGACCCATGAAGAAGCCAAGCGCACCATGATTGAAGAAGCCGCGCGCGGCTACTGGGACCCCAATCTGGTACCTGAATTTTTCTCCATGCTCAAAAAGAAGGAACAAGCCGCATGAGCCTGGCCATAGAGTTCCCCTTGTCGAACGAAAATCTGCAGGCAGCCCAGCCGCAATACAGCATCGTGGTACCGGCTTACAATGAGCGCGAGCGCATTGGCGGATCGCTGGAGCAGGTGCTGAAACACATCCGCGAGCAAAAGTGGAGCGCTGAAGTCGTCGTGGTGAATGACGGCTCGCGCGACGATACCGCCGGCTTTGTCGGCCAGTTTGCCGCCGACCATCCCGAGGTGCGGTTGATCGAAAACCCCGGCAACCAGGGCAAAGGCTACGCCGTCCGCAATGGCATACTCAACGCCCGTGGCAAGGTGGTCCTTTTTACCGACGCCGATCTTTCCTCCCCGATCACCGAAGCGACCAAGCTGTTTGCCGCGCTGGAAAAAGGCGCGGACGTGGCCATCGGGTCGCGGTGGCTCGATCCTTCACTGCAATTTCAGCGGCAGCCATTGAAGCGGCAGATTATGTCACGCACGTTCAACCTGTTTACGCGGGCCGTGTTGACCTTCCCGTACCACGATACGCAATGCGGCTTTAAGGCATTCACGCAGCGCGCGGCCCGGATGATCTTTCCTCTCCAGAAGATCAACCGCTGGGGCTTTGACGCGGAAATCATTTACCTTGCCCACCACTTGAAACTGGAAGTGGCTGAAGTGCCGGTGGCGTGGGGCAATGATGAGCGTTCCAAAGTCCATCCCTGGCGCGACGGGTTCCACATGGGCCTGGACACGCTGAAGATCCGCTGGATGTCACTGACCGGCGGTTACCGCAAACCTGCCACAGAGTAGTTTCTCCTTCAGCGATCCACTAACGACTCGCACTGGATCCCTTCCTGATCAGTGTCATCAGTGCTAATCAGGGGTAGGGTTTTGCCTCTCCGATCATGGCGATCACCCGATTCACCGATCACCAGATCCGTCCCCCCTCCCCCCATCCGTCAATTAGGATTGCAAAGGACTTGTATGGTGCCATCCCAATGTCGTCCCAGATTGGCGTGAGTTTGGAAGGTTTTGATTTTCCGATCTCGGCGATTG
>DAHUXR010000116.1:0-9916 GCA_027307045.1 Acidobacteriaceae bacterium
TGCAACAAGCGCACAACAGAGTTTACAAACACGAGTCACGTTGGCGGTTTGGAGCGAAGCGACAAGATTGAGGGCGAGGCCGACCACGCGCCGAGCCCGCTGCAACAGGCGCAAAACGCAGCATACAAACACGAAGTCCTATAGCGGTTTGGAGCGAAGCGACAAAAAAATGAAAACTGGAATCATCGGCCTGCCGCAGGTGGGCAAGACATCTCTGTTCAAAATTCTGACCAAAGTGGACATCTCGGGCCGCGGCCATTCCAATCCCCGTGAAGCGCATTTGGGAATCGCCAAAGTCCCCGACGACCGTCTCGACCGCCTTGCCGCGCAATACAACCCCAAGAAGCTGACGCACGCCGTTGTGGAATACGCTGACGTGGCCGCCATCGGTCAGGAAGCGCTGAAGGAAACCGCATTCCTCACCGCCCTTCGCACAGTCGACGCTCTGGCCCACGTTCTACGCGCCTTTGAGGATCCTTCCATACCTCACGTAGGCGACATCAACCCGCTGCGTGACGCCAAGACCGTGGACTTTGACCTGATCGTGAGCGACCTGGGCCAGGTGGAAAAACGTCTGGAGCGCCTGGAAAAAGATTTAAAGAAGATGAAGAACGCGGAGCTGGAGCGGGAAAACGACCTGATCCTGCGCGCCAAGGCGCATCTGGAAAAAGAGCTGCCGTTGCGCGAAATGGAAATCACCGCCGACGACGAAAAACGCATCCGTGGCTTCATGTTCCTGAGCCAGAAACCGATTCTCTACGTGCTGAACGTGAATGAGTCGCAGACCCTGGGCGACGATCTGGAAAAAGCCGTGGACAAATTTGGTATGAAGGAAATATCGTCGCGGAAAAACGCCGGGGCAACGGCCATCTGCGGCAAGGTCGAAGCGGAACTCGCGGACATGAGCGACGAGGAAGCGCAGGAATTTCTTTCCAGCTACGGACTCAAAGAGAGCGGCCTGACGCGCCTGATCCGCAAGACCTATGAATTGCTGGGCGTGATTTCATTCTTCACCATCGGTGAAGACGAGTGCCGCGCCTGGACCGTGCCGCGTGGATCGCGCGCGCAGAATGCCGCGGGCGCAATCCACTCTGATCTGGAAAAGCATTTCATCCGCGCGGAAACCATTCACTGGGACACTTTGCTGGAAGCGGGCTCTGAAGCCAACGCTCGCGCCAAGGGCCAGCTTCGTCTGGAAGGCAAAGAGTACATCGTTCAGGATGGCGACGTGATGCATATCCGGCACAGCGGATGATTCTGCTATTCTCATTGGTTCTTTCCATGAACCCAATCACCACTAGCATCCTCCTGGGCCTGACTGCTGCTCTGGCCAACGGCCTGGGCGGTGCGGTCATCGTCCAAAAAGACTGGGAACGCCGCTACCTGCGCTACTTTGTGGCGCTCGGCGCGGGTTTCATGCTGGGCACCGTGTTTCTGGAAATGCTGCCTGAGAGTATGTCCATCGCTGGAGCAAATGCGCCACTGCTGATGCTGGTGGGATATTTTCTGGTCCACTTCTTTGAACACACCGTTACCGGCCATTTCCATTTCGGTGAAGAAACGCACGCGGAAGAATTTGCCCATCGGCGGCGCAGCTATTCAGTTCTCTTCGGGTTGGTGATCCACACATTTTTTGATGGCATCGCCATTGCATCCGGCTTCTTGATCTCCGGCTGGCTGGGCTGGATCATCTTTCTGGCCGTGATTCTGCATAAGGTCCCGGAAGGATTCACCGCTTCCTCGATCATGCTGGCCAGCGGCCGCAGCAGGGCCGTGGCCTGGGCGGCTTCCGGAATTTTAGGTCTTGCGACAGTGGCTGGCGTGCTTACCATGACCATTTTTGGCCGCACTCTCACCGCGGGATTGCCTCTTGCGGCCGGCGTTACGTTTTACGTTGCGGCTTCTGACCTGATCCCGGAAGTGAACAAAGACCCGGGAATCCGGACTGCCATGGTCGTATTTCTGGGAGTGGGACTTCTGGTGATGCTGCGGCACTACTTTCACTAGTTTCCTTTGAAATCCCGGGCACAGCGAGGGAGCCCTGCCGAAACGAAGAATTCCAGGGACCACGATGACGATAAGCATGCGCGGCAAAGAGGTTGTTACATGTTTTCTTCCAGGAAACCAAGCTCCTAACCGTGCGTGGGGAAACCACAAAAAGCTGGACTCTGATAGCGTTCCCTCGCTCCGCTCGGGATTAAAAACAAATTACTCCACCTGCTGCTTGGCCTTGTAGCCTTCGCGGGCAACGATCTGGTATTTAACCTCCTTGCCCTTCTCGTCTCTCATCTTCAATGGATGGCCGGTTTCATCCACCAGTTCCACCTTGATCTTGCGGAAAGTTCCATCTTGCGCGCGATTGGTGGGATGGTAAGAAATCGCGTACTGGTTTCGGATGGTCTGGCCGATGTCGCTGAAGATTTCAGGCAGCTGGCCGTCGAAGATGGGCTCATACCACTTTCCTCCGGTCATCTTGGAAAATGTCTTCATCTGGTTATCGGCCTGAAGGAACGTCATGTTGCAGCTGAATTCGGTAATCGGGCACAGGTACGGCATCAAACCGTTCGTCTCGGCATAATTCAGCAGGGCCTTGCCGGTGCTCACCGTATAGATCGCAATGTCCTTTGAAGCCTGGACCTTCTTCAGCGTCTGGTCCAGCGTGTGCTTGCTAAAGCTGTCGCGCCCGCTGCTGATGAGAATGATGTACTTGCGTCCTTCCACAGTCTCCAGCCGGTCGATCGTGTCATAAAGCGAATCAAAAAGGTTCGTCTCCTGGCTCATGGCCATTCCCGGCTGCAAACTGTTGACTGCGCCCAGGATCGCCTGCTTGTCCTGGGTGAAATCCTCAAGGATATGCGCCCTGAGGTCATAGGAAATCATGGCGATCCAATCGTCTTTTTTCAGCGTCTGGGCAAAAACATATGCCGATTTGATGGAATCTATCTGGAAGCTATAGAAATACTGGTTATTGGAAAACTCCACCAGCATCACGGCCGTGATCGGGGCCTGGATCTGATTGAAGTTGGTAATCGTCTGGGGGACGTTATCTTCCAGCACTCGGAAATATTCCTTCTTCAGGCCGGGGATGAAAGCTCCATTTTTGGATAGAACTCCCACATCCACGGTAACCAGCTGAGAGGCCACTCGCATGGAGAAGTTATCCAGCCCCTCGACTTTCCTGGGGGCCTTGGGAGCATCGTCTTTTGGCGGCGGCTCGTCCTTCTTTTTGGGCACCGCGATTGGGCCGATATCGCCCTGGGGGCCTCCTGCTTCAGCCGGTGCGTTGGCTTTGGGTGTGGGGGTGGGACTGGCCTGTTCCTGCCCGCTTTGGGCCTGCGCTACAGGGCTGGCCAGCCACAAGCCGGCCGTCAGAATAAGTACCGCGGGAACGCGCAGGCAGGCGTTCACCTTAGAAATCAGAGAGGGGCAAAATGATTGTATTAAGCGCATTTGACAGGTGCCTTTTTATGAGTTTGTACATTAGTATAGATGCACGAACTCAGCTTTTTAGAAGCCATTTTTCCCGCGCTGCAGGGCCGGTTCGTAAGATTGTATTCGCAGCACTGGTTTGTTGTATGAAAAAAGCCGCTGTATTGCTGAATGTTTTCTTCGTCTTTTTGGGCCTGGGCCATGCCCAGACACGCGCCGCCAGCCTGCCCGCCCAGCAAGATCCCGTCCCCACAAAGATTATGAAGGTGGATGAGGTGCGTCCGGGCATGAAGGGCGTTGGCTACACCGTTTTCCAGGGGACCAAGCCGGAACCCATGGGAGTGGAAGTGCTTGGCGTGCTTCGCAACCTGAACGGCCCCAAGAGTGACGTGGTGCTGGTAAAGCTCGTTGGCGAGAAACCCGAGTTCACCGGCGTGGTCGCCGGTATGAGCGGCAGCCCGGTTTATATTGACGGCAAACTGCTGGGCGCAATTGCCTACCGCATCGGCCAGTTTTCCAAAGAGCCGATCGCCGGCGTGACTCCCATTGAGCAGATGCTGGAGATCAATGAATTTGACCAGAGCATCCCGCAAGGTGGCGCAGCCGCCTCGGCGCGTCTTTCTGGCGCGTCAAGGACCAGCACGCCCGGCAAAGATGACGGCAATCCTATCCAGAGCTACGCGCAGTATCTGACACCAATTGACGCTCCTTTCGTTTTCAACGGATTTACTGAAGCGGCCATCAGGCAGTTTGCGCCGGCTTTGTCAGCGGTCGGCATTACGCCGGTAATGGGCGTCGGCTCCGCCAGCAAAGATAAGCAGCCTGAGCCGCTCGTGCCGGGCTCGGCCGTGAGTGCCATCATGGTCCGCGGCGATATGGACGTGGCCGCAACCTGCACCGTCACTTACATGGACAAAGACCACCTGCTGGCGTGCGGGCATCCGCTCATGCAATTCGGCATGGTCGATATGCCGATGACGAAAGCCAATGTGGTGGCAACGCTCTCTTCTCCGCTGAATGCTTTCAAGATCATCAACACCACTGAAGCTGTGGGCGCATTTGTGCAGGACCGCCACACCGGCATTCTGGGCCGCTTTGATCGCGATCCAAAAATGATCCCGGTAACGCTGAGCATTCACGGCCCCAGCGGCCCGCGCGAGTACCACTATGAGGTCCTCAACAATCCCAAGCTGACGCCCGTAATGATGATGACCACGGTTTACAACGCCTTGATGGGCATGAACCAGTACGGTGAAGAGACGACCTACCGCATGAATGGCCGCATCCACGTAAATGGATTTTCCGATGTGCGCCTGACCAACATGTTCTCTCCCGTCGACGCAAATCCCACGGCGTACTCTGTGGCCATGTCTTTGGGCGAGCATTTTGGCCGCATCTATGACAATCCCTTTGAAGCGCCGACGGTCAGCGGCGTAAATCTTGAGTTCGACCTGGAACCGGAACGTCGCGCTGCCGTGCTGGAAAGCGCGCGCACAGATGTGACGGAAGCTCGTCCGGGCGACGAAATCACGATTGAGGCCGTTCTGCGGCCCTATCGCGGCGACCGCATCATCCGACGCATTCCTGTCCGCGTCCCGACTTCGGCGCCTAAAGGTTCTCTGCGCATTCTGGTGAGCGACGCGGAAACGCTGGACCGCGCGCGGCGCTCCACTCCGGCCATGGGCCGGCGGATGGACCTGAATTCCACGATCGAAATAATCAACAAAGAACACTTGAATGATCACTTGTATGTTTCCTTGCTGGAAGCCAACCCGCAAGCCACGGTGGAAGACAAGGTCATGCCGGCCGTGCCTCTTTCCGTGATGAATGTCATGGAAGGCATGCGGGCCACGCAGGAAATGGTGGTGTTCAATGAATCGGCGGTGAATGAAGCTTCAACGCCGGTCGGCTACGTAGTGAGCGGCGCGCAGATTATCAGCGTCAGCATTAAATAGCCGGCTATCTCGAGCGTAGCCTTTTCCGAAGTCCCGAGCGTAGCGAGGGAACCCTACCCGGACAAAGCTGCGCAATTACCGGCAAACTTGAGAATCCCGAGTGTAGCGTAATGTCTTTTGTTTTTGGTTATCTTGTATCGATGAGGTACCTCCTGCTGGGATACCTCCGTCGCTGTATCCGCGTTTTTTCTGTAATCCCGAGCGCCGCGAGGGAACCCTATAACGCCAACGGTCTTTGTTCCCAGGATGACGCATAAAAGTTTCAGAATTGTAACCTGGAAATCTCTCGTGACAATAGCGGTCCCTCACTTCGCTCGGGATTTCAGGAAGACTCGGGATATTTTAGAAACTGTTACCCTTATTAGTGATGAAAAAACTTCTTCCTGTATTCATTGTTATTGCTCTTGTTAGTGTGGCGGTTGCCGAAGGCACGCGCCAATGGAAAGAAACCGGCTACGACGAATTTGAAAAAGGCACCACCCGCGGAATCGCCATCCGCAGCACCGGACAGATTGAACTTGCGCCGGCGTTTAAAGCCATCTACACCAGTCCCTCATCTTTTATCTGGAGCATTGCCGCGGACAAAGACGGCGTGGTGTACGCCGCCACCGGAGCGCCTGCCAGGGTCTATCGCGTAACGCCCGACGGCAAATCCAGTGTGATCTTTGAGCCCAAGGAATTGCAGGTGCAATCCATTGCGCTGGGCCAGGACGGAGCTGTTTACGCGGCTACATCGCCTGACGGCAAGGTGTATCGCATCACGCGCAAACCGGGCGGAACGGCGGCGGCTTCGGAATTCGCGGCGGAAACGTTCTTCGATCCAAAGACCAAGTACATATGGGACATGGAGTTTGACGCGCAAGGCCGCTTGTACATCGCCACGGGAGACAACGGCGAAATTTTTCGCGTTGAAAAAAGCGGTCAGGGCTCGGTCTTCTTCAAGTCCGACGAAGCGCACATGCGCGTGCTCGCGTTTGATCCCAAGGGAAACCTGATTGCCGGTTCTGACGGCAGCGGCCTGGTGTATCGCATCTCGCCGACGGGTGAGGGGTTTGTGCTCTACAGCGCGGCGAAAAAAGAAATCACCGCGCTGGCCGTGGATGCCGCAGGCAATATTTACGCCGCCGGAACCGGTGAGAAACGCGTCGGCACTCAACAAGGCGGTCAAAGCGCGCCCGTGAATCCGCCTTCTGGGCCAGGCGTCCCGCCTCCAGCGCCGCCGCTCGGTGGTAACGTGAGCCTTTCCGGATCAGACGTGTACAGCATTGCGCCGGACGGCTCACCCAAAAAGATATGGTCTTCGCATGATGACATTGTGTATGCGCTGGCATTTGATTCAGCCGGCAAGTTGATTGCAGGCACCGGGAACAAGGGTCGAATTTACGCTATTGAAAAAAACGGAGACTATACCGACCTGCTGCGGGCCACGGCCAACCAGGTAAGCGCATTCAGCAAAGCTCCGGGCGGCGGACTTTATTGTTCCACCAGCAATCTGGGCAAGATCTTTCTCATGAGCAACGGCACGGAACCGGAAGGCGCGTTTGAAAGCGACGTGAAAGACGCGCAGATCTTTTCGCGCTGGGGTCGAGCTGAGATCCGCGGACACGGCAACTTTGAGTTGTTTGCGCGCAGCGGTAACGTCGACAATCCTGATCGCAACTGGAGTCCGTGGGCGCGCATTGACCTGGCCAAGGATGCGCGGACAGATGTCCCGCCGGCGAGATTTATTCAGTGGCGCGCCGTGCTGAAGCCGGCGAATCCGCCAACGCAGATTGATGAAGTGGCAATCAACTATCTCTCCAAAAACGTTGCGCCGGTGGTGGATGAGGTCGTAGTTGTGGTGGGCGCGCGCTTTCAGCCGCAACCAAAAATGTCAGGGTCTGAGACGGTTGCCGTAAACCTGGGGCCGCCGCCACAGCAGTTTGGTAATAGCCGCATGGATAATCCGCCAACCGCCAACAAAGACCGTGGTTCCATTGCCGTCCGCTGGGCCGCGCATGACGAAAATGATGACAACCTGGTTTATTCAGTTTATTACCGCGGCGACAATGAGCGCGACTGGAAGCTCTTGAAGTCCGACTTGACGGACAAGTTCTACTCCTTTGAGTCCGGCCTGCTGCCCGACGGTGGATACACCGTGAAGGTGGTGGCCAGCGATGCGCCTTCGCACAGCCCGGAAGATGCGCTCTCTGACGAGAAAGAGAGCCAGCGTTTTGAAGTGGACAACACTGCGCCGCGCATTGAAAATCTGTCCGCCCGCGTGGAAGGCCAGGACTTGCACATCACTTTCCATGCCGCCGATGATGGTTCTCCGATCAAGCGGGCTGAGTACTCGATTGACGCGGGTGACTGGCAGTATGTTGAGCCCGTGGGTGCGCTTTCAGACGCAAAAAGCGAGAACTATGATTTCACGGTGTTGCTCAGCAATGCTCCTCCCGCGCCGGAAGAGCCTGTGGAACAGAAACGAAAGAAAGGCAAGCCTGCGCCTGTTGCACCGCCTGCTCCAGCGGCGGAACACGTAGTCGTGGTGCGGGTTTATGATCGCGCGGAAAATGTGGCAACGGCGAAGTACGTGACAAAATAGTTCGGAAGCCGGTCGCGAATCCTCGCGAATCGAGCCATGCTCAGGAAAATTCGCGTTGATTCGCGGCCTTGATCTCTCTGCAACAAGGGCCGGCTGCTTACAAATTCACCTAAGCAGCCAACCTGCTGCTCAGCTCTGCGTTCTTATCCAGCAGCAACCTACTTTCCCCTGGTGGAGAATGTATGAAGAACAGTCTTGCCTCTGCCTGCGGTGTGCTCATTTTAGGTCTGCTTCTGACCTTGACTCTTTCTGGATGTGGTGGTGTAAGTGCCAGCCCTGCGCCAACTCCAACGGCTACGCCCACGCCAACACCACCGGGCGCCACACCTACTCCAACGCCCGCTGCGGCGCATGGGACATTCGTTTTCGTCAATGGCGTAGAGGTGCCCAGCCAGCCGACAGACACGTACCGTCTCAACCCAGACGGCACGCTTACCCTTGCCACCGGCTCGCCCTTCCCGATTTCGGGGCTGCAGGCGGCCAGCGGTAGCTTTCTTATTGTTGCGAACGGCAACAGTGTTACCAGCTACCGAGTTGATGCAAACACTGGACAACCCACCGCTGCGGGCAATGCACAGGTGGTCGCAAGTCGGGAGTTGGCAGCCGACGCTCACAACATCTACGTGGCCGGCACCTCCTCTGACGGTGCTAACTATGTGATCTACGGCTTTAGCATTGGCGGAGCGGGATTGCTGACGCCACTTCCCGGCTCTCCTTTCCAGCTCAATTCAATTTGCGACTTTTGCGACACGCCAACCGGAATGGCCATAAATAACAGCTTCGTCCTTGTCGGCACCAACAGCTTCCATGATGCGGGCGGGATTCTGGTGCTTCCGCGAGCTGCCAATGGCGCCTTGGGGACGCCGCAGCCAGGTGGGACCTCAGCACCAGGCCCAGTGTCCCTTCAACCCAATGGCAACTCGGCCTTTGGGATTGATGCGGCGATTGGCGCCATTGATTCCTGGACGCTGGACGCCGCGGGCCATCCCACCGCCGGCCCTGGCGTGCCGCCTAGCGGAGTACTTGGCTTTGGCAACCTGGTAGTCGATCACACCGGGAAATACCTGCTCGCGCAGGACTCTACTGGCGTGGTCCATATCTTCACCATCGGGGCCAATGCTACGTTAAGCCAGATCGGCACGTCGGAACCGGTAGCCGAAGGGGTTTGGATCACATTTGATCCCAGCGGCCATTTTGTCATTGTCGGTGGGGAAAACCCTGATCAGCTTTCTGTCTTCACCTTTGATCCCGCCAGCGCAGCAATCAAAAAGGTTCCGGCGACATATCCAATAGGCAAGCTGTCGCTGAACTTTGCTATTGTGTCCGAATAGACTCCGGCACACTTTGAAAGGGTCCGCCGTCGGGCCCTTTATTTTTTTCCCAGAGCGTCTGCTCCCCAGATAAATGGAAGCTTCCTGACCTCGGAGATATTACCGATCACATAGTCCGGCTCTTCCTCCGGCCCCGCTGGCACCTGCGACTTGAACTCGCCGTGGCGCAGGCGGACCGTGTGCATCCCCAGCTCTTTGCCGGCGCGGATTTCTCGCATGGGCCTGTCGCCCACAACAAGAATCTCGCTGGACGTAAGTCGTGTCCTCTTTTGGATCTTACGGAAGGCCGCTTCTTTGGTGAGTACGTTGCTGCGATCGGCAAAATAAATTTTTTCGATGGAGGGCTCGCGGTCGAGCCCCAGGGCTTTCGCTTTTGCGTGCTGCGTTTTAGGTTCGCCAAAGCTGACGACGAAATTTCTAACGCCCCGTTTCGCCAGAAAGCGCAGCAGCGGCAATGATCCGGGGAAGAGCGTGAGTTTCCCGACCGGGCAATTGAAATACGCTTCCCGCGCGATGCGGCTGATTTCTTCAGGATTTTCCGCACGGAAGTGGCGAGTGACTTCGGCGTCGATATGGCGCAGCATCGGGTCTGTGCGGAAAGCGCGCATACGCGCGCG
>DAHUXR010000116.1:10016-15225 GCA_027307045.1 Acidobacteriaceae bacterium
CGCTGGCCAAAGCAATCATAAAGTGTATCGTCCAGGTCAAAGATCACGCAGCGGACAAGCGGTTTCGCGCGGCGGCGCGCTTGCCGCTTCTCTCGGTTTGGCGACGAGACGGAATTATTCTTCTTTTTTCTCTTCTTTTTGGTCTGGGCAGGCAGCGGCATCTCTCCGGATACTGCAATATCCATTCTAATCACTGCTACAATCGAACCATGGAGGCGAAGCTGCTGCACATCCCATGGCTGGTGAGTGTGCTCTACAGCAGTATTCCGCTTTTCTGGTTTGCCATCCATCCTTTTGCCGATTTCTGGCGCAAAATGAACCGTTCACCGTATCTGCTGTTGCTGCCCATCTGGGCGGCGATCATCGCTGCTCTGGCATGGGCTACATGGCCGTGGCATTCTGAGCGCCCCTATTCTTCTCCGTGGATGTGGGTTCCCGCAGCGCTTCTAATGTTTTTTGGTCTCAGAACCTATAGCAGGATACGTTCGGGCTTCGGCGCGCACAAACTAAGCGGGGAAGCTGAGTTGCGTCCGCGGGAGCACGCGCAGGAATTGGTAACCACGGGGTTGCACGCCCGTATGCGCCATCCTATATACATCGCCCACCTGCTGAATCTTGCGGGCTGGGCGATCGGCAGCGGCCTGATAGTCAGCTTTGTTCTGCTGGCCATCAGCGCGCTCGGAACATTTCCGCTGATGGTCTGGATTGAAGAACACGAACTGGAAAAAAGATTTGGGCAGCGCTTTCGCGAGTACAAGGCCCGCGTGCCATTAATCCCGTTGCCTTTTCAGAGGATGTCCGCATGAACTGCCTAATATGGCTGAAGAGGGCGGCATGAGATTTGAACTTTTTGTTGCCGCGCGATATCTCCGGGCCAAACGCCGGCAGGCGGTGATTGGCGTGATCACTGTCATTTCAGTCATCGGCGTAACGGCGGGGGTGGCTTCGCTGGTGATCGCTCTCTCCATCAACGCTGGATTTCAAAAAGATCTTCAGGACCAGCTCCTCGGGTCGCAGTCGCACATCAACTTAGTGCGCGTGCAGAATGACGGAATTGAAGACTGGCGAGCGTTGATGACGCGCCTGGCCAAAGAGCCTCATGTTACGGGCGTCGCTCCGGCGATGTACGGGCAGGTAATGGCGTCACGGGCGGCTCGGGCGAGTGGCGCGCTGGTAAAGGGAGTGATCCCAGAATATGAAAATCGGGTTAGCGAGCTACTGAAATCCATAAAGTTTGGTTCGGCTGCCGCGCTGGAACCCTGCCCGGACACTGACGAGGCTTGCAAAACTGGCAGGGCCATCCCGCCAATAGTGCTGGGAAAGGACTTAGCTGAGACAATCGGCGCCACAGTGGGCTCAACCATCATGATTATCAGCCCGCAGGGCGAGCTATCGCCTATTGGGATGATGCCGAAATACCAGCAGTTCAAGGTCACCGGAATTTTTCGCTCCGGTTTCTATAACTATGACAGTGCCTGGGCCTTTATTCGCCTCTCTGACGCACAACGGCTTTTTAGCCTGCCAGATACTGTGATATCCGTCATAGAGTTCAAAATCGACGACCTGTATAAAGCTGAGGAGGTGGGCAATATTCTGGAAAAAGCAGCCGGGCCCGGCTTTGTAGCCAAGAACTGGATGGACGAAAACCGCGCTTTGTTCCGGGCGTTAAGGCTGGAGCGTGTTGTGACGTTCCTGACCATCGGGCTGATCGTTTTTGTCGCGGCGTTGAACATCTTGATTTCATTGATCATGATGGTGATGGAAAAGACCAAGGACGTGGCTGTGCTGATTTCCATGGGAGCAAAACGGCGGCAGATCCGGGGTATCTTCATGTTCCAGGGAGTGCTTATAGGAGTAATCGGTACGGTGGCTGGATTGGTCCTGGGGTATGGCGTGGCCATAGCCGGGGCGAAATACCATTTTGTGGCCTTGTCTGCGGAAGTTTATTCCATTGACTACCTACCTTTTGCACCTCGGCTCATCGATGGCCTGTTGATTGCGGCCGTGGCCCTGCTGATATCGTTTGTTGCCACTCTGTATCCCTCCTGGTCAGCGGCGCGCGTTTTGCCCGCGGAGGCATTACGCTATGAGTGAAAGACCTCATTGCTTTGTGGGTCTCAATGGGTGGAAGATGTTGAAGGGCTTGGAGTTGCTGTTAGGAAGAATTAAGAAGTTTAATGAAATCTCAAGGACTTTCGAACCGGAAATTTTAGAGATTAACTTTAGTCATATGGGTTCTAATACACAGGTAGTTCAGGGATTGCGAAAGGCACTGAAAATGCAGAGGAACAGGGAGGTTTGCACCATTGAGGCGGGCGGGTGCATCCAATAGATCAAGCAGGTCTGCAGCCCGAAATTGTTCGCGTGAGTGGACTTAAAAAGGTTTACAAGTCTGGTCAAACAGATTTGGTGCTCTTTGAAAACTTGTCCTTCCAGGTGAGGAAGGGAGAAATGCTGGCTATCGTGGGCGAGTCCGGCGCCGGCAAGAGCAGTTTGTTGCACATCCTTGGTGCTCTTGATCGTGCTTCCGCAGGTGACGTATACTGCGCCCAGATTCCCGTAGCGAAACTTACAGACGATGCCGCGGCGGATTTTCGCAATCGGACCATCGGTTTTGTCTGGCAGTTTCACTACCTGTTGCCGGAATTTACGGCGCAGGAGAATGTTGCAATGCCGCTCTTGATGCAAGGGACCGCGTACCGTAAGGCCATGGAGAAAGCCGGCGTATGGTTGCGGGAAGTTGGATTAGAGAGCCGCAGCCATCATCGTGCAGGAGAGCTTTCCGGCGGTGAGCAA
Source organism: Acidobacteriaceae bacterium (assembly GCA_027307045.1). Taxonomy (GTDB): domain Bacteria; phylum Acidobacteriota; class Terriglobia; order Terriglobales; family Acidobacteriaceae; genus Angelobacter. Next base: position 12,813 of record DAHUXR010000116.1, read on the forward strand.
CAACGGGTGGCCCTGGCCAGGGCGCTGGTGACAGGCCCAGGAATCCTGATGGCGGATGAGCCAACAGGTGACCTGGATAACCGTACCGCGGAGATGGTATTCGCTTTGGTGCAAAGACTTCATCAAGAGTACCGGCTCACTTCCCTTATCGTCACCCACAACCTTGAGTTTGCACGCCGCTGCGATCGTGTATTGCGGTTGCATCACGGCATGGCAGAGGAAGTGTCGCCCGCGTCGCTGAATTAGCGCGGGACGGGTGAGGGATAGTTCTTAGGTTTTTCTGCCGATTTTGGCAGATGGTAGGCTTGTCCGGCGCAGCAGTTGATGGCCTCTCGTGACGGAGGGTCGCTGGCAGGACAGAATGGCTTCTTTCTGGTGGGGTGCGCAGTACGCAGCCAGAAGGACAGAGAGATGTTTCCGGCAGAGGTGACTGGGAGCATCTGGGTGAGGGGAATATGTTCGAGCGGTACACAGAGAAAGCCAGGCGCGTAATCTTCTTCGCAAGATACGAGGCCAGCCAGTTCGGCTCTCCGTACATAGAGACGGAGCACCTGCTGCTGGGCTTGTTGCGCGAAGACAAAGCGTTGACGAACCGCTTTCTGCGCTCTCATGCGTCGGTAGAGTCCATCCGTAAGCAGATTGAAGGGCACACCACGATTCGGGAAAAGGTTTCCACTTCCGTGGACCTGCCTTTGAGCAATGAATGCAAACGGGTATTGGCCTATGCGGCGGAAGAGGCGGAACGCCTCAGCCACAAGCACATTGGCACGGAGCACCTGCTATTGGGATTGCTGCGTGAGGAAAAGTGCTTTGCCGCCGAAATTCTGCATGAGCGTGGACTGCGCCTGAGCGCGATCCGCGAAGAGCTGGCGCGCAGCACGCAGGAAAAAGCCCAGCCCCAGCGCGGCGGCTCCAACCGCGAATCTTCCCTGCTGGCGGAGTTCTCCCGAGACCTGACCCAGGCCGCCATGGACAGCCAGCTTGATCCGCTCGTGGGCCGTGAAGGCGAAGTTGAGCGCGTCATACAGATTTTGTGCCGCCGCACCAAGAACAATCCGGTGTTGATCGGCGAACCCGGCGTGGGCAAGACCGCGATCGTTGAAGGCCTGGCCCAGCGCATTGCCGATGGCGACGTACCGTCATTCCTGGCGGACAAAAGAATTCTCGGGCTCGATCTTTCGCTGATCGTTGCCGGAACCAAGTATCGTGGACAGTTTGAAGAGCGCCTGAAGACCATCATGAAAGAGCTGATGGAGAGCCAGAACTGCATTATCTTTATCGATGAGTTGCATACACTGGTTGGCGCCGGATCGGCTGAAGGCTCGCTGGATGCCGCAAACATCCTGAAGCCCGCGCTTTCACGCGGAGAAATTCAGTGCATTGGCGCAACCACGCCGGGCGAATACCGTAAATCGATTGAAAAAGACCGGTCGCTGGAACGGCGCTTCCAGGCCGTAAAGGTTCCGCCGCCAGGGGAAGAGCAGGCGGTCAAGATCATCTACGGAATCAAGGAACGCTACGAGAAGTTCCACGCCGTAAGCTATACGGACGAAGCGATCCAGTTCGCGGTGTATCACTCAAACCGCTATATTCCAGACCGTTTTCTGCCGGACAAGGCCATCGATCTTTTGGATGAAGCGGGCGCGCGCGTAAAGCTGCGCCAGACTTCGCTTCCGGAAGAAATTACTGAAGTCCAGAAGCGGATCAAATTTATCGTTCACCGGATGGAAAACGCCATCGCGAACCATGAGTTCGAAAAGGCGCGGTTCTACTCCGACGAAGAGCGCAAGGAGCGCGAGAACCTGCGCGCCCTGCGCGAGAAATATCACCTGGATGAGTCTTCCACCGGCGTTGTGGCCCGTGAGGACATTGAGGAAGTGGTAAGCCGCTGGACCGGCGTGCCCGTAACCTCCATCAAGGAAGAAGAGACACAGAAGCTGCTGCGCGTGGAAGAAGAGCTGCACAAGCGCGTGATCTCCCAGGACAAGGCCATCAGCGCCCTGGCCCGCTCGATCCGGCGCTCGCGCGCAGGACTTAAATCGCCCAACCGGCCCATCGGTTCATTCCTGTTCCTGGGGCCGACCGGCGTCGGCAAAACAGAAGTCGCGCGCACGCTGGCGCACTTCCTCTTTGGCAGCGAGAAATCGCTGATCCGCTTTGATATGTCAGAGTTCATGGAGAAGCATTCGGTCAGCAAGCTGATCGGCTCGCCTCCGGGATATGTGGGATACGAAGAAGGCGGCCAGTTGACCGAGCGCGTGAAGCGGTCACCCTATTCAGTCGTGCTGCTGGATGAAATCGAGAAAGCGCATCCGGATGTCTTCAACATTCTGTTGCAGGTTCTCGAAGACGGACAGCTCACTGACGGACTGGGCAACACGGTGGATTTCAAGAACGTAATCATCGTGATGAC
>DAHUXR010000117.1 GCA_027307045.1 Acidobacteriaceae bacterium
TAGCTGCTCGCGGGCCTTCGGCCGCTTCGCACACCACGGCCACCTATCCAAACGACGGTGTACAGAGCAGAAGCGCAGCTTTTCCCACACTTCAGGTCGTCGGAGGCCGCGGTAACTTGTGACCCATACGATAGGCCACTGACCACAGGGTTGCAGGCCTTTTCGGGTTTCCCCACCAGCCAGGCTTTTATTGTCTGGCCGTGAATCTGCCGGCGCCGCTCCCGTCAGATCCAGCTTCAATATCGCATAAGAGAAGAGTCTTTGTCAATAGACAAATATTGTACATGGGTCTGATAACGCGCAATGTTTGTCAACCGGCCCAGATTATATGTCCGATAACACGAGCGAACCGTAAACCAGCCCGACGCATTATGTCCGATAAAACACTCGAACCGCACCAACCAACATTTATATGTCGGATAAATCTGCGGCCCCTGGACAATCCCAGCGTAGAGACCCAGGCACTGTTGCGTTTCCGGCTCTACGAATCCTGAATGTTTCCGGAAGTTCTTTCTATCTGTCCATCACCATGCCGTGTCTGCCCCATCCTTTCGCGCTCTTTGTGAAAGGGTGGCTTCGATTCTGTCCGCGCTACACATCTGACTGTCTTTTCGATTTCGCGTCCACGCCAGAACAAATGTGAGGCACGACTTAAGCGTCTATTTTCAGCCATATCATGGGCTTTACCCAATCTGCGGCCAGACCAATCCCTGCGACATGACCGATCCGGTTCCCTTTTGGGAATGATTACCTTCGTACTTCCACCTTCAACCAAATTTCTAGATTGTGAGCGCGAGAGGTTATACATTTGTGCCCATGCCGCATAAGTACCTCTTGAAAGAATTTGAGGAGCTCGCCCGATCGGCGGCCGAGCCTGACGCCATGATGCAGCGCGTCTCGCAGCGGGTTCACCTGCATATTCCGCGCTATAACTGGGTTGGGTTCTACCTCGTCGACAAGAACGATCCTTCGGCTCTGGTCCTTGGCCCCCACACGGGCAGCTTTACTCCAACGGCAAAGATTTCCTGGAATGAAGGTTTATGCGGCGCCGCCGCTGCAACCCGCCGGGTGGTTGTGGCCGATGACGTTGCCCAAGACCCGCGCTATATTCAGGCTTCTGACCTGGTGAAATCGCAAATTTCGGTCCCTATCATGGCTGGCAACAAGATCGTCGCCATCTTTAACGTGGAAAGCTACTTCCTGGGCGCTTTCAAAGCCGCTCAGGAGCGCGAGTTCCTGGACGCCTGCGCAAAAATCGTGAGCACATGTTTTGCCCGCACAAAGGCTGCTGACATGGTGCACGCCTAGAAGTCCTGCCCCTGAACTTTCCTTCTTGTCCCATGTCCGCCGCGCTGGTCTGCTTTGGCTAATCGCTAAGTGCTTATTGCTAAGTGCTAATTGCCTTCAATGCGTCGCGATGTATCCGTGCTCCACGCCTGCATGATCAAAATAGTCGCCCACAATAATGCCCAGCGCATTGATGCCGTTGCCATCCGTCGATGCGGCCCCGGGAAAATCCAGTGAGGAAAAAACGCCGCGCTGGTCAAAGAAGCCGTGGCCGTTTCCATCTGCGTCAGTGAAACTGCCCACCACAAAGCCTAGCGCGTTGATGCCGAACGCCTCTGAACTGGTCGAGCCCGGAAAATCAAGCTGCGTGAAGATGCCTCTGCGCAGCGTAAAAGCATGCGTGATGCCGGCGGCGTCGGTAAACAGTCCCACAATCTCATCACGGTTATTAATGGCGACAGGAATAGTGTTGTGCCCGCCGGGAAAATCAAATGTGGTGAAAGTCTCGCGGCGTTTCACGAAAGCGTGTATCTGCCCGGCGGCATCTGTAAATGAGCCCACCAGCGTTCCCGGATCGTTAATTCCCTCGCCGTTCGTGGACGTGCTGCCGGGTACGTCAAAGCGCGTGAGATGATCTGCCGGTCCGACCAGGCCATGCTGCACTCCGGCCGCATCCAGGAATGAGCCGGTAATCACGCTGGAGTTGTTGATGTTAACGGTGCGCGTTGCGCTGGCGCCGGGAAAATCGATTTGCGTGAATGAGCCGTTCTGGAAAAGCCAGCCGTGCTGCCGCCCAGCCTCGTCAAAAAAGAAGCCAATGATCTGTCCCTGCGAGTTGATGTCGTCCGCTTCCGTCGAAATGCTTCCCGGAGGACCAAGTTGCGTAAAGGTAAAGGTAGTCTGTGCGATGGCTGAAGCGCCGTTGAGTGTGAGGGCCACAGCAAAAATTGCCGGATGGAGTCTGCGTGCTTTCATGGTCTTACTCTCCTTGCAATCGCTAATCGTAGACGCATTAGCGCACGGTGGGAGTGAAAGTGCGGTAAATAAGAAAAATATAATTGGCGGAATGGGAACGGGAGCGTGTTGCGTCTTGCGGCAATACGGCTCCCTCCCCTTCGGCGAGTTCCGGGTCGGGATGTTGGAAAAAGCTATTCTGACGTAAAGTAATCCACCGCCACGGGACTTTCAAACAGTGAATAATCGCGTGTCACAATGGTGATGCCGGTTTCGGTCACGATATAGTTCTTTGCGTCCTCTTCAGGATCAAAACCGATCACCGTTCCTTCGGGCAGGTGCACGTCGCGGTCAATAATCGCTCGGCGGATCTTGCAATGCCTGCCGATATTGACGTGAGAAAAGATGATGCTGGCATCCACTTCGGTGTAGGAGTTCACGCGCACGTCTGGCGAAAGCACGCAGTTGCGCACGTAGCCGCCGGAAAGAATGCTCCCCGGGCACACAATGGAATCAATGGCCATGCCGGTGCGTCCGGGCTCGCCAAAGACGAACTTGGCCGGCGGATATTGCCGCTGGTGCGTGCGGATGGGCCAGTGCTTGTCATACAAATTGAAGACCGGCGAGACCGAAACCAGGTCCATGTTGGCCTCGTAATAGGCTTCAATGGTGCCCACGTCGCGCCAGTACTGCGCTTCCTTCATGTTCTCGTCGATAAAGTTGAAGGAAAAAAGCTTGTACTGCTCCAGGATCTTGGGCAGGATGTCCTTGCCAAAGTCGTGCGATGAGTTGGGATCTTCCGCGTCTTTCAGCAGCACGGGCAAAAGCACGTCAGTATTAAAGATGTAAACGCCCATCGATCCCGAAACCATCTCCGGGTTGTAGGGCGAGCGCAGCTTGGTCTGCTTGGGCTTCTCTTCAAATCCGGTGATACGTCCTGCGCGGTCAATATCAACGATGCCAAAGTGGTGGCACTCTTCCGGAGAAATCAGGATCGTGGCCAGAGTCACGTCCGCCCCGGTGGACTTGTGATGGTCAAGCATCAGCTGATAATTCATTTTGTAAATGTGGTCCCCGGAGAGGATCAGCACATGCTTTGACTGCTCAGAGCCAATGGAATAAATATTCTGGTAAACGGCGTCAGCGGTGCCCAGATACCAGCTGTCGCTCACGCGCTTCATCGGAGGCAGCACTTCGATGAACTCGCCCAACTCGCGCGCCACCACTGAGCCCCAGCCTTCGCGGATGTGCCGGTTCAGACTCAACGCTTTGTATTGCGTGAGGATGTAGACCTTGCGCAGGTCTGAGTTGATGCAGTTGGAAAGCGTGATATCAATAATGCGATAGTTGCCGCCGAAAGTCACTGCCGGTTTGGCGCGGTCGCGCGTGAGTGGATAGAGGCGTTCTCCGGCGCCGCCGGCGAGTAATACTCCAAGTGTGTCCTTCATAATTTTTCGTGGACCATTTTTTGCGGGACAGCCGGGGAACTATGGGACACCAAAATCTGGGACATCCAAATCTTAGGCGCCAAAATTTTATGCTAGCAGAAAAAAGAAAAACCGGCGCAGCAGCTCGCCTGATCGCCGGGGCGTATACGGAAAACTTTTTGAGTTAAGCAGCGTCGTCCGTGGAGATGCGCAGAGATTTCAGGAAGCGCACATCGTGGGCGTTGATGCTGAATTCGGGCTCTGCATTCTTCTTGCGCGAACTCACCAGCTGCGGCGCCGCCGGCTCCTCGTCATGCTTGTTGAAGCCTATGGTGGCCTCAAGCACCAGATAGACGTCAAACCCTTCGTCTTTTATTCTGGCAATCACCTGCGCGATCTGCTCAGATTCAGAAAGAGACACATTGATGGCCTCTCCCAGCTCTTTCATTAGATGCTTTAGTCGTGGATTCACGCGAACTCCTTGGGACTGCTTGAATTAGATGCCCGCCGCGTTACCTGCGTTTTATTCTTTCCGCTCGATTGCGGCAATTTTCGCGCTACAATACCCGAAATGGCACAAATTTCCGCGGTAAAAAATGCTTTGCAAAGCGTTGTAAAGAAAGACCGCCTGCTCAACGCGGTCTTTGCCGGCGGAAAATCGTTTGTCGTCTCCGTAAGCCGCACGTTTTACGCCTTCTGGCTCCAGACCACCGGCCTCATGTTCGTCCTTTTTACCGTCTTGGGTGCCTCGTCCCTGGTGCGCCAGTACCACAAAGACCATTTTGCCGATCACCAGCGCGCCACAATTGAAGCCATCTTTACCGTCGTCTGCTTTTACTTTACGGTGCATTCTTTCGTCAAAGCCAGCCGCACTCTCAAACGGAAGAAGTAGCTCCAGCCGATCTGCTTTAAGTTCCCTCCCCCAGAACTGTGTCAGCTCTGACGTTCCCTCTAGGGAGTATGATTTCAATAGAGCAGCCCTGAAACATGCCCCAGGACACCAAACTCGAACGCGACGCCGAGCAGTTGAAAGACATCACGCCCCATCCTCTTTACACTCCTGCCAATCTTGAAGGCTGGGACTACGATGCCGACGCGGGCTATCCCGGCGAGTTCCCGTTTACGCGCGGCGTGCAGGCCACCATGTATCGCGGCCGCCTGTGGACGATGCGCCAGTATGCGGGCATGGGTGACGCTGAGGAATCCAACAAGCGCTATAAATATCTTCTTTCTCATGGGACGACCGGCCTCTCCGTGGCATTTGACCTGCCCACGCAGATCGGCATGGACTCTGACCACGCCATGGCTGCCGGTGAAGTCGGCAAAGTCGGTGTGGCCATTGATTCCATTGAGGACATGGAGCGGCTCTTCGTGGGCATCAACCTGGAAAGGATTTCTACGTCGATGACCATCAATGCCAGCGCCGCCATTCTGCTGGCCCTGTACATTGCCGTGGCTCGCCGCACTGGCGCCGACACTCGCAAGCTCAGCGGCACCGTGCAGAATGACATTCTCAAGGAATACATCGCGCGCGGGACATATATCTATCCGCCGCGGCAGGCCCTGCGGATTATCACCGACATGTTTGCTTACGCCAACGAGCACGTGCCGGAGTGGAATCCCATTTCGATTTCCGGCTATCACATGCGTGAAGCGGGCTGCACCGCGGTGCAGGAAGTGGCATTTACTCTGGCTAATGCCATCGCGTATGTTGACGCCGCGCTGCATGCGGGGCTCAACGTCGATAAGTTTGCTCCGCGGCTGTCTTTCTTCTTTAACGCGCACAATAATTTTCTTGAAGAAGTCGCCAAGTTTCGCGCCGCCCGCCGCATGTGGGCGCGCATCATGCAAGACCGTTTCCACGCCGGGAATCCCAAATCGCTGATGCTCCGCTTTCATACGCAGACTGCCGGATCGACTCTTACGGCGCAGCAGCCGGAAAACAATATCGTCCGCACCGCTTTGCAGGCGATGGCCGCCGCGCTGGGCGGAACGCAGTCACTTCATACCAATGGCTTTGACGAAGCCCTGGGCCTGCCGACGGAAGAGGCCGCGCGCATCGCGTTGCGCACGCAACAGATCGTGGGACATGAAACCGGCGTGGCCAATACTATCGATCCCCTGGCTGGATCTTATTACATTGAATCGCTGACCAGCGAGATTGAGCGCCGCGCGCAGCTTTATATCGACAAGATTGAAGCTCTCGGCGGAACCCTGCGTGCAATCGAACAAGGTTACATCCAGCAGGAAATCCAGAATGCCGCGTACGATTTCCAGCAGGGCGTCGATCGGCTGGAGAACGTCGTGGTGGGCGTGAATCGTTTCCAGACTGAAGGCGATAAGTCCGTGCCCGTCCTGCGCATCGATGAAGCTCTTGAAGACCGTCAGGTGGAGCGCGTACGTGCTCTGCGCCAGCGCCGCGATAAATCTAAGTGGGAAGCCGGCCTTCGCGCCGTGGAAGACGCCGCCCACGGCGATCAAAATCTGATGCCGCATATCATCCATGCGGTTGAGAGTTACTGCACCGTTGGCGAAATCTCTGACACGTTGCGCCGCGTCTTCGGCGAGTATCGGGAAACCGTGGTGATCTAACAAAGGCCAACATCTTGCCGCAGATCAACACGGATAAACGCGGATCGGAGGGGATTGGCAAAATCGCCGTTCGCGCTAGACGGAACCGTGATTGAAAGACGCCCATCCTCTCTGCCTTAAGCATCTTTCTGCCGTCGAATCGCTTCGTAATAGCTACATAAGAATGAAATCCAGGAACACAGGGGAGCGGGCATGAAGGGTTTTTTAACGGGAATTGGGTTGGGATCTGTAATTGGACTCTGGCTGGCGCCGGAAGCCGGCAGCAAAACACGCAAGAAACTAATGACACGCGGTGCTGGCCTTGCGGAGAGTCTAGGGAGCAAGTTTGAGGCACAACTGGCTGACAATCGTGAAATCCCACAGGAACAAGCGGAACAGACCGCATCGGGCACTCAGGCGCAAGCAGGCAACAATCGTCAGGAGATGCAGTCCACTCAGGATCCTGTAGCTGAGGTGCTGAACAGCGCGAGCAAAACAAAACTTAGAAGCGTGCCAGGAATCGGCGACGCAACCGCACGGCGCATTATTGAGGGCCGTCCGTTTGAGAGTGAAGCCGAAGTGGTGGAAAGCAAAGTAATGCCAGAGAAAGTTTTGAAGACCCTTAAAGATAAGCTTGTGGACCCCGACGAAGAAGTTGCCTAGCACGGAGTCTCGAATCCCATCCTTCGCAAAAAGCGAAGGATGGGGAATCTAACCCGTCACTTGCCATTCAAGAAACCTTCCAGCACTTCAATATACTTTTCCGGCTCCTCATACGCAGGCAGATGGCCGCTCTGCTCAAAGAAGACGACCTTCGCGCCCGGGATGGCGTGCCCGAGCCGCCAGGCCGTGAGCGGAGCAACGTTCATGTCATACCGGCCGTCGATCACCAGCGTGGGAAACTTGAAGCCGGCGAGCTTGGGTGTGAGATCCAGATCGGCAGTGGCCTTGGCCACGGCTTCTCCAATGGCAGGCTCGTATCCGAGATCACCCATGTGGCTCATGTAGGCGTCGCGCTTTTGCGGGGAATAAAAGATCATGCGGAAATGGTTGCGCAGGCCTGCGCGGGCGGCGGCTTCGGTTTCGGCCCCAAGCTTTTGCGCTTCCTGTTTGTTTTCTTCTTCGATATCGGGAAAGACATCGGGCAGCAGGTGGACGATGCTCTGCCATGAAGGTCCGGGAGAATCGGAGAGTATCAACCTCGCCACGTGTTCAGGATGCGCGGCGGCATAAGCCATGGCGACAAGCCCGCCATAGGAATCACCCAGCAACGCAAACTTCTCAAGACCAAGAGTCTGGCGTACGGCGTCAAGGTCAGCGACTTGCGAATCCATTGTTTGTGAGACACCAGATTGAGAAGCGCCATTTTGCGCGCGCTTGGATCCGCCGGTGCCGCGCTGGTCATATAAAACGACAAAACGGTGTTTTCCGATGCGCTGCCATAGGTCATTCTGCATCATGTAGGCGTGTGAGAGTCCGGGGCCGCCGTTGACGGCGATGATGGGAAGCGCGGTTCCCTTTGCGCCAAAAGTTTCATACGCGAGCTCAACCTGATCGGTATGCGCGATGCCGGTGGCGTGAGGAACGGTCTGGGCTGGGAGTGTGGACCAGAGAACAAAGAAAGCAGGGAGCAGTTTGATCAATGGATGACCTCTTGGACAAGGATTTGAAGAGGGTAGCAGAGATTTAAGGAGAGTAGCAGATTAAAGAAGGTAGCAGATTAACCTTGGCATCCGCATCAGGCCTTTTGCCGCAGATTGCGCTGGCGTGCTCGGATAGCGTAAGCCGCGGCGGGTATTCTGATCACCTGCCTGTGGAGTTCCGGACCCCGAGCGTCAATTTAGCTTGCCGGTTGGTTTTGAAGCCATCAATACAATCTGGATTCACACAGCAAGTGCGCGTGCCGCTCCCGGCTAGGTTATTGGGGCAGCAAATAGAAGATACTTCCTTAAAAAAACAAACTGGCCCGAATATCATCCGGGCCAGGCAGTCAATTCGATTCAGCGTTCCCGTTAGACCGTTGCGCGTCTTCCGGCCACCAGATGCCAGATGATCGAGATCACGGCAAAGACCAGAAGAAGATGGATCAGGCCGCCCGCGACGTGGAAAGCTGTGAATCCCAGAATCCAAAGCACGAACAGAACGATACCGATAAGCAAAAGCATGTAGTACCCCCATAGCTAAATTCGTTAAGGCATTTTCGTTTGCCTGCTAGTAGGATTCAGGTGCACCTTGGGCCGTTGCACCATTAGGAGTTTTTAAAAACGTTTGCAGAGGGCAACCTTCGCAGATTGCTTTTGCGCGACAGTAATGATTGCCTACTCTCACGATCAAGGCATGTAGCTCGTTGTAATGCTGGGCCAGTTCCGTGCGGGCTGAGCTGCTCATGCGCGAAACCGGATGACGAGGATCGGAGCCGGCATTCTTTACCACGAGAGACTCGGCTCCTGAGCTGCTGATGGCTCGCTCGATCATGGCGCGGATTTCTTCGTAGCTGGTTTTCTCGTTGATTATGCCGTGGCGCAGCAACAAGCGGCGCGTATATGCGTCCACAACAAAGACAGGATGATTGCCCGCATAGAGCAGAATGGAGTCGGCGGTTTCCGGCCCAACGCCATTGAGGTCCAGCAACTCTGCTCGAAGTTTTGCGGTAGGTTGGGCGAACATGCGTGTAAGTGAGCCGGAGTATCGTTCGTCGAGGAAAGCGATGAACGTCTTGAGATTGCGCGCTTTCTGGCGGAAGTAGCCGGAGGGACGTATCAGTTGTTCGAGTTCCTCAATTGGCGTTTCGCGCATGGAGATGACGCTGGGCCGGCGGGCGCGACGCAGGTTGAGCAGGGCCTTTTCCACATTGCTCCAGTTGGTGTTCTGCGTCAGGTAAGCGCCAACGATCACTTCAAAACGTGAGCGCGCGGGCCACCAGTTCTGCGGGCCGTAGCGGGATAGGAGAGTGGTGTAGTACTGGGGAATTTCAGATCGGGTGATTGGGTGATCCAGTGATCGAGTGATCTGGGCGGCAGCCCGACGCAGTCCTTGCGAGGGCGGGAATTCGGAGCTGCTCAGTTCGGTTGGCACCTTGAAGTTATCTTAGAACATTCGGCAATCGACGTTGAGATAGGAAGAAACGTAATGACACGGTGACAGCGAATGGGTCACAGCGAAGGATCGATATTGTCGAGCTGCGCTTTACCAGCTTGTGCTCTTGCCTCCAACCTGGGCTTGCAGGTCGCAAGCCTCGCGGCAGGGGCGGCAGTAGTAAATGCCGTCTTCACACAGGCGGACTTCATAGAGGCCCTGGCACAGAGCGCAGTACTTGTTGCAGGAGCAGCTCCTCTCCGGCTGGTCGCAGATCATGCACATAAATTCTTTGGCCATGGCGGCAGATTATCTCGATTTCGGCTTTCCGGCAATGGCCGATGGTCGATGGCCTTGCGGTAAAAAAATCGCCTTCCCTGCCCCGCACCCTATATCCGGCTTACAAGACGCTGGAATCAACATCAACCCAAAAAGGGACATTTCTAATGAGTTAAGCATGGGGACATTTCTAACGAGCTTTGACAAGGATAAGACTCTTCATTGACCCTGCAAAACTCGGATGTTAACCTTGGAGGTTCGCCTGTCCACCCCGGCGGACTCTGTCAACCTGTAACCAAAAGGTCAGAAAGGGAAAACATTTGTCGTCAACCGCAGAAGGCCAGACGCTCAGGAAGACCGCGCTCAACGCAATGCACCGCAGGCTCGGCGCCAAGATGGTGGATTTTGGCGGCTGGGACATGCCGGTCGACTATCCCTCAAGCGGCGGACTGGTAAAAGAGCACATGGCCGTGCGTACCGGCGTGGGCATGTTTGACGTTTCGCACATGGGAGACATCCTGATCCGCGGGCCGCAGGCGCTGGATGCCGTGCAATGGATCAGCATGAATGACGCTTCCAAACTCCAGGAAGGCCAGGCGCATTATTCCGCACTGCTCTATCCGGAAGGGACGTTTGTGGATGACGTGATCGTCCACAAAATGGGGCAGAACGATTATCTGCTGGTCATCAACGCCGGCACGCGGGAGAAAGACCACTCCTGGGTGCGCAAGAACGTGAGCAAGTTCCGCTGCCATGCCGATGACGTGGGCGACTACTACACGCAGATCGCCATTCAGGGGCCGAAGGCCGAAGCCACGCTGCAAAAGCTGACGAATGTTGACCTCTCGCAGATCAAGAATTACTGGTTCAAGCACGGTACGGTCTGCAACCTGCCCAATACGTTGATCGCCCGGACGGGTTACACGGCGGAAGACGGATTTGAGATCTATGTTCCATCCGACGTTCCGACCAGCGAGCGCGTATGGAATGAAGTAACCGCGGCGGGCAAGGAATTTGGCATCGTCCCTTGTGGGTTGGGCGCGCGCAACACGCTGCGGCTGGAAGGCAAGATGGCGCTCTACGGCCACGAGATTTCAGACACCATCAATGTCTTTGAAGCGGCGCTGGACCGCTACTGCAAGATAGAGAAGCCGGATTTCATCGGCAAGGCGGCTCTGGAAAAGGTGAAGGCCGCTGGAGTGAAACGCATCCTCGTCGGGCTGGAGGCGGTGGACCGGGGAATTCCGCGCGATGGCTACAAGGTCTTCGACCAGGCAGGAAGCGAGATCGGCTACGTGACCAGCGGATCGCCCGCACCATTTCTGAAAAAGAACATCGCTCTGGCTTACGTTCCGCCGCAGCATTCAGAGATCGGGGGCGAGGTCTTTGTGGAGATCAGGGGCCAGAAGGTCAAGTGCAAGGTTGTGCCCACGCCGTTTTACAAGAAACCAAAAAAATCGTAGTAGCTGAGCGCGGCGAATTTGGAATACAAATCAAGCGGGTGAAATGCGGAGTGAGCGCTGGCCCGCGCGAATGGAGCATGAGGGCGCAACACCCTGAGCGAAACCGAAGGGGTTGTTGCGCCCTTAAATAAAAAGATGGCATATCCGAAAGATTACAAGTACACCAAAGAGCACGAGTGGATCCAGGTGAAAGGCAATTCTGCCACAGTAGGAATTACCGATCACGCGCAGGAATCGCTGGGCGACATTGTGTTCGTGGAACTGCCCAAGGTGGGCGCTCAGGTGGAAGCGGGCAAGAGCTTTGGCACGGTGGAATCGGTCAAAGCCGTGTCTGAGCTTTATGCGCCCGCCTCCGGCAAAGTTGTTGCGATCAATGAGAGCCTGAACCAGGGGCCCGAAGCCGTGAACCAGGACGCGCATGCGGCCTGGATGATCAAGCTGGAACTGACAAACCCCAGCCAGGCGGATGCGCTGATGTCGGCGGACGATTACGAGAAGTACGTGGCGGAAGAGAAATGATTTCTTCTGCAATCCCGGGCCGCGCTTTTTCTGCAGCCCCGAGCGAAGCGAGGGATCACTGTAGCCACGAAGAACTTCAGGTTCGACATTATATAAAAGATTAAGAGCATAGGAGACCACAGGGATCCCTCACACGCAAATACGCGAGTTCGGGATTTCAGGAAGGCCCGCAAAGACCGCGGGCTCGGGATTTCAGAAAAATACATGCGCTACTTACCCAAATCCCCCGCTGATCGTGCGCAGATGCTGCGCGAGATCGGATGCAAATCCATTGATGACCTGTTCGCGCCCATTCCGGCGGAATACCGGCTGACCCGCGACCTTAAGGTGCCGCGGCAGATGGCGGAATCGGAAATCATCGACTATTTCCATGCCCGCGCCGATAACGCCGCTGCTGGCTATGCACTGTTTCTGGGTGCCGGCGCTTATCACCACTACCGTCCGGTGGTGATTGACGCCATGGTTTCACGCGGCGAGTTTTTAACGTCATATACGCCATACCAGGCGGAAATCGCGCAGGGAACGCTGCAGGCGATCTTCGAGTTCCAGACCATGATCTGTGAGCTTACCGGCATGGAAGTGGCAAACGCTTCAATGTATGACGGCTCAACGGGAGCGGCTGAGGCCATGCTGATGGCGGTGCGCATCACGGGCCGCAAAGCGGCGGTGGTGGCGCGCAGCGTGCATCCCGAATACCGCGAGGTGATGCACACCTATACCCAGCACCAGGGCCTGCCAATTACGGAATGCGACTATCTGGAAAACGGCCGCGTTGACATGGCTGACTTGCAGAAGAAGATAACCAGCGATACCGCTTGTGTGCTGATCCAGTCGCCGAACTTTTTTGGCACGATTGAAGACGTTGCGGCTGTGGCCGACCTGGTGCATAAGAAAGGCGCGCTGCTGGTCGTGTCGATTGCCGAAGCGCTCTCGTTGGGAATAGTGAAACCGCCGGTGGAGGCCGACATTGTTTCCATGGAGACACAGTCTTTCGGCGTGCCTCTGGGATATGGCGGACCCTATGCAGGCGTGATGGCGACGAAAGAAAAGTTCGTGCGGCAGATACCGGGGCGGCTGGTGGGAGAGACGAAAGATAAAGACGGCAAGCGCGGATTCGTGCTGACGCTCTCAACGCGTGAGCAGCATATCCGCCGCGAGAAGGCGACGTCAAACATCTGCACCAACCAGGCGCTGATCGCCACCATGGCCACGATCTACCTGACGATTTATGGTCGCGAAGGGCTGAAAGAACTGGCCGCACAGAACCTGGCCAAGGCGACGTATGCGCGGAACGAGTTTGCGAAAAAAGGAAAGGTTCTTTTTGATGGCTCGCCGCGCTTCAACGAGTTCGTGGTGCAGACGAAAGATGATCCGCATGCGATCAACAAACGTCTGCTGGAAAAGAAGATGATTGGCGGGTTCCCGCTGAGCTGGCATTATCCGGAACTGGGCAACGCATCATTGTGGTGTTGCACGGAGCTGAACAGCAAAGAACAGATTGACGCGGCAGTGCAGGCGGTGGGCCAATGAGCAACAAAGACATCAAGAAAGCTACACACCACGTTAACCAGAATGAAGGGCTGATTTTTGAGCGTTCGTCACCGGGGAAGAAAGGTTACCGGCTGGCCCCGTTGGATGTTCCCGAAGTCGATTACGCAAAGGCCCTAGGTTCTTCGGCGCGCGCTGATCTTGGCAACATGCCGGAAGTGAGCGAGATGGAAATCATCCGCCACTTTACGCGGCTTTCTACGTGGAATTACGCGATTGACCTTGGGATGTATCCGTTGGGATCGTGCACCATGAAGTACAACGCGCGCGTGAATGAATATGTGGCGCGCTTTCCGGGACTGGCCAATGCGCACCCGTACCAGCCGGCGGAAGTCTCACAGGGCGCGATGCGGGTGATGAAGACTCTCTCTGACTGCCTGCTGGACATTACCGGCATGGACGCGATCACGCTGCAGCCTGCGGCGGGTGCGCATGGCGAGATGACCGGAATCTTGCTGATGCATGCTTATCTGCAGTCAAGGGGAAACCCGCGCAAGAAGATACTGATTCCTGATTCCGCGCACGGCACTAACCCCGCCACAGCGGCGATCTGCGGTTACGCGGTGGAAAACTTGAAGTCGAACTCACGCGGCATGGTTGACGTGAGCGCGCTGGCCGCGCAGATGAATGAAGACGTCGCCGGACTGATGCTGACCAATCCGAATACCTTGGGAATTTTTGAGCAGGAAATCCACAAGATCGCCGAGATCCTTCACCAGAAGGGTGGTCTTCTATATATGGATGGCGCCAACATGAACGCGCTGGTGGGCAAAACGCGTCCGGGCGATTTTGGCGTGGATGTGATGCACCTGAACCTGCACAAGACTTTTTCCACGCCGCACGGCGGAGGCGGACCGGGATCGGGACCGGTGGCGTGCAAGAAAATTCTGGAGCCGTTTTTGCCCAAGCCGGTGATTGTGGAGAAAGCCGATGGCACGCTTGCTTTTGATTACGACCGGCCGAAGTCAGTGGGGCGCGTGCGCATGTTTTACGGCAACTTTGGCATGCACGTGCGGGCTCTGGCTTACACGCTGGCAAATGGTCCCGATGGCCTGCGGCAAACCACGGAAGACGCGGTGCTGAACGCGAATTACATTCGCAAGAAACTGGAAGGCGATTACACTCTGCCGTACCAGAGCCCATCAATGCATGAAGTAGTTTTCAGTGACAGTATTCAGGAACAAAAGGGCGTAAAGACCGGAGACATTGCCAAGCGGCTGATTGATTATGGTTTCCATCCTTATACAGTGTCTTTTCCGCTGGTGGTGCACGGCGCAATCATGATTGAGCCCACGGAGAGCGAGTCGCTGGAAGAACTGGACCTGCTGGTGGATGCGATGAAGTCCATTGCGCGCGAGGCGGAGGAAGATCCGGAGTTCGTGCGGAATGCGCCGCACACGACACGGGTGAAGCGGCTGGATGAGACTGCGGCGGCGAGAAAGCCGATCTTGAGATGGAAGCCGGCTTCGGCGAAGAGTGCGGGCGACTAGAGACGTTTTCTGGAATCCCGAGCTTTGCGAGGGAGCCCTTTTGCTACCTAGCACCCTAGGGTCGCGGAGTAGCCGATGGGTAAGCGTTTTAGCGTATTAACCAAACTGGCCTAACCCTATACAGTTCTTAACTATAGGGATCTCTCGCTTTCGCTCGAGACTGCGGAAGACACCTAAGGTAACATTTCCGCTCCTGCACGCTTGAGGTACACTTTCTGTTAGCCATGTCATCTCTTAAGTCATTCTTTCTCTGTCTACTACTATTTGTGTCTGCTGTTCCGGTTGTACTGGGACAGACGGCTGGGGCCGGCGCCAAGGATCCGGTATTGCTGCACACACTGCAGCAGGAACTGGATCGTGCGATGAGTTCGCTGAGCAAGGCGGACCCTGCACCGTATTTCATCAGCTACGCCGGGAACGAGGATTTTGGTTCCGTCATCATGGCCAGCAATGG
>DAHUXR010000118.1 GCA_027307045.1 Acidobacteriaceae bacterium
TTGCTTCCTGTGTCGCACACCTTTATTCTTGCCAGTTATGTCCACACTGGTTGAATGCGTTCCCAATTTCTCTGAAGGCCGCGACAAAAGCGTTGTTGATGCCATTGTCGAGGCGATGAAAATCCCCGGCGTTTCTCTGCTCGATCGCGAGATGGACTCCGACCACAACCGCTGCGTGATTACTATCGTAGGCGACCATGAAGCCATTGCCGAAGCTGCGATTCGCGGCGTCGGCAAAGCCTCTGAGCTGATTGATCTGACCAAACACCAGGGCGCTCATCCCCGCATAGGCGCGTCTGACGTGATTCCATTTATTCCCATTGAGGGCGTTACCATTGAAGACTGCGTCGCCATCGCCCGCAAGGTCGGAGAAGAGATATGGAAAAGGTTTAAGATCCCTGTCTATCTCTATGAATCTGCGGCTACAAATCCAGATCGGCAGAACCTGGAAAACATCCGCCGTGGCCAGTTTGAGGGTTTAAAAGAAGACATTCTGGTGAACCCGGCGCGCTGCCCGGATTTCGGCGATCCCCGCTGCCATCCCACGGCAGGAGCCACGGTCGTCGGGGCGCGCAAAGCGCTGATTGCCTATAACGTTTTTCTCAACACCAAAGATGTCGATATCGCAAAGAAAATTGCCAAGGCCGTGCGCTATTCTTCCGGCGGGTTGCGCTATGTAAAAGGCGCGGGCTTTGAGGTCCGTGGGATGGCCCAGGTGTCGATGAACTTGACCGATTTTGAGCAGACGCCTATCGCGCGCGTCTTCGAATTCGTGAAAAGGGAAGCTGAGCGCTACGGCGTGCAGCCGCTCAGCAGTGAGATCGTCGGTTTGATTCCCAAGAAAGCATTGGAGCAAGCGGCGGAGTGGTTTCTTCAGGTAGAAAACTTTGATTCGTCCATGATCCTGGAGAACCGGCTGGTTGCGGTAACCAGCGGCAAGATGGCCGTAGGAGGCCTGCGTGCTGGTGTTGAGCCATTCATAGAACAATTGGCCGCGCCCACTGCCACTCCCGGCGGAGGCAGCGCCGCAGCGTCCGTCGCCGCGATGGCGGCGGCTTTGGGAAGCATGGTCGCTGCGATGTCGCGGACGAAGAAAGCCTATGCGCAATACGAACCGCAGTTAAGCGCGGTGCTGGCCCGGTTGGCGCAGCTTCGTGAAGAGTTGAAAGCCGGCATCGATGCGGACGCCGAAAGCTACAATAAAGTTTTGGCGGCCTACAAATTGGCCAAAACTTCCAGCGACGGTGAAGCAGCGATCGAAACCGCCATGCAGGGCGCTACCACCGTTCCCATGGATACGGCGCAGAGAGCGCGCGAGGTCAAAGACATCATTGAGACGCTGAAGCCCATCACCAGTACGAACATGGCGTCTGATCTTACCGTGGCGCTGTCCCTGGCCAGCGCGGCCATTGTTGGGGCCTTAGCCAACGTGGAAATCAACCTGGGCTCATTAAAAGATGCTGATTTTGCCGACGAGATACGTTCAAGAGTAGTGGATCTCCAGAGGTGAATACCTTAAGTAATGGGAAATTAGCATCCTGAGCTGCACCTGAACGCATCAGATTAAGCAAAACCGGACTAAAATATGACTATGAAACGCACTCTTGTGATCGCGCTCGCTTTTCTATCCAGCGGGCTTACTGCCTTTGCCGCTTCACTTGGTACTGCCGCGCGAACGGTTATTCCCATTGAGGTCCAGCAGATCATCAACGTCGATTACCGGCGCATGAAAAATTCCGATACGGCCATGGACATGAAGGCCAAGCTGCTTCCGCCCAACATGAAGCAGTTTGAAGATGCGTTGAAAGATATCGGTGTGAACCCTGACAAGGACATTGACCAGATCACGCTTGCATCTTTCCGGATGAAAGACCAGGGCCTGCAGATGGTCGGCATCGCGCAGGGCCAGTTCCCGCGCAAAAAGCTGATGCTCAAGATCACCAACCAGAAAATCAAGGGCACAAAGAAGAACGGCTCCATGATTTATCCCATGGCCGGCGGGATGCAGATGACCTTTCTGGATGACTGGACCATGTTGTTTGGCGATATTTCAGCCGTAAAGGCCGCGCTTGATGCTCGCGACAATTCCAGCCAGAGCCTGAATGCCAATCGCGAGATCACTGATCTGATTCCTAACGTTGAGGCAGGAACGGTCTGGAGCGTGCTGGATGCCGCCGGGACTGAGACCATGTTGAAGTCTGCTCTGGGAAGCGCTGCCGAACTCGGCGAATTTGACACCATGAAGAAGAAGCTTCTGGGCTCGCGCTATACCATCGACTTTGATCATGGCGTGGAGTTCAACCTGAACGTTCTCACGTCTGACAATGTGACCGCTTCAACTCTTTCTTCCGTCCTGAAGGCCGGCATCTTGTTCAAGAAAATGGACGCCAGCCCCACGGAAAAGGCGGCGATTGACGGTACCACCGTGGACAACGATACCAATAAGCTGGTGGTCAAGTTCAAGGCCGACGACAAGAACTTCCAGCAGCTTATGCAGTCGCCTATGTTTGCGTCGGTAGTGCGGTAAAAAAGGCTTAACCACAGCGCGGCGGAGCCGCAACCAAAAAAGAAACATCTACCGCAGAGACACGGAGACACGGAGAAACCCAAAAGCAAGAGTCAACAGTCAAAGTCAAAACTTCAACGCAAGAAGCTTCGGAGGACTTAGGACCTGAAGAAAAGACCGGAATGCGAAAGGGCTTAAAGGGGAAAATTCTTCGCGGGTTGAGAAGAATCTGATTGTTAGTAATACAAAGGCCACGAAGAGACACAAAGGAAAGCGGGAACAACGCCTTTGTGATCCTTCGTGGCCTTTGTGGTTTTTTGGTTTCTAGCTTCTTATAAATCGGCGCTCACGGCGTGCGCCAGCTCTTTGAGCGACTTCTCGTTCCTTCGATACCACATCCACAAGCCCTGTTTTTCTGCTTGCACCAGCCCGGCTTTCCGCAGGATTGACATGTGGTGGGAAATCGTTGGCTGTGAGAGTGTGACGTGGTCCTGCACGTCGCATGCGCACATGCCCACGCCTTTTCCAATAGAGCATTGGCCCTTTTGTTTCAACAGCCGAAGTATTTTTACCCGGGCCGGATCGGCCACGGCCTTCAGCGCCAGCACAAGTTGTTTATCGGTCATTGTCATCACATTTTTTCATCACATTCTTTAGTACACGCACAGATCGATTTTGGTCAATATGCAATCGTCTATTGACCGCGCTTGCCAACCTCTGTTTTCCTAGATGTAGCATGGAATTGCGCAAAGATCCGATTACTCGCTCCTGGGTCATTGTGGGCGATGACGTGGAGCGCCCAGCACAGCCCGGACATTGCCCATTTTGCCCCGGAGCACAGAACGCGCCACAGGTAATTGCCACGTTGAATGGCAACGAACTTGGCGGCGGCCCAATCTCTGCCATGGTGCATCCAGCGCCGCTCTATCGCATTGAAGGCGAGCCGCATCGCCATGCCGAAGGCATTTATGATGCCATGAACACCGTGGGCGCGCATGAGGTGCTGGTGCAGAGCATCCGTCACGACATTGAGCTGTGGCAATCGTCGGACGCTGAAATTTCCCAGTTCCTGCTGCTGACCGCGCAGCGCATCCAGGACCTGAAAGGCGACTTGCGCTTTAAATACGTCACCATGTTCAAGAACCATGGGCCCGCAGCAAGCCAGGAGTTTGACCACCCGGTTTCCGAACTGACGGCCACGACGTTTGTGCCGCGGCGCGTGCTGTACGAGCTGCGCGCCTCGCGCGACTACTATCTTGAAAAAGAGCGCTGCGTTTTTTGTGACACGCTGGGGCAGGAGTTGCGCAACCCCATCAGGATCGTGGAGGCCCTCAACCACTTTGTTTCCATGTGTCCGTTCGCTTCGCGCGTCCCTTATGAGATCTGGATCATGCCGCGCAAGCATGAATCTTCCTTTGAGCGGTCAATTACGTCGAAGTCGGCTCATCTGAACGAACTGGCCGGATTGATCCGCCGAACTCTGCAGCGGGTAATGAGCGTTTCAGAATCGTTTTACCTGGTGCTGCACACGGTCCCAAACACCTACCAGAAGTCGAACATTCTGCAATACTGGAAAACCGTGGACGAGGACTACCACTGGCACATCGAGATCCTGCCCATCATTGGCGCCAAGGCCAAGCCGTACTTCCTGAAAGAGGTGTATTACACCCATATTTCGTCGGAGTCTGCTGCAGAAAAGTACCGGAAACTCTCGATCCGTTAGCTCCGCAGAGGCGGCCAGCGCGCTGCTAATATTCTTCCCGCAGTGTCATATAACCAGACTTCTCAATGCACTCATACAGTGAACCTCGAGCAGGGCCCGGGGCAATTTAGAAGCTTGCTGCTCAATCAGCATGGATAAAAACCAACTCATAACCTCCAGTTGCCGACCCTGGGCTTGCAATGCGACCCACTTCTCCCGGCCCGCGGAGACACACATGTGCATTCGCGCAGACGCTGGCACAAATAGCTCACGAGCGTCCCTGATGTTCAGGGCGCAACGCCGACTAAAACACGCTGGCGTTACAGCTATCAGCCGTGCTCGTAAAAAAATTGTTTTCTTGTGTCACAGTCGCGGCATTTGCTTCCGTCGAGCCGTTTTGCAGAGATCGCAAAACGAAATGCCCAAAGCGGCTGGCTTCCAATAGTTGAGAACCACTGTAGATGAATCGCACCGCGACCGAAACATTACGTAGGTACTTTAAACCCGGAACGGTATTCACCACTCGAATGAACGATAATTCGCGGCTCGAATGTTAAGCTTGGACGGCGGGATCCACCGGTCCTATTCCTCCGGCCCCGCAGCCTTTTGCGCTGAGAGTACCTTTGTGCGTTTTATCACAGGTGTTACAGGCACTCGCGGCTATAATTTGCAATAACTTATGCTTCCGCTGTTCTGGTTACGCGTGGCCCTGAGTCTGTACGGGGTGGGCCTGCTTTATGCCCTGGCGTCATTTTGGGGAGGCAGGAAAGTCCTGACCCGAATCACCCTGCCGGCGGTGGGGCTGGGAATGGTGTTTCATTTTGTCTCCATCGTGGAAAATGCCATGTTCAGCGGCACATGGGCGCCCACGTCTATGCATGGACTGGAATCATTGCTGGCGTTCGTGCTGATGGTGTTTTTCTTTGTGGTCTATGCCCGCTTCCGCGCCACCTCGCCAGGGCTGGCCGTTTTTCCGCTGGTTTTCTGGCTCACTTTTTCAGCCTCGTCTTATGCCGAGCCCACCGAGCCTTCCGCGCCACTCTTTGTAAGCACGCAATGGATTTACATCCACGTTGCTCTGATTCTTATCGGATACTCGGCGCTCTTCTTCAGCTTTGTCGCCAGCATCCTTTATCTGCTTCAGGAGCGAAATTTAAAAACCAAGGCTGGGATGCATGGATTTTGGTCGCGACTGCCCGCGCTGGCCACAATCGACGAAATCGGTTTCAAATGCCTGATCTGGGGCTTTCCGTTCATGACGCTGGGACTGATCGCTGGTTCTATTCTGGCGGAAGCGCGCTTTGGCAGCAGATACTTTGCCGATCCTAAGATTTTGCTTTCTGGACTGATGTGGGTGATCTATATGGTCCTGTTGTATACGCGCTGGAATGCGGGATGGCGCGGCCGGCGGGCGGCCTATTTAGCGACGTTTGCTTTTGGCGCGGCTGTGCTGGCATGGGCCGCAAATAATTTCAGCCAGACACACAGGTTTATTGCTCCATGAACTTTCACGTTATCGGCGTAAACCACAACAGCGCTCCGCTTGAGGTGCGTGAGCGCCTTGCTGTGCCGGAAGCGCAGTTGCCGGACGCCATCCGCAGCCTGGTGCAGCAGCCCGGCGTGGATGAAGGCATGGTTCTTTCCACATGCAATCGCGTTGAGGTGGTTACCAGCACCAAGCAGGGCGCGGATTTGCGCGGATTTCTGGGCAGCTATTTTGGGGTGAGTCCCACGGCGCTTAATTCTCATATTTACGAATTTGAGCAGCGCGAAGCAGTTCGCCACGTATTCCGCGTTGCGTCCAGTCTGGACTCGATGGTGGTGGGCGAGCCGCAGATCCTTGGCCAGGTAAAAGAAGCTTACGCCCTTGCGCGGGGGTTGGGTGCAATCCACTCTGGGCTGGACGCGCTGCTATCCCGTGCTTTTGCGGTGGCCAAGCGTGTACGCTCAGAGACTTCAATCGGCAGTTCCAGCGTTTCCATTGCTTCAGTGGCCGTGCAACTGGCGGAAAAGATTTTTGGATCGCTGGAAGATAAGACCGTCTTTCTGGTGGGCGCAGGCAAGATGGCGGAGCTGGCAGCGCGGCATCTGATCGCCCACGGCGCTAAAAATATTATTGTCAGCAACCGCACGCTGGAGCGCGCAGTGGAACTGGCGGAAGAATTTGGCGGTCGGGCCGTTTCTTTCGACCAGCTGCACGAAACCTCAGACAGCGCTGACATTATATTGACTTCAACTGGAGCCCCGGAGCCGCTTTTCCGCCGCGAGCATGGCGAGCGCCTGATGAAAGGCCGTCGCAACCGGCCCATGTTCTTCATCGATATTGCCGTGCCCCGCAACGTGCATCCGGACATGAACAAGCTGGACGGAATGTTTGTGTATGACGTGGATGACTTGCAGTCTGTGGCGACGGACAACGCCAGCGAGCGCAAAAAGGAGGCCGAGCGCGCGGAGAAAATTATTGAGCTGGAAGTGGACCGCTTCGCTTCGCGCATGAAGTCGCTGGCCGTGGTGCCCACGATTCTTTCGCTTCAGGAATACTGTGAGACGATCCGGCAGGCGGAGATTGACCGCATCCGCGGCAAGCTGGGAACGATTACGCCGGAACAAGAAGCCGCCATTGACGCGATGACCCGCGGCATCATCAACAAACTGCTGCATACGCCCATTACCACGCTCAAATCCTCAACCGATCACCCTGAGGCTGCTACCATCCATGAGATGATCCGGCGGCTCTTCAATCTGAATACTGGAAAACCGAAAGAGTAAATGGCCAAACTTCGAATAGGCTCTCGGGGCTCGCAGTTGGCGTTGTGGCAGGCCAATCATGTGGCCGCGCTGCTGCGCGCTAAAGGCCACACCGTTGAAATTGAGGTCATCAAGACCACCGGCGACAAGATCACCAGCGTGGCGCTGGCCAAGGTCGGCACCAAGGGGATGTTTACCAAAGAGATTGAAGAAGCGCTGCACGAGAAGCGCGTTGATTTGGCGGTGCACAGCCTGAAAGACGTTCCCACGGACCTGGCGCAGGAGTTTGAACTTGCGGCGATCATGAAGCGGGAAGACCCGCGCGACGCTTTTATTTCCGTGAAGTTTTCCAGCCTGGAAGAACTGCCACAGGGCGCGAAAGTCGGGACCAGCAGCTTGCGGCGGCAGTGCCAGTTGAAGTCGGTGCGTCCGGATCTTGCGGTATTCCCATTGCGCGGCAACGTGGATACGCGGCTCAGGAAGCTTGAATCCGGCGAGTATGATGCGATCATTCTTGCAGCGGCAGGCGTGCTGCGCCTGGGACTGGAAACGCATGTGCGCTCGCGCATCTCAGCCGACGTGATGTGTCCTGCCGTGGGGCAAGGCGCGCTGGCCATTGAAATTCGGCGAGGCGATCAGCAGACCAAAACGCTGCTGGCTTTTCTGAATGATGCTGATACTCATGCGGCCATCGATTGCGAACGCGCGTTGCTGGGATCGCTCGGCGGCGGGTGCCAGGTACCCATAGGAGCGTATGCTGAGAAGAGAGGCGGCCGTCTGTTTCTGCGCGCCATGGTCGGTCGACCGGACGGGAGCCAGATCCTGCGCGAGCAGGCAGATGGAACTGATGGCGTGAAACTGGGCCGCGAAACAGCACAAACGCTGCTGTGGCGCGGCGGCGACAAGATTCTTGACGATGTGTACGCGCAGGAAGTTGAAGTGCCAAAGCAGCCATGAGCACAAATAAATCAGCTACGGGCACCAAGAAAGCAGTGAGCGGGAATCAAGAAGAACCGCTGAGCGGATGGCGAATCCTGACCACGCGCGCCAGTAAACAGTCCGGCGGGCTGGCCGACCCTTTGCGCGAGATGGGTGCAGAGGTAGTTGAAATTCCTACCATCGAAATCAAGCCGCCAACCAGTTATAAGGCGCTTGATACGGCGCTAAAAAATATCGGCAAGTACGATTGGCTGATCCTTACCAGCGCGAACGGTGTGGAAGCGATGTTTGCGCGGCTCAAAAAGTTGCGCATTCCATCCGCGAAGCTGGCGCATCTTCAGGTGGCGGCGATCGGGCCGGCGACGCAACGGGAAATCGAAAAGCAGGGTCTGAAAGTCAGCGTGACGCCTGACCGGTATGTTGCCGAGGCCGTAGTGGAAGCGCTGACGGACACGACAGAAGGGAAGCGTGTGCTGCTGGTGCGGGCCAAGGTGGCTCGCGATGTTCTGCCCATTGAGTTACGCAAGGCCGGCGCAAAAGTGGATGTGGCTGAGGCTTACGAGACGCATGTGCCCAAGGGAGCCAAGGCGAAACTGAATCGTCTTTTTTCTAACGACACATCGCGGCCGGACATCGTGACATTTACCAGTTCGTCCACGGCAACAAATTTCCTGGCGCTGCTGGAGAAAGACCATTGGCATGGACTCCGCGAAATTTGGCTGGCGTCGATAGGGCCGGTCACCAGCGACACGCTGCGGCAAGCCGGATTCAGACCGAATATTGAAGCCCTGGAATACACGATGGAAGGTTTGGCACTGGCAATTGCTAAACACGTTCTCACGACGCATCGGGACGAATAGTGCTCAAAGATTTTCACCGCAAAGGACGCAAAGAGCGCAAAGGAAAAGCAAGCTGAATTCCGGGCGAAGCCGGCTTGCGCGCTGAGCCCGCCGATTTAAGCGCTGAACATCCCAGAGCGGAGCATGCTTATTGGCGGGTTGGAGCGTAGCGACATTACTCAAGGTTGCATCCGCACTTGGCCGGCGGCGCATACTTCTTCAGAAATTCCGCAAGGCGCGTGTAGGCGTCGATCTGGTTTTCCACCTTCACGAAGCCGTGGCCTTCGTTCTCATAAACCTTCAGCTCCACGATGCCATTGCGTTTCTTGACCGCGCTGGCCACCTGCTCGGCTTCTGTCTTGGGACAGCGCGGGTCGTTGCCCCCGGCCAGCAACAGCAATGGCGCTTTGATCCTGTCGACAAAGTTAATGGGTGAGCGCTCCTGCAACCGCGCCTTGTCTTTCACAGGATCGCCCATGGTAGAGATGTCGTACTCGCGTAAGGCGGGATCTTCATTCTCAATCTCAGTGAACCAGTTGACGAACGGAACAATAGGCACGGCGGCGGCCCAGAGATCGGGCGCCTTGGTAACGGCCATCATAGTGAGATAGCCGCCATAGCTGCCGCCGGCGACCGCCATTTTCTTTGGATCGATGAAGCCAGTCTTCTTCATCCACTCGGCAGCAGCGATCACATCTTCCAGATCGCCTCCACCCATGTCAAAGCGGTCGGCATCCTGGAACTCCTTGCCATAGCCGGTTGAGCCCCGGTAATTCGGCACGATTGCGAAGTATCCTTGATTTACCAGGTATTGAATGTTGCGGTTGAAGAAATTCATGGCCTGCGACTCTGGACCGCCGTGGATGGCGACGACAAGGGCATTCTGGCCGTTTCTCTCCGCGTTGTAGGGAACGTAAACGAAGGCGGAGATTTGCCACTTTCCGTCCTTGCTGGGATAGTGGACCAGGAATGGCTCGACCAAGTCCTGGCTGCGGAGACCGCCCACGAGCGAATGCGTCACTTGCAGGGGTCTTTGCGTTGCGAAATCGTAGGTCCACAGATCGTTCGGCGCATTGGCGCCCTCATGCCGATAGAGCAGTCGCGCGCCATCATGGCTGAATGCGCTTTCCGCCCCTGCCAGCCAATTGATGCCCTTCGCGATCGGGAGCGCGTGCGCCTGCTTTGCCACCAGGTCGTAAAAGAAAATGTCCTGATTGCCGTCGACGTTCGCCATCCAGGTGACGCGTTTGCCGTCGCGCGAAAAGTGTCCTGAGGTAACCTCCCATTTGTCATTTGTGAGCCAGGAGATCTTCTTTGTTGCTATGTCCAGGAGCGCGGCGTTCTGGTAGCCGTTGCCGGCGTTAGAGGTGATCAGCAGAGTCTTGCCGTCGGTTGAGATGTCTGTCGCCAGGAAGTTGTTCTCTCCCTGATGCGGCGTAAGGTTCGTGGCTTTGCCGCCCGCCGCGCTCACGATGAAGATATTTGCGTCTTTGCTGTCGGCCCGCTGCTGCGTAAAGACGATCGACTTCCCGTCCTTCGACCAGATGGGCGACGCGTTGCTGAGTTGCGATGGAGTGTTGGCTGTGAGGTGGATAATTTTTTTGGTGTCAATTTCGATGGTGTCGAGCTCGTAATTGGGGGAGCGCTTGGGCTTTACGCTGTAGGCAATCTTCTCTCCGTCAGGCGCCCACGCCGCGCCTTCTTCTGAAACTTCAGGCGTGTTGGTGAGGTTCACGACTTGTCCGTTGGTGGTGGAGACCAGAAATAAGTCCCACTGCTCGTTGCCGTCATAATCAGAGTTGTAGGCGATCCAGCGGCCCTTGGGTGACCATGTGACATTAGCCTGGCGTTGGTTGCTGACAGTGAGCTGCGTCGGCCAGCCGCTCTCAGCCGAGACGACCCAGATATTGTTGCGCCCGCTGATGTTGGTGACGAACGCCACCTGCTTGTCGTCGGGCGACCACGAACTGTCACCGATGTTGTGGGTCATGTAGAGCTTTTCGACGGTGAAGGGCTGAATGTCGAATTTTTGCTTTGAACTAATCTGGGTAGGGTCGGTGATGACGCTAGGTTGCGCAATCAACGACGTTGCGGCGGTCCATATAAGTGCGAGAGTTGCGATTATCCGTGCGCGATTCATTATGCCGTTCTCCGTGCCTCTGTGTCTGCGTGGTAGGTTTTCTACGGCTTGGCTGCCTTATGTATTTCCACCGTCGACCATGTTTTATCCGCGGCGTGGCAGATATTTTCAATCGGGCACTCGGCGCATTTCGGCCGCCTTGCAATGCACAGAGCACGCCCGTGATGGATGATCTGGTGCGAGAAATCGATCCATTTCGGCTGCGGAAGCACTTTCATCAGGTCCTGCTCGATGTTTTTCGGGTCGTCAGCCTTCGTGAGTTCCAGCCGCCGCGAGATGCGATGGACGTGGGTATCGACCACAACTCCAACACCTTTTCCAAACCATGATCCCAGTACGACGTTGGCTGTCTTGCGGGCCACGCCCGGAAGAGTCAATAGTTTGTCCATTTCGTCCGGCACCTGGCCGCCAAAATTTTCCACGATGGCCTTCGACGCGCCCACAACTGACTTGGCTTTGTTGCGATAAAAGCCGGTTGGCCGAAGATCAGGCTCAAGCTGTTCCGGAGTGGCGGCCGCCATGGCCTGCGGCGTGGGATACTTCTGGAACAGTCCTGGCGTTACTTTGTTCACCATCACGTCCGTGCATTGGGCCGATAAGATCGTGGCAATCAGCAGCTCCCAGGCATTGTTGTGGTGCAGCGCGCAGCGGACGTTGGGATAGCGCTGGTCAAGCCGATTTAGAATGTCCTGAACGCGCTGCGGGGCGAGCGGATCGTACCTGACGGCGGAAGCTTTGGTCTTGTCGGGTTTAGACTTCGCGGGAGCGGCCTTGGCAGGCGGCTTGGTCTTGCCGGCGGGCGCTTTTGCACGGGACGTTTTTGCAACGGGCATGACACAAAATCTAAAGCAGCGGGCTTACAATCACAATAGGCATAGTGAAGAGGGCTGAGGAAACGATGGCAACCACCACGAAGGCAGAGATGAAGATCCAGGGCAGTGACCTGCATGCGGTACCGCTGACGCTTGAAGGCTCCAGCGTTCTACACCAGATGTTTCGCATACGCTGGGCGGAATGGCGCAAACTGGGCCCGGAGCAGCAGCATGAGATTGCCGCGGAAGCCTCTGCCGCGCTGCTGAAGATGGAAAACGACGTGACCGGCCAGACCGCCGTGTTTTCCCTGCTGGGGCACAAAGGCGATCTGCTGGTGGTGCACTTCCGCAATTCTTTTGACCAGCTTAAGGCCGCCGAACTGGCCATCTCACACCTGCGCCTGAGCGATTACCTGGAACAGACCACATCTTATCTTTCCGTGGTTGAGCTTGGCCTTTACGACTCATCAGTCAAGCTGTATCGCACCTTGCGCGAGCAGGGAACTGTGCCGCATTCGCCAGAGTGGAATGAGGTGATAGAAGAGACGATCAAGCGCCAGACCGAGGCTATGCGTCCACGGCTGTTCCCGCAGATTCCGCCCAATCGCTATATCTGCTTCTACCCCATGGACCGCCGCCGGGGCGAGGACAAGAACTGGTACAGCCTGCCGATTGAAGAGCGGCAGCGGCAGATGGAAGAACACGGGCTGGTGGGACGTCGTTATGCAGGGACGGTCAGGCAGATCATCACCGGGTCGATTGGCTTTGACGATTGGGAGTGGGGCGTGGACCTTTTTGCCGACGATCCGCTGATCTTCAAAAAACTGATCTACGAAATGCGCTTTGACGAAGTCAGCGCCGTGTATGCCTTGTTCGGGACGTTTTATGTGGGCGTGCGCTGCCCGGCTGCGGGGTTAGAAGAGTTGTTCAGCGGCAAATTGCCGGAGTAATCGCCGTGATCGCCGACATCGCGCGGAATCGCCGTCATCGGAAACCAACACCTTGAAACACGGAGGGAAGGAGTAACCGGAGGCGGGCGGGGGATTGGATTTGGGGTCAGCCTGATTGGCTGAAGGCTGAGTGCTAACCGTGGTTCGCAGCCATTGACCTGTACGAGCCTCAATCATTACTCTGGAATTCATGGTCAAAGCGGTGCAAGCAGGGCAGGTCTGGCGCAGCGACGAAAGCGGCGATAACTTTCTTGTCACGAAAGTTTACGGCGAGTTGTTCACTCAGTACGCTATGCTTCGCCCGGCCAAAGTCAGCGCCCCGGATGCCGAAACCATCCGAGTGAAGATCACCAAGGACGATAGCGGCATGACCTTGCCGGGATATACCTTCACCCAAGATTCGCAGGATTTCTAAGACTCGCAAGATTTTTAAGACTCACAGGATTTCTAAAAGACCCCACTGAATGCTTGAAAAAATCATTGCTTCCTTAGCCGGGTTCATTATCGCCGTAATCTCGAAAGCCGGATATCTCGGCGTGATGCTGCTGATGGCCATAGAGTCCGCGTGCATTCCATTGCCTTCGGAAATCATCATGCCCTTTGCCGGATTTTTGGTGTACAAGGGGCAATTCAATCTTCTGCTGGCGGCTACGGTGGGCGCGATCGGCTGCAATCTTGGCTCAGTTGTCGCTTATGAAATTGGACACTACGGTGGAAGGCCTCTGATTGAGCGATACGGAAGCTACATTTTCCTTGGCCGACATGAACTGGACTTGGCTGAACGATTTTTTAAGCGCTTTGGTGCTGCGGCGGTTTTAATAGGCCGGCTGCTTCCAGTGATCCGGACGTTCATTGCGCTGCCCGCAGGCGTTGCACGCATGCCGCGTCTGCGCTTCCACGTTTACACTTTCATTGGCTCATGGCCGTGGTGCTTTGTGCTGGCCTGGATCGGCATGAAGCTGGGCGAGCACTGGGACAAAGATCCGCGCTTGAAACAGTGGTTCCATCGGCTGGACGCGGTGATTATCCTCGTTCTGCTGATTGGGATTGGCTGGTTTATCTGGTCGCACTGGAAGGGACGAATGAGAGCTGAGACATAAAAGTTTTTGAGGAAAGAGGTCCTTCGACTCCTACTCGGCAAGCCTCGGATCCGCTCAGGATTTCGCCTGCGGGCCCTCGCTCCGCTCACGCCCGCAAACCGGCTCAAGTTTGTGTGGTCGCACTGGAAGGGCCGGATACGCGCCACAGCCGCTTAACAGGTTTACAAACACTGCTCAATACGAGAAGATAATAAGTTTCCACTCACATCAAGGACGGTTCCGTAAATTAATGGCTTCTTCTGCTGAAAACACGACTGCAACCAAAATAGCTCCTGCCCGCGGCAAGCTGGGCATAATGATTGTCGGCATGGGGGCTGTGGCCACCACTTTTGTTGCCGGCGTAGAGGCCATTCGCAAGGGGATCGCCAAGCCCATTGGATCGCTCACGCAGATGGGGACCATCCGACTGGGAAAGCGCACGGACAATCGATCGCCCAAGATCAACAAGTTTGTGCCTCTGGCAAATCTGAAGGACCTGGTTTTTACCTCCTGGGACATATTTGAAGAAGACGCGTACGCCGCCGCCATGAATGCCGGTGTGCTGGAAAAAGACCTGCTCAACCAGATCAAGCCATTCATGAAGTCCATCAAGCCGCGCAAGGCGGTGTTTGATCGCAATTACGTGAAGCTGCTGGACGGCAAGCACGTGAAAAAAGGCAAGAACAAGTTTGAACTGGCAAAACAATTGCGGGCCGATATTCAGGACTTCAAGAAGAAGTCCAAGGCTGACCGGCTGGTGATGATCTGGTGCGCATCGACGGAAACATTCACTAAGCAGAGCGCAGTGCATGAATCGCTGGACGCGTTTGAGCGCGGGCTGAAAGAGAACGATCCCAACATTGCTCCGTCAATGATCTACGCTTATGCTGCGCTGATGGAAGGCGTTCCGTTCGCCAATGGCGCGCCGAATCTTACCGTGGACATTCCGGTGATGATGGAGCTTTCCAAGGCCAACAATGCGCCGATCGCGGGCAAAGATTTTAAGACCGGCCAGACGCTGATGAAGACCATTCTGGCGCCCGGTTTCAAGGCCCGCATGCTGGGCATGAACGGCTGGTTTTCCACGAACATTCTGGGCAATCGCGACGGAGAAGTGCTGGAAGATCCGGGGTCTTTCAAGACCAAGGAAGAATCCAAGCTTTCCGTGCTGGACCGCATTCTGCAGCCGGAGCTCTATCCCGATCTCTACGGGCACATCCACCACAAGGTCCGCATT
>DAHUXR010000119.1 GCA_027307045.1 Acidobacteriaceae bacterium
TCAGGTCGCCTTTCTTGCCGCCGATGCCGTCAGCCACGGCAGCGGCAAAGCGTGCCGCGTCGCCTTCTTCTCCGCCCCACTTGGGCAACAGAGAGTCGGCCAGCATGCGATAGTAGTAGTAGTATTCCGGTTCAAATGCGACGGCTTTCTGGAATAATGCCTGCAACTGGTCCTGCTCCCAGTCCTCGCTGCGGGCGATCTCTATCATCGCCGCATACCACTCTGGGCACTTCTCCGGTAGCGCCTGCGCCTCTTCCAGTATTGCCTGTCCCTTGTGCACGCGCTCTGCCAGCAGCTGCCATCCTTCATCCGTCACCTGGTTCGCATAGCCGGTCCCGCGCGCCTTCCATCCATAGGAGTTGTACGCCTCGGCCAGGACAATTCGCGCTGTAATTGAATTAGGAAATTGCTCTTTCCATTTTCCAGGCGGGCAAGATGCTGCGTCCACTCTGCTTCGCTGGCGTTGGTTTTTGTCCCAGGCTCTTCCAGCGCCAGATAGATGGTGTGCACCTTCCAATAACCTCCAGCGAAACGGGCCTTTGTAGTCCTTGCTTCAGCGGCAATCCGGTCAATCTCAGCGAATTTCTCTTGCTGGAATAATTGCCGGATGGCTGCCTCGTACTTCTCAATCCCGTGAATGTCGGTGGCAACGTTCGGATTCAGGTCGGGAACGATCTCCGCTTCGGTGCTGGTTGCGGCAGTTGCGGCAGCCGGCGCAGGTTGCGGCGCTGCGGCTCCAGTGTTCGCAGCCGGTGTGGCCGTCGGCTTCGAAGATGAAGGAGTCCCGGTTGCGTTCCGCGCCGCCTGCTTTTGTGCCTTGATGTTTCGGGCGATATCTCCCAGCGACTGGGTTTCTTGAGCAGTCGCTAAAGACGTGGATAAAATCAGGCCAAAGAACAATATTGAGCTCTGTCGGATCATTGCCAAAGCATAGCCAATAACAAAAACGAGACACAGTTACATAGGTTCTATACCTGACGGGAATCCGTTTCCCTCCGCTTCCTCCATTCCTCCGTGTTTCAAAGATTTTGGTTTTCAAATCTTGGCAATCTACCTCCTGACCCGCGTTGTTCCGCGTTGATCCGCGGCGAAACGTTCTTCTTCTCCGTGCCTCCGCCGCGACCTGCGATACGTGACCGCGCCATGGAAACGGCAAACCGTGTGAAGCCTAGATGCGGAACGGCGACAAGGACGCCGCGCCAGTAGGCTTTACGCTGGCCACATCTCCAGAGCCGTCTTGCTCAAGATCTGTTCTTTTACAGGATCAGGCAGCGCAAGCGCCTGGAACTGATCGAGATTTTGCTTGATGTCGGGAATGCCAGGGCTCGGCCAGTCCGTGCCGAAAAGCGTCTTGTGCGCGATCTCTTCCAGCCGGGGAAAATATTTCAGCAGAATCTTCGGCGGGATCCCGCTGATGTCCAGATGCATGTTTTTGTGCCGCCTCAACAGAAAGAACGCCGTCTGCATCCAGATCGGCCGCCCGCCGTGCGCCATCAGGATCTTCAACTTGGGAAAATCCACCGCTACGTCGTCCAGATAAATTGGGTCACCGAATTTATTCCGCGCCGCCGGAAAAATCGACGTCCCAGTATGGATCATCACCGGGATTCCGTTCGCTTCCGCCGCCCGATAAATCGTTTCCAGTTCCTTCACGCCGTTCAGGTAGTCATTGGCATAAAGCATCTGGTGCGGCGGATGGATCTTGATCAGCCGTATCCCCAGGCGAACCAGGTT
The DNA here is from genome assembly GCA_027307045.1 of Acidobacteriaceae bacterium. GTDB lineage: Bacteria > Acidobacteriota > Terriglobia > Terriglobales > Acidobacteriaceae > Angelobacter. The sequence goes on from DAHUXR010000119.1 coordinate 1,735, forward strand.
GTCCATCTCCGCCTGCACGTTGAGCGTGTGCCGCGGATGCACGCTGCCGCATGAAAGCAGCCGCTTGGGATTCTCCTTGCAGTAGTTCGCTACCCACGGATTCACCTCGTGCGTGAAGCCCATCGTCTCCGGCGCGACATAATTAATGAGCACCGCGCGCTCCAACCCGATGGAATCCATATACTTCAGCAGAGCCTTGGGTGAACGGCAATACTCCAGGATGTCCTCATAGTGGCCGCGCGCCTTCTTCATCACCTCAAGCGGTCCGGCCTTGAACATCTCAACGGGTTGTATGTGGATGTGGCAGTCAGTGATTTGCATGGAGTATTGAGCGTCTGGTGTTGGCAAAGCCGTGTAGCGTCAATGCCTTCTCCAGCGTCCGGGCTAAATACTACGTACTGCCTTCATGGGCGGTCAACTCATGAATGATTGCGGCGCAGAGCTGCCCTTCGCTGGCTTGATCAAAACGCGCGAACATGGGCGAGGAGTTCAATTCCAGAAACAGCAATTGCCCTGTATCGGGATCTGTCTTGAAATCCGCCGCGCCAAAGTCCGTTCCCAACCTCGCCATGAGTTTTCGCAGCATGCCCACTTCCTTCGGGACTTCCGGCAACATAAAGAGATCCGCATCCTGGTTCACCCGATAGTCCAGTGAATTGCTGCGCACTTCAAAGGCAAAAGCAAACTGGCCAATCACGTAGACGCGTATCTCCGGCGGGACCAGCCGCTTTTGCACGATGGCCGGCGTGGCTGCCAATCCGCCGCGAAGCTCCGTTTTGTTCAGGGCGTCGCCCAGAGAATGACAATAGTCGCCGCCCGCCACCGGTTTGGCCACGAGGGACTCCAGCTTGGCGGCGCTGAAACTCCCCACTTCATTGGTAATCTGTGTTGCAGGTATGGAAAGGCCCGCTTCGCGGGCGCAAACCAGGCTGGCCGGTTTATTCGCGGCAATCTGTGAAATATCGCGGTTGAAAATGCGGATGCTAGGCTCGGATAAAAGCCAGCCCATCAAGGACTGGTACCAGGCAAGGGCCCGCGAATTTACCGCGGGCCGTGGATCTTTCATGCCGGTAAACACATCGTAGCGGATGAAAGCTGCGCTGGGTGTGAGTTCGCGTCCAGAAAGGCGAGGAGCGCCTGCCGCCGGGTCCCAGCAAAATGCGGGACTCTCGCCGGAAGGCGTCCGCAATTTCAGCAGCTCAACTCCGGCTTTGGCCGCGGCATTTGCCAGGGCGTCAAGGTTTGGATCATCCGCGCCCCCGGCGAGCAAAAGTGCCATGGCTGATCTGGATCTCGTGAAAGTTAGTAGGCCCCGAACGGTCCGGAAGGGCTCAACTCAACAGAAACGGATGGGGGAGCTTCCGCGCCCATTACCGCCGGCGTGGGATGCTCTTCGAGAAGATTGGTGGTTATGAATCTTGCTTCTTGACGAACCGCTGGAGCGGTCTCCTGTTCCAGGATATCCAAAGCGTTAAGATTTTTTTCCGTCATGTTTCACCTCAGGATTTTTTTGATGTAACAACAGTCTTATGCGGCCAGACGTTCACACAGAGACTGCAGACATGAGGCGTTAGTATAGAACAGTTCAGAAGCGAAAAAGAAATCCGGCAATTCCCGATTTGGCACAACGTTAATCCCTTAACACTAATCCAAAAAAGCAATACCGGCTATCGCGCAGCGAGCACCGCCCTTTTCGCATACACCTTCACAATCTCCCTCCGATACTCCGGTGTAAGTCCTGAAGTCGTCAACGGCTTGGCCATCTTGGCCGCCAGTTCTCCCACGACCGCCGCAACGTGCTCATCAATCTGTTTTCCCACCAGCGCGTTCTCCGCGCCTTTCACCAGCAGCGGCGCGGGATTGACGGCCGTAATCGCCACTCTTGCATTTTCAACGGGACCGCCATTTTTCTTCAATGCCACCGCCACGCCCGCCAGCGGATAATCAATCGACCCGCGAATCCGGAGCTTCATGTAGCTTCCCTTCCAGCCCACTGATTCCTGAGGCAGAAAGACGCGCGTTAACATTTCATTGCGCTCAATCTTCATGCGCGCATCGCCCACATTGGTATAAAAATCTTTTAGCGCCACGCGCCGCAGCCCCGAAGGCCCCGCGATCTCAACTTCCGCGCCCAGGCACAATAACGCCGGAGGCGTATCGCCTGAAAACGCCGCCCAGCAGAACTTGCCGCCCGGAGCCACGTGGCAAAGGTCGCCATCTTTCTTGATGCAGAACCCGCAAGACCGCCGCCACTGCAGTGATTGGTTGTACCAGACACAGCGCGTGTCCAGGCAGATGTTGCCGCCCAGCGTGCCCATGTTGCGCAAAATCGGCGACGCCACCGTCATGGCTGCCTCATGCAGCACGCGGTAGCTGCGCCGGATGAACTCGGAATCTTCGATCGCGGAAAGCGGCGTGAGCGCGCCAATCTCCACGCCCGCCCCCGGACGCACATGAATTCCCTGGATCTCTTCAATCCCGCGGATGTCCATCACGTATCCCGGTGTAAACAACTTCTGCTTCATCGACGGCAACAGGTCCGTGCCGCCGGCCAGAATCGCCAGATCATTGCCATGCCGAGCCAGGTAGTCGACCGCCTGCCGCAACGACCGTGGACGCAAAAATTTGAATGAAGGAAGGCTCATGTTTTTCCGAAGTCCCGAGCGTAGCTCTTTCCAAAGTCCCGAACCCGCGTTTTTGCGGTGAGGGATCACTATTCCCTTCTATGCTTTATTGGTTCTTACCTTTCCCCACTTCCCAAATGAACAATGCTCCCAAATTTTTTGCATTTCCATCCTTAAAACTCCTCGCGGCTATAGGGTTCCCTCGCTTCGCTCGGGATTTCAAGCCCGTCTTGATGGATCATCCGCATGCCGCTGCGGCCCCTTACCTTTGAACCACAGCGAACCCCCGTGCTCGCGAAACGTCGTCGGCGTCACCGGATCATCTCCGCGCGTAATATCCAGCGCCTTCTTTTCGGAATGCTTTGCCTTGATCGCCGCCAGTACGCGCTCTGGGGTAAACGGCGCTTCGCGCAGACGGACGCCCACCGCGTCATAGATCGCGTTGGCGATCGCCGGAATCGTTGCCGCCAGCGAGCCTTCGCTCGCTTCCTTCGCGCCAAACGGCCCTTCCGGATCGACTGACTCCACAATGATGCATTCCACTTCAGGCGACTCCGTAGCCGATGGCGATTTGTACTCAAGCATGCCAGGATTCATGAGCAGACCGTCTTTCCACACCATTTCTTCCTGCATCGCCTGGCCCAGCCCCATCCATACTGAACCAATTACCTGGCCTTCCACTGAAACCGGGTTCAGTGCGCGCCCGCAATCATGCGCTGCCCAGACCTTGTGGACTTTCACCTCCCCAGTCTCTTCGTCCACCGTTACTTCAGCCACCTGCGCTGAATATGAATACGCCGGCGACGGCCCCACGCCCGCGCCCTTAAATGCTCCGCCGCGTGCATCTTTCGGCGGCGCGTAAGAACCAGTCCCGGTAAGAGCGCCGGTGAAGTCAATGGCCGAGACCACCGCTTCTTCAAAACTCATGCTGTCTTTGGGACCTTCATCTTTGCGTTTTTGCTGTAACGATCCACGCAGCGTCTGCCCCTCCACGCGGCCACTCACTTCTCTTACGCTTCCGCGCGGCGCATCGATCTTCTCCAGCATTTGCTCCGCGTGTGCGCCATTCGTCGCCGGCTCCGCCGTTCCCCGCTTCCACACGCGATCGTCCCGCATCATCACGTCTTCCGGCGCGCAGTTCATCTTCACCGCCGCCGCCGCGGCAATTTTTTTTCTCACATCCTGCCCAGCCCGCAACGAAGCATTGCCATTCATGAACGTCACGCGGCTGGAGTACGACCCAATATCGATCGGCGTCAAGTCGGTATCGGCTGCGATAACGCGAATCCGTCCCAGCCCAATGCCCAGCACCTCTGCCACAATCTGGGCCACCATCGTGTCTGATCCCTGGCCAATGTCTGACGCGCCCGTATACACCACTACGCCGCCATCGCGATCAATCTTGATATTCACCGTGGAATGCGGCATGTCTGACCGAATAATGCTGTTGGCCGCGCCGCTCACGTAATGGCTGCACGCCATTCCCATACCGCGCGCGGGCGGAAGCTTGCTGCGTCGCTCGTGCCATCCCGATCGCGAAATAACTTTGTCGATGCATTCCGGCAATCCGTAACTCTGCACCCGCAGGTTGTTCACGGTGATGCACGGCGGCTTCAGCAGATTGATGCGCCGAATCTCCGCCGGATCGATATCCAGCTTTGCCGCAATTTCATCCAGTTGACTCTCAAACGCAAACCGGACATTCACCGTGCCGTGCCCGCGCATCGCGCCGCAGGCCGGCTTGTTCGTCAGCACGCGATAGCCGTCATACTTGATATTGGGAATGTCATACAGCGCGCCCAGCAGCGCGCCGGAATAAAGGATGGTGACCACACCATAAGAGCAGTACGCGCCGCCATCCTGAATTACCTTCGCTGCGACTGCAGTCAGGTGGCCATCCTTTTTCGCGCCGATCTTCATATCAATAATCGTGCGCGGCCGCCCGCGATGCGCCCAGAAAACTTCTTCCCGCGTGTAGGTGATCTTCACCGGCGCTTTGGCCTTGCGCGCCGCCACCGCCGCAATAATTTCCAGCGGAATCACTTCACTCTTGCCGCCAAACCCGCCGCCCACCAGCGGCTTAATCACGCGAATCTGCTGCATCGGCAGCTCCAGCACAATGGAGAGCTTGTGCTGCAGGTAGTACGGCACCTGGGTTGACGACCACACCGTCAGCCGCCCTGGCTGCCCTGTCTGTGAATCAATTTCAAACGACGCCAGCGTGCAATGCGGCTCCATCGCGGCGTGCGTCACCTCTCCCGCAATGTACCGATGCTCCATCACCACGTCAGCCTCGGCAAAGCCCTTGCCCGGATCGCCAAACACATGGTGATAATCCTTCTCAATATTGTTGGGCCGCTGCGGATGGATCCAATCCTTCTCCGCCTTCATCGAGTCTTCCGGATCAAACCACGCCGGCAGCTGTTCATATTCGACTTCGATCAGTTCCAGCGCACGCTCCGCAATCGATTCCGACTCCGCCACCACGCACGCCACGTTGTCGCCGACGTACCGCACTTTTTCGACGGCCAGCGCCGTTTCGTCATGTCCGACGGGCAGAATGCCGTATTTGTTCGGCGCGTCCGGACCCGTAACCACGCACACCACGCCGTCCACCGCTTCGGCCTTCGACGTATCGATCTTTTTGATCCGCGCGTGAGGATACGGCGAATGCAGGATTTTGCCGGTCAGCATCCCGGGCACTGACAGGTCATCCGTGTATTTGCCCTGGCCCGTGGTCTTGCCCGCCGAATCGACGAGGGCAACGCGTTTCCCGATTACCGAAAATTCAGACATATTTTCCCCAACCCAAAGCTTTTCTCCGTGTCTCCGTGGTGGAAGCTAACGGTTTGCCTGCTCCGCCTCGATCGCCGCCTTGATCGCCTGGTACATCTGCGTGTATCCGGTGCAGCGGCACAAATTTCCGCTCAGAGCGTGCCTGATCTCTTCTTCGCTCGGCTCAGGATTACGGTCGAGCAGCGCCTTTACCGTGACCATGAATCCCGGTGTGCAGAAGCCGCATTGCGCGCCACCCCAGTCGCCATAAGCTTTCTGGATGGCCGCCAGCGCGCCGTGATCGGCAATGCCTTCCACGGTCGTGATGTCGGGGCCGTCTTGTTCGTCCGACGCGCAGCTCATGGCCAGCATGGTGCAGCTCAGCGTCGGGACACCATCCACCAACACTGTGCACGCCCCGCACGACGAATCGTCACACCCACGCTTGGATCCGGTGAAATCCAGCTCCTGGCGCAAAACGTCCAGCAGCAGTTCGCTCGGCTCAATCGCCAGCTCATGTTTTCGGCCGTTCACGCGAAGTTCAATGAGTTCCTTCTTCATTTTTTCCGAAGTCCCGAACCCGCCGGTGTTGCGGGTGAGGGATCCCTGCCCTCTTTTATGAATCCGCCCATCAACTGATGTCCCTCTCTTCTAGCTTACTCTAAACTCTTCGTGCACTTTTTGTGCCTTCGTGGTTCTCGTGGTCATAGGGCTCCCTCCCCGTTCGCTCCGCTCAGGGTCGGCATTTCAGAAACAACTACCTTGCGCCCTTCGCGGCCTTTGCGGTGAATCTTCAGTATCCGTAATCGGTTTCCGCCGCATACGCGTGCTGTTTTACACCCAGTTCTTCCACGCGCTCCGCCCCCAACTGCTTCGCGTATTCGACGCGAGCAGCCACTCCGTTCACCCATTTCTGCGCCCAGGCATTAAAGTCGCCCTGGGTTTTGGTTTCCGCATGATACTGCTGGAAGAAAGCATCGTCTCTCTTATAGTAGCCCTGCACCGGCGAAGGATGCGCTCCCAGCGGACATTCGACCACCGCCGCCACCAGAAATCCGGGGATTACGGTGCGGTTTGGATCGCTCGCAATCACGCCTTCATCCACGATCTCTTCCGCGCAGACAATCACCTTCTTCGCCGCGCGAACGCCTTCCAGCATCACGCCAAAATTTCCCCAGCAATGCGCATTGCCGTTTTTGTCCGCGCGTTGCAGGTGGACAATCGCCACATCCGGCACAAGCGCCCGCACCGCCAGCAAAGTCTCCTTCGGTTCAAACGGAGAAATAATCTGATAGAAAAAATGATTGCCCTTGGGGACATCGCTGCCCATAGCCGTCCGCGTCGGCAGAAACGGCACACCCATTGCTCCAGCTTGCAAGGCCAGCGCCAGCGTGAAGTTCGTCATATTAAAGACACGCAGCTTCTCGCCGGGCTTGCCAGGATTTTCAACCTCTGTGGCATGGCGGAAGTTATACGCCGACCCCATCATCACATTGCCCACCCACGCGGCCACCACATCTTCCACGCAGCCTGCGCCAATCATCTGGTCAAAGAGAATGTCGGAAATTGGCCCGATCAGCCGCAGGCCGCGTCTCTTCTGCCGCATGATCTCGTGCCCGGCGGCAAACGGGATCATCTGCTCCATCTGCAAGCCCAAAGCCACGCTCGCCCCGTCAGGAACGTGGTCTGCGATCGCTTGCCGCATGGTCATCATTTTCGACATCAATGGGTTCCTCCAGTTCCAGCAATTCTTGTTGCCACTCATCCTGCAGCTAAACGGCGTTAGCCGCCAATAACGCCACATCAAAGTTATACCGAAATACAGCCGGGAAAACCCCGCCAAAATGTACTACCAGAGGACTAAGATGCCTCTGCCAAGAATCTTTTTCTCGCGACCCCTGCCATCCTCTGCTCTGTCCAGAGCTTCTACTTTAGGTAAGAGCCGTACTCGCCGGTCCGTCGGTGAAGCTGTACCCGCCACTTTCTTCGATTTGTACAAAATCAGATACCTCGGGAGCCCAGTTTGAAGAAACTAAGCTTGTTTCTCATTGTATTGTTCGTGCCCGCGCTGCTGACCGCGCAAATCCCAAATTCGAACCATGTGGTTGTTGTACTGGAGGAAAACCAGAGTTATCCGGCCGTGATCGGCAGCTCGTCCATGCCGTACCTGAACAGCCTGGCGCAACAGAATGCCCTGGCCACGCAGTATTACGCCAACGTGCATCCTTCCATCGGCAATTATTTCATGCTGACGGCAGGACAGCTCGTTACCAGCAATGACTCGTTGAATACCACGGTGAATGTGGACAACATCGTGCGTCATTTGCTGACTGCGGGCAAAACATGGAAGAGCTACGCTGAGAGCCTGCCTTCCGTGGGCTACATTGGCGGCGACCAATATCCATATATACGCCACCATAATCCACTGTCTTATTTCAGTGACGTGGCCGACAGCAGCGTGCAACGGCTGAACCTGGTTCCGTTCACGCATTTCGCTGCCGATCTCAGCAACAATCAGCTGCCGAATTATTCCTTTGTGGTGCCCAACCAGAACCACAACGCGCATGACTGTCCCACGGCGCCTACTGGCTGCACCAATGACGTAAAGCTGGCCACCGCAGACGCATGGCTCAAGAACAATATCGGCCCTTTGTTCAATAATCCCGGGTTCCAGCAGGATGGCATCCTGATCCTGGTCTTTGACGAAGGCTTCAACACTGACACGGCGCACGGCGGCGGGCACGTAGTCGCGCTTGCGGTGGGACCCGGAGTGAAGAAAGGCTTCATGTCCACAACGTTCTATCAGCACCAGAATGTGCTGCGCACGACTCTCGACGCGCTGGGCGTACACAGCTATCCCGGCATCGCCGGAAGCGCTGCCGATATGACAGATATGTTTGGCACCGCGCCTCCACCTCCTCCACCTTCTGGCTGTACGGCGACGGTGACAGGTGTGACCGTGTGTTCGCCTGCGGCGGGAAGCACGGTGGCATCGCCTGTGCATTTTGTGGCAGCGGCAAAATCCACGCATCCAATCACGGCGATGCGGATCTACGTGGACAACATTTCCAAATTCACTGTCGACGCGAGTTCATTAAACACATTTGTTGCATTGGCCACCGGAACGCACTCGGTCGTTGTGCAGGCCTGGGATTCAACCGGTGTCGTATTCAAGACTCCGCTGACCATCCACGTGCAGTAAGGGAAGAACCACGCGAAACCGACAAGGCCCCGTTCCTGACCGCAGGGTCGGGGCCTATTAATTTAATTCTTAGATTTGGTGCACTTCATCTATCTATTCTCCTCTCAGTTCTAGCTGTTCAAGCAGGGACTAAGCAACCGTTGGTGACCAACATCACTGTTATCGTCCGCCGATCTCCTTAAGCTGTAGGCTGCAAGGAGATCGACCATGAAATTCCCCCAGGCCTGTGCCAGCACACAAGGACAACAGCGCCCTCTGCTATCGACCGCCATATTCGTCTTTTTCCTGGCTGCTATCTGGTTATTCCAACCGATGGCTTCCGCGCAGGTGAACGCACCGGACTTCACCGTGGTCGTTTTTCCCGATCCGCAAAATGAAACGCAGTTTTTTCCCCAGGCGCTGAACAGCCAGACGCAATGGATCGTAAATAACCGGCAGGCGTTGAACATACAGATGGTCATGACAGAAGGCGACAATGTGAATGACGGCGCCTCGACCGCGCAATTACAAAATCTTGATGCTGCTTTTCGCCTGCTGGACAACGCCGGGATACCGTACCTGATCGGGGTCGGCAATCATGACTACAACGGATTCACTCCCAAAGTTAGCCGCAATCTTTCCGGCTTCAATCAATGGTTTGGTCCGGGGCGCTACTCCGGCAAGGCGTATTTCAAGGGCAACTTTCCAGCCGGCAGCAATGCCAACTCGTACGCCGTGCTGACGATCAATGGACAGCAATATCTGTTTCTCACCCTGGAATACCGGCCTACAAGCGCGTCGCTGGACTGGGCCGAGTCCATCCTTGCGGCAAATCCGGACAAGGAAGTGATCGTTGTGGACCATTCCTTTGTGCTGAAGAACAACACGCGCGAAGACCTGTGTGACGACCAGGACATGCCGGCAAGCAACGCGACAGGGCAGGCGGTCTGGATGCGTCTGAGGAAATACAAAAACGTGATCATGTTCCTCAGCGGCCACTTCACTAGCGGCTCCGGCGCGCGCCGGGCCGACCTTGGAGACAACGGCAACCTGGTCAACCAGCTCTTTGCCGACTATCAGGATTACGCCAATGGCGGCAACGGCTGGCTCCGCATCATGACATTTCACCCGGCGACAAACAGCATCTCTGTACAGACCTACTCACCTTACCTGAACCAGTACATGACGGATTCAACAAACCAGTTCACGCTGCTTTATCACAATAATTTTCCCAATTCCGGCAGGGGAACCATCAGCGGGAAAGTCCGTAACCAAACAAGCTGCGCTGCGGTGGCGGGAATCAAGGTGAACGCGGGCGGCACTTCCACGACCTCCGCCGCTGATGGAAGCTTTCATCTGTCGGTTTCTCCGGGAACCTACTCGGTCACAGCGTCAGGCTCAAGCTGGAACGCCAGCAGCAAGAGCGAAACCGTGAACGACAGCCTGGATACGCAGATGAATTTCTATCTCACAACCGGCAGCCCAACGCCCACACCAACTCCTCCTCCTTCCGGCTGCACGGCTGCTACCGTCGGAGTCAATGTTTGTTCGCCGGTTTCAGGCAGCACGGTGATCTCGCCTGCGCGCTTCACTGCGGCGGCCAAATCCACGCTGCCCATCACCGCCATGAGGATTTACATCGACAATATTTCGGTTTACCTGACGTCAGCAGCCAGTCTCGACGTGAGCATTACTGTAAGCTCGGGAACACATAACGTGGTGGTGCAGGCTTGGGACTCAAGCGGCGTGGTGGTCAAGTCGTCGCTCATATTGCTGACGGTGACTCAGGGAAGTCCCGGAGCGTGTACTGCTGCGACCGTTGGGGTCACGGTCTGTTCTCCAACGCCGGGAGCCACAGTCACATCCCCAGTGCGGGTGACTGCGGCAGCCAAATCAGCCGCCGCTCCCATCACCGCAATGCGGATTTATTTGGACAACGTGTCCGTCTATGCGATCAATGCGGCTGGGATCGATACGACGCTCGCAATTTCTTCAGGAACTCATTCAATGGTGGTGCAAGCCTGGGATTCAACCGGTGTCGTATTTAAGACGCCACTGACCATCCAAGTGCAATAGAGTCCCGATGAAAGTAACTCAAACGATTCGCAACATTGAAAAAGCCCCGGACATTCTTCCGGGGCTTTCAGCTGAAAGGTAGCTGTCCCTACGCGCGTTTCTTGTCGCGATGGATATCGCGCCGGTCGTGGTGGATGTCCCTCTTGTCCTTACGGGCGTCTTTCCGGTCCGCGTGCAGGTCTTTCTTGTCTTTGTGAATGTCGCGATTATCGGCCCGCAAATCGCGCCGATCATGGTTTACATCGCGCTTATCGTGGTTGATGTCTTTCTGTTCCTTGGACGCATCAGCGGTATCGCCCTTTTTCAGGTCCTGGTTGCGTTCGCGCCGGTCTTTGGCGATATCTTTCTGGTCTTTGTTGATGTCGCGGGCGTCTTTGTTCCGGTCAACGCGGTCCTTGTTCAGGTCGCGCTGGTCAGAGCGGATATCTTTGCGGTCCTTGTTCAAATCGCGGCGATCGTTACGCACGTCCTTGCGATCACTCTGTACATCCGTTGTGTTGGCGGCGGTTTGCGCCCACATGCTGGCGGTTAAGCCAAATAAAACCACGGCGAATAGATGCGTTAGATTTCGTCGAATCATGGAAACTACTCCTTTCACACCCTCCAAGGTAAGTTGCTATGCGGGTATGAACACCGGGCGCGGTATTAGTTGCTGTGAGATTTTTTGTAAATCAGTGTGATATGGCAGCAACTTTCGCGCGGTGGATGGGTTGGGCCGCGCGAAAAATCGAGCTTGATAATTTTAGATCCTCGATTTATGACAAACACTATTATAGGAGTCCGCCGAGCGGCTCGCATCAGGAACAGAGTCAGTTCAAGAAAGACAAATGCACCAAAGCGATGTGCAGCGTAGCGACAAATTTTGTCCACATCGCCAGCCGTGAGGCCCGTGTGGCACCGAGCGGCTCGCCTCGGGAGCAGATTGCGTTCGACGTCGATAAGCAATCTCCAGCGGTTTGTCGCGAAGCGACCCGGTAAATGAAAAGGCCGTCCGGCAACAGGACGGCCTTCTCTTTCAAGGGAGAATAGTTCCAACGGAGTTCGAAAAAGACCATCAGAACTTTCTGGCGAAATCTTATTGGCCAGCGAAAGGCAGTGTCAAGGAATTTTTCGAGAATAGATACCTTTGTTTTCAACAACTTAACAATCTTATCAACATCCCGTTTCGAATGACAAAAAATGTCATTCCAGGGCTGTCAGTCGCCGTAAGCGGCTCTTTTTAAGCTACTTATCGCCCTGCCTAAGGTCCAAACGGATGATCTCCACCGACTCTGGCCGGCTAAAAACCCGATTTGGGAACATCCGATTGGCCAGTATTCTTATACCGCCAAAAGCGAAGCCAAACACCAGAGCCGCCAGCACCGCGATGACACACAACATGACCAACGCAAAGACAAAACCCGCGCGGTCTTCGCCGGGCTTAGGCTTGGTGGGCTGCAGCGGCATCACGTCGGCGTCGTAATTCACTGAAGCGAGCAGAGACTGCGCTTCGTCGGCGGGTATGTTGCCATTCACCGCGACCACGTACGGGCCTGTGCGTTTGAAGTAGAACGGTCCGCCTGTGAGCCCAGCTGCTTGCATGGCGTCCATACGCTCTCTGGCGATTTGCGGCGTGGGATAGCTCACCAGGATCACTGAAGCCTCGCCCTGTGAGCTCCGGTATTTGCCAGTGGCCACCTCCGCACTTTTGCTGAAGTCGATTAGCTGTGCCGGAATGGGAACGCCCAGGCGGGCCAGCGCTTCCGGGCCGATGATATAGCGGCTGGTGTTGCGCTGGAGAGACTGTAATGGAAGATTCGCGGGAAGCGTCGGCAGCTTGCCGTTTTCGTTTGTCAGGCGCGGCAGCGCATCGGCCAGCGAGCGCAGATCAGCGCCTGACATGGCACTGAGATGCTCCACGGACACGTCGATTAGGATATTGCCCTTGAAGAACAAAATTCGTGTGTTGCTGGAAGCAGCGCGATCACCAATCTTCTCTACCTGCATCTGTGGCTGGACGTAATAGGTAAAAGCCCCAAAGGCCCCGGTCGCATCGCTGAAGCGGGCGGCTTTGATCTGCATTTTGCGGCCATTGCGGCTGTACGTCGCGCTTTCCACGTCGGTGAAGCCGTATTCTTTCAGCACAGGCGCGTCAGTTGCATCAGCCGCAGCCGGATCTTTGGAGGCCTTCACGCTCCGGGCGTCGATGCGCCAGCCGCTGAAGGTTTGCGGCAGAGGGCCGGCGGGAGCTTTGGACTGAGCAGACGCAACCGTCCCCAGCACAAGAACAACTGAGATAAAACGCATACACGACGACTTAAAGAAGGCAGAAACCATCACTCTTATTAGACACCATGGGGCTCACGAGAGATTCTAAACGGTTTGCGGGATATGATCTGAAACAATAGCCGGATGGCGAGTCTTTTTACCCACGCATTGGTTGGGACCGCATTGGGCCAGGCGGGAACAGATGACTGGCGCAAAGACTGGCGTTTCTGGTGCCTGCTCATTGTTTGCTCGATTCTGCCTGACATCGAT
>DAHUXR010000011.1 GCA_027307045.1 Acidobacteriaceae bacterium
TTCAGACAACCAATTTCGAGAATGTGAGCATCTCAAAATTACGGCACTGGCTCCTCCCTCTTCCGGATTGCTCGTAAGCCAGCGAAAAAAAGCTATCCAAGGTTGACAGTTTGTAGTGAGGCTGGTTAGGATGCGGTGACACGAGTCGCGTGGATTCTCCCAGTCCCCGGCGATCTCTTCTGTTTTTTCCTGAGATATTATGCAAAGAGTTCCTACGGTTTCCGGAACAGCAAACCTGCTGGACATCCTTGATCGAGTACTCGATAAAGGACTTGTGATTGCGGGTGACATCCGCGTTTCGCTTGCGAACGTGGAGTTGCTCACGATCCGTATCCGCTTGCTTGTTTGTTCCGTCGATAAAGCTGAGGCCATAGGTCTCAATTGGTGGAAGTACGACCCAAATCTCACGGCTCCTGTGCCTGAGAACGTTGTGCGGAGGACCCAGTTACCCGGTGCGCCACCGGCGTCCCAGACGCCGAACCGGAAGAGGCCCGCTGTCCGCGCAAAAAGAGTGAAGTGAGCCGATCGATCTTAATGAAGGAGGCCCTCGAATGGCCGTTGAAAGAGTTTCCGGCGGATCAAGTTTAATCGATGTTCTGGATCGAGTACTCGACAAAGGTATCGTCATTGATGCCTGGGTCCGCATTTCGCTGGTCGGCATTGACTTGATCACGGTAGAAGCCCGCGTCGTCGTTGCGTCCATTGATACCTACCTCAAGTACGCTGACGCTGTGGGTCTCACGGGTCTGGTTTCCCGTCCCACGTTGACTGAAGGCGGCGCTGAAGGCGAAGAAGGAGATCTGGGTGAAGTCAGGCCTCGTACACCCCGCCGGCGGCGGTAAGGCCTGGACTCGGGGACACGCATGGCTACGGCCGAAATCCGGATGCAACCGGCGCGCATGAATGGACGGCGTACAGCCCAGCCTCGCCGTCCTGCCGTTCTTCGTCTGTTGCAGGCGGAACGCTCGGAAGAAATCTTCCCGCTCTTGCTGGAAGAGATCATCGCCCTCGGCAATCCGCGCGCGCTTGTTGTTGACGTGAATCTTGACAGCGGTGAAATCACGCCGGCTGCCGCGCTGAAATGGCCTCGCGCGCAGATGGAAAAGTTTACCAGCGCGCTCTGGATGCAGGACCATCCTCTTACCAGCGTGCTCCACGCGGTGCGGCCTGAGGTGCTGGAAAAAAGCAACCTGCACACCCGCCCCATTTACGTCCATCCCATCCTTTATTCCAACCGCAATCTTTGCTGGGAAGCGGACCGCATTCGCACCTCAAGCTGTCTGGCGGTGCAGAATTCGCGCGGGGAAAAACGCGTCCGCCTGGAAGACCAGGTTTGTTCCACCTGTGAGATGCGCGCCTATGCCGCGGTTGTGGTGGTGGAACTGCCCAAGAACCACTCTGCCCAGGTCATTGCCGAGCTAGGCGAGCTGATTGACCTGGCTAATCGCTATCTTTCGCGCCTGTTCAAGGTTGAGCACTATTACAACCGCATGCGTGATATGGAAATCACCATCGCGCAAATGGGCACCGTAATGCAGAGCATGGCTGACCCGGTCATTCTCACTGACACGCAGCATCGCGTGATCATGCAGAACAAGGCAGCCGAGCGCTTTTTCCGCGTGCCGGAAGAAATGACGGAAGGTTTGGTGCGCGCGGTTGAGTTCAATAATCTGCTTTTCTCCGCGGCCCTCTCTTCCATGCTGGTTTCCGGCAGCGATTCTCATCGTGACCTCACGCTGGTGGACGCTATTGAAGGCGAAGAAATGCTGTTTGAGGCCGTCTCCGCGCCCACTTTCGGCCCGGACGGCATTCAGCTTGGCACCGTAACCGTGATGCGTGACGTGACCGATCTCCGTCGCGCCGATCAGGAACTGCGGCTGAATTACGAGCGGCTCAGCGAGGCCGAAGAAGTTGTCCGGCAGGACCGTGACCGCCTGAACCTGATCATTGAAAACGTCGGCGACCCCATTGTGGTCTGCGACGGCAAAGCCAAGATCGTGCTGGTGGACCCTCTGGCCCAGGAGTTGTTCGGCACGGAGATGGACGTGGTGCGGGACACCGTCCAGTTCCAGAATCAGACCAAGCTCACGGCCTTTATTGACGCCTTTACGTCTTCTTTCGCCGATCGCGAAACCGCACCGTTGCGTTTGTACAATCCCACGCTGCGGCAGGATATCGATTACGACGCCCGCTCCGGCAAGATCTATGGTGAGCGTGGCCAGGTTGCATATACCGTCACGGTCCTGCGCGATCTCACGGCCTTGCGCAAAGTGGAGCAGCTCAAGGTGGAGCGGCGCATGCTGGAGATTGAAAAGTTCGCCGCCACGGGCCGGCTGGCCGCCACCATCGCCCATGAGGTCAATAACCCCATGGAGGCCATCAAGAACGCGATCTACCTTTTGGCCAGCGCCATTCCGGAGAATGCCGCGCCCGTTTACAACATTTTAAAGTCAGAAACTGAGCGCGTTGCGCGCATTGTGCGCCAGATGCTTGGGCTTTACAGGAATACGGAACAGGTAAAGCCGGTCAACGTCAACACCATCATCGAAGATACGCTGCTGCTGCTGAACCGCCAGCTCCAGCGCGCCAATGTTGAAGTCCAGACGCAGTTGGACGTGCTTCCGGACGCCGTGATCGCCGCCGACCAGATTCGCCAGGTGCTATCCAACCTGGTCATTAACGCCCGTGACGCCATGCCGAATGGAGGCAAGCTGCGCATACGCAGCCGCCATATTCCCGGCTACGACGACCTGCACGGCTGGGTGCGCATCTTAATCGCTGATACCGGCTCGGGAATTCCCCCGGAAATGATTCGCACCATCTTTGAGCCGTTTGTTACCACCAAGGGCGAACGCGGCACCGGGCTGGGCCTCTGGATAGTAAAAGGAATCATCCAGAACCATGCGGGCAAGCTTTCCGTCAAGAGCCGTTTGGGACGCGGCACGACTTTCAAGATTGATTTGCCAGTCGTAAAATTGTGAGTGCCGATCAAAAATACCGCGTGCTGGTGGTGGACGATGAAGCGGCCGTCCTGCTTACCTACCGTCTTATTCTTGAACGGCAGGGCTATGAAGTTGTTGCGTGCGGCACCTCCAAGGCCGCGATTGAGGCCATGGGGAAGCAGCAGTTTGATGTGGTTCTGTGCGATTATTCACTGGAAGAGCAACATACAGGGTTTGAAGTAATCTCTGCGGCAAGAAAAATTAACTCCACCATTCCCGCGGCCCTGCTTACAGGGTATGCCACCAAGGAAACCGCGGATGAAGCAGCCAGCCGTGGCATTGGCGTAATGTTCAAGCCGATTGAGATTGAAGAATTTTTGGCGACAACCTCCAACATGTTGAGGAGAGACAATGAGTCCAAGCAAGAAGGCAGGCAAGAAGACAACCGCGGTCCGCAAGGCAACCATCAAGGCTGAACCGGCGACGGCGGTACTGGATCTTGTGCCTCCGCCGGCGAGCCTGAAGATGGAGCCGCGAAGCGGACAGCAGCAGGAAGGCCGCTACGTTTATGGCGTGATTGAATCGCGCGCCCCTGTCGGCTTTGGCCGCAGCAGCATCGGCGGCGTGAATGAGGACGTGTACACGGTCCATTACGGCGATATCGCAGCCGTCGTCAGCCGCACGCCCGTTTTCATCTTTGACCCGACGCGTGACAACGCGCTGGCCCATGAGCACGTCATCGAATCGGTGATGAAGAATTACACCATCATCCCCATGAGCTTTGGCACGGTGTTCCGCACGGACGACGATATCCGCGAAGTGCTGAAAAGCATTTATTCGTCGCTGAAAGACGTTCTCAAGCAGATGACCGGCAAGCTTGAGTTCGGCCTGAAAGTCACCTGGGACCGCGACCGCATCATTGAAGAGCTGCAGCGCGAGCATGATGAGATCCACCGCTTCCACCAGGAACTGACGCGCAAGCACCTGCAATCCACGTACTTCGCGCGCATGCAACTGGGCCGCATGATTGACAAGGCCCTGGCCGAACTGGCCGCGAACTACGTCCGTGAAATTTATGACGGACTGCGGGCCGTCTGCGTGGCCTCGCGTGACAACAAGCCCATCGGCGACAAGATGATCATGAACGCGGCGTTTCTCATCCAGAAAGCCCGTGAAGCCGAGTTCGACGCAGCCGTAAACAAGGTCGCCCAGAAATTTGGCGACCGCCTGAATTTCAAATATACCGGCCCGTGGCCGCCTTACAACTTTGTGAATATCCGCCTGAAATTGGAGCGCGGCGGACAGGGATAAGCTTTTGTTTTTGAATCCCGAGCGTGGCGAGGGACCGCTATAGCCATAAAGGCCCATACGGATCGGTTCATGTTCCCAACATGTATTTGGGCCCCTCGCTTCGCTCGGGGTTGGAGAAAAGAAACGGCACACTATGCTCTTAATTGACGATCTGCTCTTCGCGCCCTTTTCCGGCTGGAACTTCATCATGCGTACCCTGCTGAAGGTGGCCGAAGAGCAGTGGACTGACGATGCGCCGCTCAAAGAGCAACTCCTTCACCTGCAAGTCGAGTTGGAAGAAGGCTCCATCACTGAAGAGCAATATCTGGAAGCGGAAGCGGCCATCCTGCGCGAAATCCGCGAGGTGCAGCGCCGCAAGATCGAGCTTGCCGGCGGCGATCCTGACCAGTTTGAAGGCGGCATCTCCGGCTCCGCCGTCCAGGAAGGCTCTGGCGCGTCCATTACCTGGGACCCGAACGAAAGCAACGAAGAGTAGTAAACGCGATCCTTCCAGTCGCGGCTAGACCACCTCCGCTTCGCGCAGCTTCGTGATCTCTGTATCGTTGTATCCAATCTCCCTCAGCACCTCATCCGTGTGCTCGCCCAGCGCGGCTGCTCTTCTGCGAATGCCGCCCGGAGTTGCCGACAATCGCACAGCCGTATCCGCCAGCGGCACCGGCTTGGCCGCTCCAGGGTGCTCGACATACCTCAGCAACTCCCGCGCCTTCACCTGCGGATCGTCCAGCACCTGCTGTAAGTTCTGCACAGGTCCGGCAGGGACACGCGCCTTCTCCAACTCGGCAATGGCCTGTTCCGTCGTGCGGGTTGAAAGCCACGCATTCATCGCATCCGTGATTGCCTCGCGATTATCGGCGCGAAGCTGGTCACTGGCAAAGCGCGGATCGCCGATGAAATCTTCGCGTCCCACCAGCCGCGCCCAGCGGGCAAACATATCATTGCCAACGGCTGAAACCACAATCCAGCCGTCTTTGGTCTTGTAGGCGTCCGATGGCGCAGCATAAAAACTTGTATTGCCCAGTTGCCGCCGCTCAATGCCCAGGACTGACCGCTCGGCCAGCAATCCCTGCACGTAGGTGACGCCCGTTGCCAGCAAAGACCCGTCTACAATCTGCCCTTCGCCCGTTTGTGCGCGATGGTACAGCGCCACCATTACGCCGAACGCCGTGTGCAGCGCCGTGCCGTAGTCTTCAAAAGGGACGATGTCGCGCACGGGTGCGCCGGCAAATCCCGTAAGGCTCATGGCGCCGGACATGGCCTGCGCCACCGTGTCAAAGCCCACTCGGTTGGCATATGGCCCATCGGGGCCAAAAGTTGATATGCGGGCAAGAATAATATCCGGCTTGGTGGTCTTTAGGGACTCATAATCCAGCCGCATGCTCTTCAAAACATTGTTAGGCAGGTTCGCCACCACCACGTCTGCGCCTTGCACCAGACGGCGGATGATTTCCGCCGACTCGGGCTTTGACGTGTCCAGCGTGAGGTTGCGCTTGTTGCGATTAAGCGAGAGAAATCCTCCGCCTTCGCCGCTTTCGGTGATCGCCGCAATGTACCGGTCTTCACTTCCGTGACGACGGTCAACACGAATCACGTCCGCGCCCATGTCCGCCAGCAGCATGGCGCAATACGGCCCGGCAATGAACCGGCCGAAGTCTATGACGCGAATACCGGCCAGGGGGAGCGAACTTTGCATCGCAGGATTCTAACCTAGCGCTTTGAATAAAAATGAATGCAAGTAGGCCGAGCGTCAGCCGTACGTGAGGTCTGTGCTCTGTCCGACCTCGATAATATATCCGTCAGGATCGCGGATGTAGCAGCGCGTCTCGCCGTACTTGGGGATCGGCTCCGTGATGAACTCTGCTCCTCGACTTTTCCATAATTCATAGCACGCTTGAATATCCGCAACGCGGAAATTCATAAAGCTGTTGATGTGATTAGGGTCGGGGACGCTGAGCGTTACCGTCGGCTTATCCGGGGTCGGCCCGCCTCCGACGTTCAGAATCATCCAGATATTCGCAAGCTGAAGGTACCCAGGTGCGTTGCCGTCACCCAGGCTCAGAATGCGAGCACCGAAGACTTTTTCGTAGTAGCGAGCCGATCGCTCGATGTCGCCGACGGTGAGAAAATGCGCGATGCTGATCCCTTCTCGCGGGGGCATCTCATAACTCTTCTGCCCGATTTGTACGCTGCTCATTGACGACTCCAATTCCGATAAACCTGCTCATCCGCTGATTCTGGTTCTTTCGTATTCATACCTGTTGCCTATTAAGCCCATGAGGAAAGGCAAAACAATTGGACCAAGGTATCGTGCGATACTTTGGTATCATTTGCAACCAGCTGTCCGATAAGGTCGTTATCCGTTAACTTGCCGCGGGAGAAGCGGCAATAAAAACTAATCCACAAAAGAGCCGCTGGATTTTTTCTCTCCTTACTTTACTTCGCCGGGCTCTCCTCCGTCACCACTGCCCTCACCACTGCATCCATCGCTGCCAGCACTTTGCTCGCGGGCAGATTATGGTTGTTGCAGAAAATTGAAAACACAAATCGTTCGCCTGCTTGTGTCTGCCCGTAACCGGAAAGCGCATTCACATGGCTCAACGATCCTGTCTTGGCATGAATCAGGCCGATGGCTGGCGTTTTCTGAAATCGCTCAGATAATGACCCGTCTATGCCGCTCACCGGCAGCGATTCCTCAAACGCCGGTCCCCATGGCTGGCGTGATGCATAGATCAGCAACTGCACCGTGGCAGCGGGCGTGACCAGGTCGCGGCGGGAAAGTCCTGAGCCATCGAGAAACGTAAATTCATCTTCTTTAATCCCGGCCTGCAACAGAAACTGTTTCACCGCGGCAACGCCGCCTTCAAACGATCCACCATTTCCGCGCAGTTTGCCCGCCAGACGCAACGCAAGCTCGGCGTGCAGGTTCTCGCTCACTTTGTTGGTTACACGGACATCGTCCAGCAGAGGCGCGGAAAAATGCTCGGCAAGAATCTTATTGGTAGACGCTGGATTGAGGTCAGGCTCTTGTGGTGGCGTGACTGCAGTTATTGCAGGATTAATGACGGGAGGCATAACTGCTGCTGTCGGCGGGCGAGGAATTTGCTGATCAAAGAACTGCGCGTCATCTCCGTGCCGTGCCCGTGTCTTGCCGCGAATGGTAATGCCGCGCCGCTCCAGCATCGTGCGAAATAATTGCGCCACAAATTCCGCCGGGTCCTCAATGGACATTGGCTCTTTCATGCCCGGATCGCCCAGCGGCAGAGATCCCCAGAGCACAATCTTCTTCGATCCGGGATCGCGGTGGATGCCGACCCGCTTCGGCACTCCAACGGACGACGTAACCACGCGGTTGTCCAGCTCGTAGTAGCTCGTCTCCGGCTCGACGGTGGCGACTGCTTTGTCGCCCGGATGCTCTCCCGGCAGAACGTTGACGAAAACCACGTTGTCATTAAACGTAAGCGCGGAAACCGGAGCGCCATCGATCCACTGTAAGTCGTCCCACGCCCAGCCTTCAGCGTAGCGTTCAAACGCGTAAAACGTATCGTCGCCGATCAGGTCTCCATCCACAATTTTCAGGCCGTTACCCGCTACCTGGTCGGCCATCTCTTCTAAAATCTGCGTATGCGGAGGCGTGCGGTGCGTTTTTAATGCATAGGGCAATACGCGGCCGGAAATGTTGGGATCGCCCCGGCCAAAGATCACCAGATCACCCAGCAACCTTCCGTTGGCGTCGATCTTTCCTTCAGCTTCCGCCGTGGTGCGGAAGCGATAATCCGGCCCGGCAATGGCCAGCGCGGCGGCCGTGGTAAAAAGCTTGGCGTTTGAAGCAGGAAGAAAAAGCTGGTCAGAATTTTGTGAATAGAGTGCCTTGCCTGTTTCCAGATCGACCACATCAACACCCCAGTGCGCGCGGCTGAGCGGCGGCTGGCCCAGTACGGCGGCAATCTCTTTGCCTAAATCCTTTTTGGGCGCGGGCTTCTTTTCTCCGGCGGAGGAGATGTGAAGGGACAGGAGCAGTATCAGCGCACACAGCGCTCTTGCTGAACGATGCAGCATGGGATTGCAGGAAAATTATACAATCGCCGCCATGCAGAGACCTGTCTTTCAATGGCGGCTGCGCGCGCGCACGCTGGAACTTGGGGTCCGCACGCTGGTGATGGGCATCTTGAACGTCACGCCCGATTCATTTTCCGATGGTGGCCGATTTCTGGCCCGCGACCACGCCGTGGCCCACGCGCTCAAAATGCTGGACGAAGGCGCTGATCTGCTGGACATCGGCGGTGAATCCACGCGCCCGGGAACGCCAGTGGCGGAAAGCGGCATTCCCGCCGCAGAAGAGCTGCGCCGCATTCTGCCCGTGATTGAAGACGTGCTGCGCGAGCGGCCCAACGCCATTCTCTCCGTGGATACATACAAAGCCGAAGTGGCACGGGCCGCGGTGAATGCCGGATGCGAAATTGTGAATGACGTGAGCGCTCTGCGCTGGGACGAGCAGATGGCGGCAGCCGCTGTCGGCCTGAACTGCGGCGTCATTCTTATGCATACGCGCGGGCGTCCGCAGGAGTGGCGCAACCTGGCGCCCTCGGCCGATATTGTGGCCGAGGTAAAAGCCGATTTACGCGACTACGCCAAGGCCGCGCTGGCACACGGCATTGCCCAAGACCACATCATGCTCGATGTAGGCATTGGCTTTGGCAAAAAGTTCGATCAGAACTATCCCCTGCTGGCCGGTCTGGACCAGTTGCAGGAACTTGGCTTTCCACTGTTGGTTGGGACCTCACGTAAATCTTTCATCGGACGCACGCTTGCTCACGATGGCAAAGACGCGCCGCCCGATCAGCGTCTCAACGGCTCACTGGCGGCCGCCACTGCATCCATTCTGAAAGGCGCACACGCGGTGCGAGTGCATGACGTGAAGCAAGCCGTGGAAGCGGTAAAGATTGCGGACGAGATTTTGCGATTTAGTAAATAAACCGCTGAGTTTAGGGAAGCGCCCGCGCGTTTCGCCGCCAGCAGTTTATGTGCGGCTTTGTCTTTCCAGTTCCTTGCATAGATAGATGATCTGCCCGGTGTGGTGAGAAATATGCGCGGCGCAGCGCAGAAACGCGGTGAATCGGTCGCCGCAGTCTTCAAAGCCTTTGGCCGTGTACGCGGCAGACCAGTCTCGCTCAGACTGTTTCCGCAACACCGCTGCAACCGTGGCGATTGCTGCGTCAAACTTCGCCAGCAGCTCCACTTTCGGATGATGGACCGTATCGCTGAATTCCAGCGGGCGATTGCGTACATACCCCGTCCCGCCCATCTCCGCGCCAATGTAAAAACTGAGGTTGCCGGTCAAATGCAACAGCAGATGGCCAATGGTGTTTCCGTAAGGATAAGGCCGCGTCCATATCTGCTCGTCGGTCAGCGGTTCAACCAGCGCGTGTATCTTCTGCGCCGCTTCACGGTAATTACGCTCAAAGTCGCGGACAAGGGTGGCATTAAGGTCAGGCACGGAAGCGATTCTAACAAACCTCGTCCGCGCTCTGTTTAGGATAGAATTTTCTATTGTCCACTAATCTTTTGGCGACTAACCCCCAACCCGCGCAGAAGGGCCGTGTCTTTCTCATGGACACGATGTCCTTCATCTTTCGCGCATACCACGCCATGGCACGGCAACGGCCCATGTCTACCAAGAAGGGCGTGCCGACGGCCGCCACCTATGTTTTTGTAAACATGCTGCGCAAGCTGCGCGCGGACTTCAACCCTGAATACCTGGCTGCCGTGTTCGATGTGGCCGGCCCCACGTTCCGCGACGAGCAGGCCAAAGCCGTCACCTCCGTCCGCAAGTTCGATATCAAGACCCAGACTTTTAAGGATGTGGAATATCTCGGCTACAAGGCCCAGCGCAAAGAGATGCCTCACGATCTCGTCCAGCAGGTGCCTTACATACGGCGAGCGCTTGAGGCTTATCGCATTCCGATTCTTGAGTCGCAGGGCTTTGAGGCCGACGACGTGATTGGCACTCTCGGCCGCAAGGCCGCCACGCAGGGGTATCAGGTCTTTGTCGTCTCCAGCGACAAGGACATGCTGCAGCTGGTGAATGACAAAGTCTGCGTGCTCAACCCACCGAAAGATAATCTGATCTGCGATGCTGCGAAGGTTGAAGAAATTCTCGGCGTGCGCCCTGAGCAGGTGATTGACGTAATGGCTCTTCGCGGCGACTCTATCGATAATATTCCTGGCGCTCCGGGTATTGGCGACAAAGGCTCGGTCGAGATCATCAAGCGCTTTGGTACCCTGGAAAACGCGCTCGACCACGCCGAGGAGGTTGAACGCAAGACCTATCGCGAATCGCTGCTCAACAATAAAAAAGACATTCTGTGGAGCAAGCAAATGGTCACGATTGACCAGAAGGTGGACATCGCCCTGGATCTTGACAAGATGATCGCCGGCGAGCCGGATATGGATGCATTGCGCTCGCTCTTCAGCGAGCTTGAGTTCACCACGCTGCTCAAAGAGCTTGTGCCTGTGATGGAGGTGCGCGAAACCGAATATCGCGAACTGAAATCGGTAAAAGAGCTGAAGGCGCTGGCCAAGGCAAAAGGCCCGCTGGCGATTGCCTTTGAATTCGCTGCTGCGCCAAAAATTATTGAAGAAGAAGAGCCCGAAGCGGGCGACCAGAAATCCGGCGATCTGCTTTTTGATGGCCCACCTTCGCCGGAGGTCAATGCTCTTGCGCCGCTCAAGCTGGCGATCTCCGCCGAGCCAGGAAAGGCCTTTATTGTGGTCTTGGCGGAAGACGAAGTTTCCGCCGAACTGAAGAAGCTGCTGAGCGATCCCAGGATTCCCAAGGCCGTTCACGATTACAAATCCGCGCTGCGCCAACTGGCGGCGCACGGCGTTGAGCTCGCGGGCGTTCGCGATGAGCCCATGCTGTATTCCTACATCATCAATCCCACGTACACGAACCACTCGCTGGCGGAGATTGCCGTGCGCAGCTTCAACCTCAAGCTGTCACTGGCTGTTCCCGAAGCAGCGGACGTGACCGGCCGCATCTCGCCGGTTTTGCGCAAAGAAGTGGAAGCCGCGGGGCAGATGCAGCTTTATGAACAGATCGACCTGCCGCTGGCGCCGGTGCTGGTGCGCATGGAGCAGGCGGGCGTAAAGATCGATCGCCAGATGCTGGGCACGCTTTCCGTCGATCTGGAAAAGCAGTGCGCGGCAAAAGCAAGTGAGATCCATGAGAAGGCCGGCGTCACGTTTAACATCAATTCGCCCAGGCAGCTTGGCGACGTATTATTCAACCAACTCAACCTGCCCAAGCCGATCAAATATGGCAAGGGCAAGACAATTTCTACCGCCGTTGACGTGCTGGAAGAGCTTTCTGAAACGCATGAAGTGCCGCGCCTGGTGCTGGATTATCGCCAGCTCTCCAAGCTCAAGAGCACATATGTCGATGCGCTGCCCGTGTTGATTGATCCGCAGACCGGGCGCGTGCACACCACCTTTAACCAGACCGGCACCACCACAGGGCGGCTTTCATCGACTAACCCGAACCTGCAAAACATTCCTATCCGCACGGAACTGGGCCGCGAGATCCGGGCCGCGTTTATCGCCGAGCCGGGCTACTCGCTGCTTTCGGCTGACTACTCGCAGATTGAACTGCGGCTGCTGGCGCATTTTTCTGAAGATCCGCTGCTGGTGGAGGCGTTCCGCAATGGCGATGACATTCATCGGCTCACCGCCTCACAGGTTTTTGGCGTGCCGCCCATGCTGATTGACGCGGAACATCGCCGCCGCGCCAAAGCAGTAAACTTCGGGATCGTTTATGGACTTTCGGCCTTCGGCCTGTCCCAGCAACTCGGAATCGACCAGCGCGAAGCCAAGAAGTTTATCGACGCTTACTTTGAAAAATATGCCGGCGTGCGCCGCTACATTGACCGTACGCTGGAAGAAACGCGCAAAGAGCAGAGCGTAAAAACTCTGTTTGGCCGCACGCGTCCCATCCCGGACATCAACAGCAAGAACGCCAACATGCGCGGCTTTGCCGAACGCACCGCCGTGAACACCCCGCTGCAAGGCACCGCCGCTGACCTGATCAAGCTGGCCATGATCCAGATTGACGAAGAGCTGCGCTCACGCAAATTAAAGTCGCGCATGCTACTGCAGGTGCATGACGATCTGCTGTTCGAAGTGCCGGAAAATGAAATCGAGCTGATGCGCGGTCTGGTGCGCGAGAAAATGGAAAACGTGCACAAGCTGAGCGTCCCCTTGCTGGTGGAACTGGGCGTGGGACCTAACTGGCGCGACGTGAAATAGCTTTCAGCTTTGTGGCCCCCGGCGCTGGCCCCGTTGGATAACATCCTTCATATAACGCGCATTGCGAATGCGATTGATGTGCCATGCGCGCAGATACGGACGGAGAAAAACTGAGTAAGCGAATCGCGCCAGCGCAAAAAACATCAGCGGCAGCATGACCACCGCAAACAGATACGCCAGGACATAAACTGCGCCAGCGGCAATTCCCACGCCGGATCGCAAGGCCGAACGAAGCATGGGCACGAATGCAAAGGCGGCCAACAGAATCAGTACAAGAACCACGGCCCTGGGCGACAGCCGCTTTTTTTGTGGAGGCACCAGGTCAATGGGCAGAAGGCACACCCAGTCCTATGGCGGATTCCAGCGCCGCCGCAATCTGGCCTGCAAGACGCTGGACGATCTCTTCTGTTTCCGCTTCCACCATCACGCGCGCCAGCGATTCCGTGCCGGAATACCGGACGTTCACGCGGCCATTGCCTTTCAGCTGCCGTTCCGCTTGTTCAATGGCTGTCATGACTTGCGGCAGCTGGTCCAGCGGACGCTTTTCCTTCACGCGGACATTCTTGATGGTCTGAGGAAAAACTTTCATGCCTGAAGCCAGCTCCGCCAGCGAGCGGCCACTTGCGCCAACAATCCCCAGCACGCGGATAGCGGTGAGCAGACCGTCACCAGTGGTGGCTTCGCGGGAAAGAATGATGTGACCGGACTGTTCGCCGCCCAGCACGGCGCCGGTCTTCCGCATCTCTTCCAACACGTACTTATCGCCCACGGGAGCGCGCAGCATCTTGATGCCGGATTCGCGCAGCGCCGCTTCCAATCCCATGTTTGACATGGTTGTAGCGACCACCGTGTCGTTGGTGAGTTCGTTCCGCTGCTTCAGGTCGCGTGACAGCAGAAGCATTACGGCATCGCCATTTACAACGTGGCCGTTGCTGTCGGCAAACAGAGCACGGTCGGCATCGCCATCAAAGCAGATGCCAAGATCGGCGGTACGCGCCAGGACTTCGCGCGCCACGATCTCAGGATGCAGCGCGCCGCAGTTCTCGTTGATGTTGCGGCCGTCCGGCGTGCGGTGCGTGAACTCCGCGTGTGCGCCGGAGCGCTTGAATATTTCTGGAGCAACCGTGCTGGCCGCGCCATTGGCGCAGTCCACAACAATGTGCAGGCGTTCAGCGCCCGCGATGGTACGGGCCAGCCAGTTCAGGTAATCGTCACGCAATGAGGAAGTGCCGGGAAGCGAAGGCTCTGCGTGGCTGTCTTCACTTTGCGCGGCGTCTTCTTTCAGCAGCGCAAAGATTTCGGCTTCGATTTCGAGTTCAACTTCGTCCGGCAGCTTGTAGCCATCGGGGCCAAAGACCTTGATGCCATTATCGCGCCATGGATTGTGTGAAGCGGAAATGACCACGCCGGCGGAAAAGCTGTGTGTGTGGGTCAGGTATGCGATAGTCGGTGTGGGGACGACACCGGCGCTGGCCGTTTCGACCTTGGCGGCGCGCAGTCCTGCGGCCAGCGTATCGGCCATCCAACCGCTTGATTCGCGCGTGTCCTGTCCAATGACCACCCGGCGCGGGCCGGCGGGAAGATGATCGCCCAGTGCGCGGCCAACCGCATGGACGGTCTTTTTGTCCAGCGGATATTCGCCGGCCACGCCTCGGATTCCATCCGTACCGAAAAGTTTTCTCATGATTTAGTAGTTGGCGCTTGGTGTTTAGTATTTAGCAATTTCTCGCGAGTTGCAAACATGCGCGTGGAACCGCCGGCTTAATCGGGAATCGTCTTTTTCACTTCAGCTGTGAACCTGCCTCGCGCCACCTGCGCGGAAATTTCCGAGCCCGCCTTAAGCTGCGACACATCTTTTACCAGCGCGCCTTTGGCGTCGAAGACCAGAGCGTAACCGCGTTCCAGAATCTTGACCGGTGAGAGCGCATTGAGCTGTGCTGTGAGCCGCTCCGTCCGCGAACGCCGCGCGGCCAGATATGACTGGAATGCATGGACCACGGTTTCAGTGCCGGCGTCGAGCTGGCTTCGTACTACGGCCAGCGACCGCCGAAAATCAAAATGCCGGACGCGCGCCGCGGCGATATCGAGCCGGCGATGATATTCGTGCAGCAAGGTGCGGTAGTTAGCGGCCAGCCGGTAGGACAGTTCATCCAGCCGTTGCGACCGCCGGACCATCAGGTCCTGTATGCGTGCAAACGCGCCGTGCTGTGAAAGCTCCTGTAAATGATTGCGCGCCATTAGCAGGCGATAGCGCGTGGCGCGGCCCAGCCGCTGGTGCAGATGGGCTAGGTGCTCGGCCAGGCGGTGCTTGGACTCAATTACCAATTCTGCCGCTGCGGAAGGCGTGGGCGCGCGCAGGTCGGCGACAAAGTCGGCGATGGTGAAATCCGTTTCGTGACCGACAGCCGAAATAACGGGAATTGTCGAACCGAAGATGGTGCGGGCAAGCGTCTCGTCATTGAAGGCGGCCAGGTCTTCAATGGATCCTCCGCCGCGCGCGATGATGATCACGTCCACGGATTTTGCGCGATTGAAATGCTTGATGCCTGCCGCCACTTCCGCCGCCGCGGTCTCGCCCTGCACCTGCGCGGGATAAATCTGTATCCCCACATTTTCATGGCGACGGGCAAGAATGTTGAGCATGTCCTGCAGGGCCGCGCCGCGCGGAGAAGTTACCAGGCCAATACGCCGGGGCAACGGAGGAATGGGCTTGCGCCGAGTGGCGTCAAACAGGCCCTCCTGCGCCAACCTCGCTTTGAGCTGCTCAAACGCTACTTGCAGCGCGCCCGCGCCCACGGGCTCCAGGAATTCGGCGGAGAGTTGCAGTTCGCCACGCGCGTCATAGATGGTTACGCGGCCGCGTGCAATCACCTGCATGCCCGCTTCGGGACGAAAGCGCAACAACCGCGCCTGGCTGCGGAACATCACGATGCGCAACTGCGCGTCTCCATCTTTTAAGGTGAAATATAGATGGCCTGATTCCGCCGGACGGAAGTTTGAGATCTCGCCTTCCACCCAGACGTCGGTATAGGCGCGTTCCACGGTCGTTCGCACGGCGCTCACCAGATCGGCTACGCGCCAGATTCGGCGAGTGGGCGCCTGCTCAAAGGTGAACCCGAGTTGATCTGCGAAGGACACTCAAGTGAGTTTAACAACAGGAGAGCAGGAGTTCCAAAATGGCCCCAATCTTGAGTTTTTTCCACGCAAGCACGATCGGAACGCCGCCCTCAGGGTTACGATTTATTTCTGGATTTGCAACAGAGTATCAGGGTACTGCTTTACCAA
This sequence comes from Acidobacteriaceae bacterium, assembly GCA_027307045.1. Lineage (GTDB taxonomy): Bacteria > Acidobacteriota > Terriglobia > Terriglobales > Acidobacteriaceae > Angelobacter. The sequence continues at coordinate 15,837 of DAHUXR010000011.1, forward strand.
AGGAGCAAGTCACATGGCCAAAAAACTTATGTTCGTTGCGATGCTCACAGCCACTCTTTCGGCGGGAGCGTTATCTGTCCATCAATTGAGAACAGGTACTCACGCAATTGTGGCGTGTGGGAGTCCCTGCACCAGCGGCGATATCTGCAAACGTCCATGCGGTTGTTTTTTTGGCCTGGGCGGAGGTACCACAGGCGTTTGCCAGCCGGAAGGTCCGCCGCCTTCGCCGACAAAATGAGCTAATAAACATAAGGAGAGGACCATGGTGAAGAAAGTTTGTGACCGCGGCAATGTTCGTGGCGGTCCTTTCCGCCAGGGCAACCTCTGTTCGCCAACTGTAGCCCGCTCCGATTCGCGGCTCTGCTCGGACCGTATTTAACGCAATGCCGCTATCGATGTCCCCGACCAAACAACCAGAAAAGCAATGACAGCACCACGCTGATGATGATGCATGTGGAAAGAGGAAAGTAGAAGACAGTGTTTTTGCCGCGATAAACAAAATCGCCAGGCAGGCGGCCCAGCGGCAGGTTGAAACGGCCTGCCAGCAGCAGGGCCGCGCCAACCAGAATGATCATGCCGCCAAGCACCAGCAGCAGTTTTCCCAGGTCAGTCATTATTCAAATACCAATGGAATGATTGTAGCCCTGAGGGATGTGGGCGAGTATCTGCGCTGTGAGCTAGTGAAATGCTGATGTCTTGAGCGGGTATGCGGCGGAACCAGGGCGATGTCCGCCGACCTTCAGGACCTTTACGCTGCTATTGAGGTCGGAAGTGCCGACCAAAGCGATGGCGCTGCTTTCCAGAGCTACAGTTTGCATCTGCATGCCATTGGACACCACGGCAATTGGATCGTGACCGGGCTTGTGGGCGATGCGTCTCTTTCTCCAGTATTGCTGGAATTGCAGGTCACTCATATGCAGAACACGCCGAAGAAGCACGTCACGTTCCATGGCGCTGGGCGCGCGCACAATTGGAACAATCTGAGTGCCATGTTTCCAGAATTGCTGCGTGCCCAGAAAGATATTGCGGAGCTCCGCGAGCGAGAGCGACTGGGTGGAATTTCGCGGGTTCACGATCACGGCAATGCTGGTATCGCGCGCCGAGAGATGACCGGGGAAGAGCGCGAGACCAAGAATCCCGGCTGCCATCGCAAATGCTTTTCTGCGGATTGCAACTTTCATGGTCCTGAAAACAAATGGGAGCCGCCGCGAGAATGCCGCCGGCTCCCTTATCTGTTATTTCCAGTATTGGTCACGCAACTCCGTTTGCTTGCTGACCAGGGGGATTTCCTGGCCTTGAATAAAGACGTGCTTCACATCTGTCTTCACGTCGAGCGGATCACCGTTGGCGACAACGACGTTGCCCATCTTCCCTACATCGAGTGAGCCCAGGTCTTTCTCCACGCCCCACATCTGCGCGGGGTTGATGGTCAGGGCCTTGAGCGCTTCTTCGGCCGGCAATCCAAAACCGACAGCGTAGCCGGCGGCGTAAGGCAGGTTGCGTGCCTGGTGAGAATCATAAGAAGCAAACGCGATCTTAACGCCGCGCCTGGCCAGTTGCGCCGGCATGCTATAAACCGCGTCATAGCGCTCAGACTCCTTTGGCTGTTCGTAAATGGGACCAACGATCACTGGCAGCCCAGTAGCGGCAATCTTATCCAGCAGGCTGGCCGAGTGAGTTACGTGGTTCAGGATCACTTTGAGATGAAACTCATTCGCCAGATCCAGCGCGGTTTGCAGGTCATTAGGCTGCTCCGCCGCCAGCACAACGGGTTTCTTGCCATGAAGGTAGGGCAGCAACGCTTCCAGCTTCAGGTCGCGCTTGGGAGGAGCACCGGCCTTGTCCTTATCTTTGGCGTCAGAGCTGGATTTCTTCTTTTCATAGGCTGAGACCTTCTGGTCATAATCCAGTGCGTCAATAAAAGCCTGGCGCAGCTGCGTTGCCATGCCCATGCGGGTGAAGGGAAACTTGGCTTGCTCAAAGCTCTGGTTGCGGCGCTGCGCACCGGTAAAGTTAAGCGGCATGGCGATATCGCGCACGGTCAGCATTTCCGTGGCGGATGCGCCAGCGAGTTGGATGAATGAATCCTGTCCTGGCAGCGTGTCACCGCTGGCTGGGGCCACAATGGCGTTGGTGATGCCATTGAGGCGCGTGACAGGAATGAGCGTGGTCTCAGCATGAAAGGCGTCGTAAACATGCATGTGCGGCATGATTTCGTCGCTCATCTCGATCTCGTCATTGGTCATGCGCTCGGCGGAAATTTCCGTCAGGCCGAGATGCGTTTCTGAATCGATCAGCCCGGGATAGACCGTCATGCCGGTTGCGTCGATCACTTTTGCTCCGGAAGGAATCGCCGTGCCGGGGCCCCCGACTGCGGTGATACGTCCGTTGTGCATCACCACAACGCCGTTTTCAATAACGCCGTGCGTGATAGTGAGCAGCTTGCCGCCTTTCAGCGCAATGGTTTCATTGGAAGTTGGGGCTGCAGAGATTGAGTGGGCTGCTGGCGCAGACGAGGATTTAGTTTTCTTGCCTTGCGCATTCAAGCTTAGCGTAGAGATGCTCGCTACAAGGGCGATGACAACAATCAATTTTTTCAACATGGTTACTGGACCTCCTTGTAGTGGGTAAGACCGAGCCCGGGAAGCGAACGGTCAAAGTAAAGGTCGCCGTCGATCAGCACTTTATCGACCAGCGCAGCAGATGAGAGCGGATAGCTGTTCCAGATTGCGATATCGGCATCTTTGCCCACGTCGATCGAGCCGACGCGATCATCCACGCCAATGATCCATGCGGGATTGATCGTGATGGCTTTCAGCGCTTCGTCTTCCGTCAGGCCGTAGTGGATGGCCTTGCCGGCTTCCTGGTTGAGGCGGCGGGTCACGTCTTCCGAATCGCTCTTAAGGGCAACGCGTACGCCTTTGTGCGCGGAGATGGCGGCGTTCCAGGGAATACCGTCCCATGCTTCATACTTAAAGCCCCACCAGTCTGGCCACGTGGCAATGGCAATGCCGTTGGCAGCAATCTTGTCAGCCACTTTGTATGCCTCAAGCGCATGATGGAAAGCGCGAATCTTGTAGCCAAACTCCTTGGCCATTTCCATTTCGGTAAGGAATTCATCGGCACGGTAGCAATGGATCTGCACCAGCAGCTTGCCGCGAAGAATGTCCGCCAGCGCTTCCAGCTTCAAGTCCTTCTTGGGTGGCGTGGCGTCCTTGTCGCCCTTTTTTATTTTGGCGTCGTAATCGTCCCATGTGCGCATGTATTCGCGCGCTTCAATAAAAGCCGCGCGCATCACCTCAAAATTGCCCATGCGGGTAGAAGGCAGCTGGTTCCTGCTGCCGTAAACGCGCTTGGGGTTTTCTCCGCTGGCAAATTTGATGGACTGCGGCGCGCCGGGGAAAAGCATTTCGTCGCGGCCCAGGCCGTATTTATGCTTGATCACAATGGCCTGGCCGCCAATCATGTTGGCCGAGCCATGCAACAGCAACGACGTGGTAACGCCGCCGGCCAGCGCGCGATAGATTGCCTTGTCGTTGTAGTCAAAGGCGTCGCGCATCATCATCTGCGGAGTGATCGGGCTGGTAGCTTCGTTCACGTCGTCGTCAAGCGCGATGTGCGAGTGCGAATCGATGAGGCCGGGCATCACGAACTTTCCGCTGGCATCGATCACGGTTGCTCCAGCCGGCGCATTCACGCTCTGGCCCACGGCGGCAATCTTTCCGTTATGGATATAAATACTGCCGTTCTCGATTTTGCCGTGGGTCACCGTGAGAATGGTTCCGCCCTTGATGACCACGTCGTTATGGATGGCGGGCATTTCCGGCGCGGGCTTTTTGTTGGGCGTGGCATTTTCTGTGACGGCGCTGCCTTTGGATTCAGTTCCCGGCGTGGCTTGCTCCGGACTGGCGGGATTTTGCGATGCGGGCGAAGGCTGCTGCGTGTTCTGGGGCTGCTGCGCTAAGGCAAAACTGCTCAGCACCCAACACAATGACAGCAGCATCGCGCGATACAGATGAGGGCGATGCGGCATAGGCTTGAACTCCGAAGGAGGGAATGAAAGAACCGGCGATTCTATGGGAGGAGATAGCAATTGGCAATGGAATTGAGAAATGCATTTCGTCCCAGAGAAGCGCGCAGCAGACGGCTTTTTCTGAAATCCCGAACGCCGAAGGCGGAGGGATCGCGATGGCCATGACAGCCTTCGCGGTCCTGAAGTTGACCAGTATCTTGTCAATGCTGCCATGGGGAGTTGATGAAAGTTGAGGTTGGTGCTCCTCGGCGCCGCTGCAAGCTTCGGTGCAATAGGGATCCCTCCGCCTTCGGCGTTCGGGATTTCAGAAAAAGCTGAGTGCAGAAGGCTCTCTGCTACATTATCCGCATGCGAGCTGTCGTCCAAAGAGTGGGCCGCTGCCGCGTGACCGTGGATGGCAACGTGGTCGGCGAGATCGATGCGGGGCTGCTGGTGCTGCTGGGTGTGAGCAAGGCTGACACTGAAGCTGCGGCGGACTACCTTGTCGAGAAGATCATCGGCTTGCGGATTTTTGAAGATGCGGAAGGGAAGATGAATCTTTCCGTACAGGATTCCGGCGGCGCGTTGCTGGTGGTTTCACAATTCACGCTCTATGGCGATGTGCGACGGGGGAAGCGACCGTCGTTTGACGCTGCGGCACGACCGGAAGAGGCAAAGCGGCTGTACGAATATTTTGTCGGCAAAGTCCGCGCTGCCGGCCTGCGCTGTGAGACCGGACAGTTCCAGGCCATGATGGAAGTCGAACTGGTGAACTCTGGGCCGGTGACGATCATGCTGGATTCGGAAAAGACGTATTAGCCGCAGATTTGCACAGATGATCGCAGATCAAGACAAAGGCAGAGCAAGATGCGCGGGATTTGTCTCCCGATTTAGGTTTCTCAGCGTTCAGCGCTTCAGCATCTCTTGGTCTCGCGCTCCGTCGTGAATTTGACTTCCTCGTTGCGGCAAGACCATCCGCTGTGTAACATTCCCGGCTATGAAAATTTGCATCGCTCTTCTTGCGCTTCTTTCTTCAATAGGTCTTGCTCAATCGCATTCACCCGCACCCAGCGATGACACACAGCAACTTCTACAAGCGCTGGCCGACGCTCCCGGGCCTTCGGGGTTCGAAGAGCCTGTGCGCAAGATCATGGTAGAGCGCATGAAGCCGCTGGCGGAAAAGTTGAGCTATGACGGGCTGGGCTCCGTGATCGCCGTGCAGGGTACGAGCGGGCCGCGCATCATGGTGGACGCGCACATGGACGAACTGGGCGGCGTGGTGCGTCGCGTAAGCCATGACGGCTATCTCACCATGCAGATGCTGGGAGGATGGCTGGACCAGGCACTGGTGGACCAGCGCTGGACAATTATCGGCTCGAAAGGGCCGGTGCGCGCCGTTACCGGCATTCGCGATATCCACATTGTGCCGCAGGAAGAGCGCACCAAGGTCTATCCTCGCGAGTCGATCTTTCTGGATGTGGGCGCGAAGAACGCCGCTGAAGTTGCTGCCCTGGGTCTTGAACCGGGCGATCCGGTGGTGCCGGATGCGCCATTTGCCGTGATGAACGGGGCCCAAAATTATCAAAACCAGAACTATCTAGGCAAAGGCTGGGACGACCGCGTGGGTTGTGCCGTGGTCGTTGAAGCCATGAAGAAGCTGGCGCACGCGCCGCATCCGAACCAGATTTTCTGGGTGGCCACGGTGCAGGAGGAAATCGGGCTGCGGGGCGCGCATACCTCAAGTGAAATCGTGAAACCCGAGATCGGCATTGCCATTGAAGGTGGCGTCACGCGCGATGCGCCCGGAGTGCATCCGGAAGAAGCGCAGGAATTGCTCGGCGGCGGTCCGGCAATTTTTCTCTATGACTCCAGCGCGCTACCAAATCTGAAGTTGGTCTCGCTGATCAAGCAGACGGCAAAAGAAAAGACTATCCCGCTGCAAATCGACCTGATTCAGGGCTATGGCGACGATTCCGCCGAGATACAGAAGAGCAATGGCGGCGCGCCGACCGTGAACATGGTGGTCCCCGTGCGCTACACGCACTCGCACAACGGCATCATGAACCGCGGCGACTTTGACAAGATGGTGGACCTGCTGGTGGCGGTGCTGCAGAAGCTGGACGCAAAGACAGTGGCGAATTTGAGGGATTTCACGCCACAGTAAGAGAAGAAGATTGGCCGCAAATCAAAGCGAATAGACGCGAATCAGGAAAGACTGCGCGGCAGCTAGCAATTAGCAACTGGCAATTAGCCTTTGTGTTTAAGCTGCTGTCGTTTTGGGTAACGTTCAGGCCCAAAGGCGGGAGGTTAGAGGGATCTCTCGCTGCGCTCGGGACGTAAGATTATTCTTCCGTTGACGGCGTCCGACCGGTCAGGTTCTCCAGTTGCCGCCGCCAATCCAACTCGTCAACAAATGCCGCTGACTGACGCCAGCCGGCTTTGACCTTGACGAACAGCTCCAGATAGACCTTTTTGCCGAAGCGTTTTTCCAGCTCCATGCGCGCGGAGGTCCCCATCTGCTTGAGCTTCTGGCCGCCTTTGCCGATCAGGATGGCCTTTTGGCTATCGCGCTCGCAAAAGATGGCGGCGGCAATGCGCAGCAGCCTGAGCTTATCTTCAAAGCGTTCAACAATGACCGCCGTGGCATAAGGAACTTCTTTGCCGGTCTGGAGCAGGACTTTTTCACGGATGATTTCTGAGGCCAGAAAACGCTCCGGCTGGTCAGTGAGCTGGTCTTCAGGAAAATAAGGCGGGCTCTGCGGCAGCGCTCGAATGACTTTATCGAGCAGCACTTCCAGCCCTTCACCCTTCAAGGCGGAGATGGGAATGACCTCTTGAAATGAGTGCAGCTTGCTGTAACGCTCGATTACGGGCAACAGTCGCTCTTTGTGTAGCCTGTCGACTTTATTCAGCAGCAGCATTACCGGCGCGCCAGAGTGCTTGACGAGTTCAAGCACTTGTTCGTCGGCGGGACCGAAACGGTCGGTGGCATCGACCAGCAGCAGGACGAGGTCGCGACTTTCAAGCGCGGAGTGAATTTCCTGCATCATTTTGCGGTTCAGGCGGCTATCCGGCTTGTGCACGCCGGGCGTATCGATGAAAACGATCTGGCCTCCGGGGCGCTTGCCTTTTGGCTTGACGTTGAGAATGCCCTGGATGTTCATGCGCGTGGTCTGCGGCTTTTCCGTGACGATGGCGATTTTTTCGCCGACCAGCGCGTTGAGCAGCGTGCTTTTACCGGCGTTGGGGCGGCCGATGATGGATACAAAACCTGAATGTGGCTGCGCCATTTATGCCTCTCGCTGTCGCGGAGAAGAATCAGCTTGCTCCGGCTGCGACCGGCAAACCCTGACCTTTTCTATTTTGCGATCTGTGGATTCAAGGATTTCAAAACGGAGACCTTCGTCTTCGACGACTTCACCGGGCTGAGGAATGCGTCCGGCAATGGCGCTGACCAGGCCGCCGACGGTGGTGGTGTCACGCTGGTCGAGGCGCATATCAAAAAGGTCTTGCAGTCGCCCGACGTCAACGGTGCCCTGCATTACATAAGCGTGGTCGCCTTCACGAACGATATCATGCGCGAACTCATGCTCGTCCCGAATCTCGCCGACGATTTCTTCCACCAGGTCTTCCAGCGTGACCAGACCGGCGACGGAGCCATATTCGTCAATGACGATGGCCATGTGGATGTTGTCTTTCTGCATTTCACGCAGAAGATGAGAAGTCATTTTAGTTTCCGGGACGAACAGTACGGGCCGGACGAGTTTGGCCACGGTGGTGGTGCGGGCGTCGGCTTCAGGAAGCTGGATGAGATCATGCGCCAGTACCATGCCCTCTATTTGGTCAATGCTGGTGGAAAAGACGGGCACGCGGGAATGCGGCTTGTCACGCAGCATGGAAGTGAATTGTTCGATAGTGGTAGTGGACGGCACGGCGAAGATGTTGGGGCGCGGCGTCATCACGTCACGCACCGTCTTGTCGCCAAATTCAACCACGGACTGAATGAGCTGGCGGTCACCCTCTTCCAGAATGCCTTCTTCTTCAGCGGCTTCAATAAGCGCGTCCACGGCTTCTGAAGGATGCTCCGGTTCTTCCGGCTCATGCGGCTCCGCCAGCGCGGCAACGGACAGCCCAAACCCAAGAACGACGGTAATAGGCAGCATGAGATAGATTAGGGCCTGCAAAAGCGGAATGAACTTAACCAGCCACACGCCGCGCGTCCGCGTGAACAGCATGTAAGGCAACAGCCGGTTGCAAACAATAATGACCAGAATGATGCCGATGATGGCCTGCACGGTTTCCGGCCAGGTCCAATGCGGGTCTCGAAAGACAAGATAGCCGATGATGAACGCGACAGAAGCCGTGCTGAGCTGCGTGAGGACGGAAAAAGTAAGAGCTGCGCGCTGGCTGGAACGCAGCAGACGAGGCTCGACCAGATTTTCAAAGGCCTCAATGTTCTCTTGAAATTCACGGCTCAGAAATTTGCCGCTTTCAGTGTAGAGGCGCTCGACATACGAGACGAGGACAAGCAGCGCGCAGAGCAGGAGCACGACCGTATAAAGAGCGAGCAGGGTCATGCATCGCTCCTGCGGCGGAAGCTGGTTGCGCGTTTGGTGGAGGCGGGCTTGCGGCGAGTTTTAGCGATTTTTGTGGCTGATGGCTTGTGATGATTCTTTGCGGCTTTTGCCGATTGCGCCGCCGGTGGCTTGGCTTGTGGCGCTTTGTCGCGTGGCTGCGTGCGGTCGATGAGCGATGCAGGTAGTTTGAGTTGAGAGCGCAGACGCGATTCCGCGCGGGCCATGCGTCCGTTGTCCGATTCATGATCATAGCCGGCAAGATGCAGCATGCCGTGGAGCACCAGGATTTTTAATTCGATAGCCAGGCTGTGGCCGTAGCGCCGGGCGTTGTCGAGCGCGATCTGCGCGGAGATGGCGATGTCACCGCCGGAGGGTCGAGGGAAAGAGAGCACGTCTGTCGGCCTATTTTTGCGGCGGAAGCGGCGATTGAGGACGCGCAGGCGTTTGTTGGCGGCAATCAGAATATCCACCTCACCCTGGACCTCCGCGAGTTTTTGCGCGCGTCGGGCAAAGCGCTGGAGTTGCTCAGCGTTTACGCTGCGGGTGGAAGCGCCGGAGATCGGTGATTCGAAAATTATCATCGTCGGACCGTGCAACGCGAAACCAGCAAACAGTGGTCGTCAAAACAAAGCGGGAGGGCCAGCCGCCCTCCCGCCAATATTCTACTAAATTGCTACTGTTGCAGAGGGGGCTCGTTGGGCTCCTGCTGCGGCTGCCCCTCGCGCGGTAGTTCCAGCGACAATTGCTGGCTGCGCGACCGTTCGTCGTAAGCGCGGACGATGCGCTGGACGAGGTGATGGCGGACAACGTCTTCCTCAGTGAAATAGTTGAAGAAAATTCCTTCCACGGGCTTGAGTACATCCGCGGCCTCAAGCAGGCCGCTGCGCTTGGCGTTAGGCAGATCAATCTGCGTAACGTCGCCAGTGATGACCGCCTTGGAGTTGAAGCCCATGCGTGTCACAAACATCTTCATTTGTTCAGGCGTCGTGTTCTGGGCTTCGTCCAGGATGATGAAAGAGTCATTCAGCGTGCGCCCGCGCATAAAAGCAATAGGCGCAATCTCAATCACGTTCTTTTCCAGGAAGCGATCAACCCTCTCCGGTTCCATCAGGTCGTACAGCGCGTCATACAGCGGACGCAAATATGGATCGACTTTTTCCTGCAATGTTCCGGGTAGAAAGCCCAGGCGTTCGCCTGCTTCCACCGCGGGTCGCGCCAGGATGATGCGGTTCACCTTCTTCGCGTTCAGCGCCGACACAGCCATCGCCACGGCCAGATACGTCTTGCCCGTTCCCGCCGGCCCGATGCCAAACACCATGTCATATTTCTCGATCGCGTCAATGTACCGGCGCTGATTCATGCTCTTGGGCTGCACCTGCCGCTTGCCAAACGACCGCTGTTTGCCCGCCTCAGCCATGCCGCGCAGCGTAGCCGTTGAGTCCGCCACCACCACGCGCAGCATCGAACTCAAATCAGCGTCGCTAAATTCCTGGCCAGTACTGCCAAGGTGGTCAAAGTCAGTAAAGATCTGCTCAGCGCGCGCCACGTCCCGGGCGGCGCCTTCCAGTTGTACGGAATCGGATTTCAGGTCAATGTTTACGTTCAGGCCGCTCTCCATCACCTGGAGATTCTCATCGCGGATACCAAACAGCTTCTGGATATTAGGGACGATTTCTATATTTTTCTTCATTCAGTTTTTCGCGGTTACCCTCTCATGGCGCACTTGTCGCCAGACTCCGTGCTCGCGCACAGAGAACATAAGATTGCTTTGTGCATGGAAACGCAGGATAGTTGGCCCACCGGAACGCGGAGGTAATACCATTGGCCTGAGAGTACCGCCGTTATTTGCCCAAGTCAACAAAGTTCCTGCGGCTTTTACACCGCTTTAACATTAGATGCTCGACCGCGGCTTTCGGCGGCAGGATTAAGCGTCTAGCGCCTCCGCCCTTTTCCAATTTCCGATCATCAGGTTAACGCCGTCATGGCATTATCTCTCCACATCTCTCTCAGCTCCGATTTCCGAAGTCACGTGGCTAAGACGGCGTTAATCCCTCTCCGTCTCTGCTCAGCTCGATCTCCAGAATCTTGCGGCTAAGGCATTTAATCTTTCCCATATCTCTGTCCGTTCCATTTCTGGCTTGACGTGCCTCTGGCGCTAAATAATCTCTTTTCGTCTTTACCGGTCGCCCAAACACATGGCACCATGATTTGAGAGGCGGGGCATGAAAATTTCCGATCTTAAGGCCTTTGTAGATAAGACCGTAACCCTGCGAATGACTGACGGCGAGGTTATAAAGGCTCGTGTGGACTGGTTCAGCGAAGAATATGACGACATTATTGTCGATGTGCTGGAATCCACGCGCTCGCAACCGTATGACCCCGCTTGTGCGTACACTATTGCTGCTGCTGAAATCGTTCAGCCGAAGTCTCTCCCTAAAGACGATCTAGACTGACTTCTTCCTGATCTGCGCCCATCTGCGCAATCTGCGGCCACAGCCGGGTTCGTTGCTTAAATCTGCGGCGAGCCTCTCCCCACACGCCATTGACCGCGTCAACTGCTTATCTTAAGCCGCAAGCCTTAAAGACAATTCGTATACATCCCAACCACCACCGGCTTGGACTTCACATTGCCCGATTCATCCAGATCGACCCTGAGCCCAATCAACGCTTCATCCGTGCCACATCCATTTGGCGAGCACCCCAGGGTGTAAATCGTCCCAGTTGCACTGGAATGATCAAAGGTAATCGGAAACTTATTTTCTGCGAAAAACCGGACTACATCCTCCTTCCTCGCGCCAATTTTCAGTTGTTCGAGCGCCGCTTGCTCCAGCGACTTCACTCGTGCCTGAAGCAACACCGCGTTGCTTGCAGGCAGTTGATCTATATCGGCAACCCGCCATCAACCCGCACAGTAAGGTGACCGCCATCCCGGCAAAGAACGCTCTTTTCGTTCCATTCATGCCGCTCATTCTAAGTCCTTCTCTCTTCCTGATCTGCGCCCATCTGCGTAATCTGCGGCCAAAGCCGGGTTCGTTGCGCCAATCTGCGGCAAGCCTCCCACCCGTCTCCCACCCGTCCCGCCATTGACCCAGGCCCATAAACCCAAGTAAAATAGCATCTTCGGCTTGACCCTCCGAAAAAACTCTTTTTGATAGGAACCATACAGTCACAATGGCAAATCATTTTTCTGCGGTGAAGCGCGCCCGCCAAACCACCAAACGCACGGAAGACAACCGCTCCAACACCTCCCGTCTGCGCACGGCGCTGCGCAAGCTGCGTGAGACCATGGCCACCGGCGACTCCAAGGCCGCAAATGAGGCCTTCGGCAGCACCGTCTCCATGATCGATAAAGCCGTGAAAAAGGGCGTCATCCACAAGAACACCGGCTCGCGCTATAAATCCCGTCTCAGCGCTCGCGTGGCAGCGGTAAAGAAGTAAACTTTCAGGATTTTCGCGAGCGTAGTTCCCACTCCCAACCAAGTTCGCGGTCTATTGGTTTTGTAGCCGGTTCTTTTCTCCCGATATGGAGCCAATCCATGACCAATAAGCACGAACTTGTAAATGCGATCCATCCTGAGGACGTTGCGGCGCTCACCAAAGATACGAATGCTGGCCCAGCAAAACTTGAGTTGACCGCCGCCGAACGCAATGATGAGCTGCTTCCTCAGCCGCTGGTAAAGATCGTGAATTACAAAACTGGTGACGTTACGCAGGCATCACTGGCGCAACTCAACCAGCAGATGCGCGATTTTCGCAAGGTCATCCTGCTCATTGAAGACCAGCCCGCCTTTTCTGACACTTGCACCAGGGCCCTGCATGATCTGGGTTATGACGGCGTGCAGCTCATCACCCATGTAATGCAGGCTGAGAACCATCTGGACGATATCGTCTCTAACCTGACTGAAGCCCCCGCAGCCATCGTGCTGGACCTGGGCCTTGGCCTGGATAGCGGCTTTACTCTGCTGCGCAAATGCCACGCTGAGCCGCGGTTGCAGCAGGTCCCGATTCTGGTCTGGACGAAACATACTGACGATCTTTCAAAAACGTTCAGCAATTATCTTGGAGTCAAGGATTTTCTGGTGAAATCCGGCGATCCCCAGCTTCTGCGCGACGCCCTGAAACGGCTCATGGCCTCAAACACAGCCCAGAGATCTAAATCCGCCTGAGCTGCTCCCACCCCTTTTCATCTTGTCATCCTGAGCAAGCCGAGCGATCCCGCGCAGCGGGAGAGTCAGGGTGCGTCGAAGGACTCCGAGGATGCTTATGGTGACCAAGCCGTGTCAGGGAGGTCTTACTGAAATCGCTGATGGGCGCGCAGTCGAAGGATCCCGAGGATATATCCATCACCATGCCGCGTCAGGGAGTTCTCTCGCGACACATGGGGCTTTTCTTCGCACCGACTTTACCCTGCACCAGGGAGTTCCAGCGAGAGACCATGCTTTTTGCGTTTTTCCTGGCATTTCCGCTGACCCGCCACTCCGTGGTGGTGGCCCGCTTATCGCTGCTTGACCAACTCGTCTGAAAGCAGGCGCGCTTTCACCGCCAGCGTGTGAGCGCGCGCCGGATCGTTTTCCGTGGTGGCGGTGCGGCTTTGCTTGATGAATTCCCTGATCTGCGCCCGCATCGCTTCCTCGTCTTTCGATAGCGTGCGTGTGATCCCGTTCAGGTTTGCTTCCGCTCCCTGAAGAAGCTGGTCTGTTGAAGCCTGGCTGTTTCCCCCGTCAGCGGGCGTCGGACCCGGGGAAATCTGGCCCGTCTGCGCCGGAGTGGGTGCGGGCTCCGCCGGAATGATTTTCCTGGGATTGTTGTGTGCCACTTCAGATTTCTCGCCCGGCTTCTTCGTTGCCGCATGGCGCGTGTGTTTGGGCTTGGTCTTTTCCGCCGTCTTTTCCCCGGCTTGGGGCTGCTCGGCCGGTGTTGCTGTTGGCTGCGCTTCTGGCTGTTGCGCGGGTTGCGCTTCTGCTTCGGCGGGTGTGGGCGTCGCCTCGGGAGTTGCCGTCGTGGGCGGCGGTTGCTGCGGCATCACCAGGACCGGCTTCTTATGCTCGCAGCCGATTGAAATCAGCGCGAGCAATAATACGCCGGCGGCTGCCGGATTTAGACGAAGTGCTTTCATGCCTTGCTGACCGAATCCTCTTTTGCTGCCGCTTTTGCTATCGCGGGCACGTCTCCGTTGGCGGCGGCCTCCGCCAGCGGGAAGCGCAGGTAAAACGTGGTCCCATGATCGATGATGGAAGTAAACTCCACCGATCCATGATGCATCTGCACCACCCGATAAGCCATGGCCAGGCCTATCCCGCTTCCGCCCGTCTTTGTAGTGAAGTATAGATTAAAAATCTTGTCGCGGATATTCTCCGGAATGCCCGCGCCCTGGTCGCGAACGCTGATCAGCGCGCTGTCGCCATCGCGCTTCACCGTCAGTCGCAACGTGCCTCCATCGGGCATGGCCTGCACGCCGTTCAAAACGATATTTAACAGCGCCTGCTTCACCAGGTCGGCGTCAATGCGCACGGGCAGCGCATCCGGAGTGGCTTCGCGCTCTATCAGCACCTGATGCTTTTCCGCCGCCGGTGACGCAAGGCTCACCACGTCCTCCACCAGCTTGCGCATGTCCAGATCGTTCAGCCGCAGCTCCACCGGACGGGTAAAGTCCACCAGCGTTTGCACCACGCGGTCCAGCCGCTGGATTTCACTGCTGATTACGTCCACGTGGCGGCGCGTGTCCGGATCGATTTCCTTCATCTTCTGCCGCAACACTTCCAGGTGCACCACAATGGCGTTGATGGGATTCTTTACTTCATGCGCCACGCCCGAAGTAAGCCTGCCAATGGCGGAGAGCCGCCGCGAAAGCTCGATCTCATCCTCAATGCGATGCACGGACTCGGCGTCGCGCAGCGTGAGCAGCGCGCCAATGCGCTCACCGTGTTCCTCAATAAAGTCGAGCGAAATCTGTATGTTCCGTCCCTGCGCATCTTCTATGTCTTCCTGGCCCACGGCCTCGCGCGAAGCAAATGCATCCAGGACTTTGCGCCCCAGAATCGATTCACGCGAGAAAATCTCTTCCGGCTGGCGTCCCAGCATCTCACCGCGCGCCTTGCCGATAAATCGCTCTGCTGAAGCGCTGACCAGCACCGCATTGGAGTCGCTGGTAAACAGCATTACGCCGTCCTGCAGGTTGGCCATCATCTGGTCAAGGTTTTCCTTCAGGGCAGAGAAGACCTCTTTCACGTCGCGCATCTGCCGGCCCAGTCGCTCGATCTTGGTGGCGACCGTGCCGTATTCGTCGGAGCGCTTTTGCGGAGTGGCTACCAGGTCAGCCTTGCCGGAGCTGATCAGATCAAGCCGCCGGCTGATGGCGGCCAGCGGTCGCAGCGCAAGGTTTGAAAGTCCTGCCGCCAGAATCATGCTGATCAGGATGGCCGTGCCGGAAAAAATCAGCGCGCGGCGGATTTGCGGCTGAATGTCCTGCTTAAGGAACGCGGTATAAACGCCAACGCGCACTTCGCCAAACGGCTTGCCCGTTGCCGTATGGATCAAAGGCAGGCGCACGTCATAGGCGCGCGCCGGGCCGTAAATCAGCTTCAATTGCTGGCGAAGTCCGCTGTCCAGCACGTTCTTGAAATCTTCTCGTGCGGGAATCACCGTGCCCTGAAGCGCCGGATTCGTATGCAGCAGCGCCAGGCCGTCTGCGTCCACAATGCTCACGTCAAGAATGTTGGGTGAATCGCCGGTCACCGATTCCAGAAGCGCGGTGATGCCGCTATCGTATTGCAGCAACTCCTGCACCGCTGCTTCAACCTGTTTGGGATCGTTCAGGTCAATCTTGGAACTGCTCAGGTCCACGCCCATGGCCGGTTTTGATACGGCAAAGACGTGCAGCTTGATCACGTCAGCCACCTGATAAACCTCATGGATGCGCTGATGCACCACTTCCGAAATGTAAAGCGTCGAAAGCGTGGCCACAATCGCCACCACCATGGCGGTGATGGCGAAAACCAGCTTGGTTTTCAGGCTCAAGGCAGGCATCATTCACTTCTTAGCGCGCAACTTGCTATGTTTTCATTTGCCATCTTCAGCTATCGCCACGGCAAATGCAAAGGGTCTTTTAGGCGCCGTCGCTGGCCACGGCGGAAGCGCTTCCGTATTCCTTCAGTTTATTGTGCAGCGTCTTCAGGCTGATTCCCAGAACTTCCGCGGCGCGCGTCTTATTGTTATTGTTCGCCGCCAGCGTCTTTAGGATGAGCATTTTTTCGGCCTCACCCACCGTGGTTCCCACTTCCAGCCGTATTCCTTCGCCATCGCTCGCCGGGACGCGAACGCCCATGTTGCCAAAGTTCGGCGGCAGATGGCGCTGGTCCAGCAGTGTGCCGTCACAAACTATCACGCCGCGCTCCATGGTGTTGCGCAGTTCCCGCACATTGCCCGGCCAGTTATGGTTCTGGAACATTTGCAGAACATGGTCCGCCACGCCCGCCACCTTGCGGCCATGCTTGGCGTTCATGTCGGCGAGCAGCGCGTCCACCAGTTGCGGAATATCTTCTTTGTGGTCGCGCAACGGCGGCAGGTGGATATTGAAAACGTTGAGCCGATAATAAAGATCGCCGCGCAACTCGCCTTTGGCGACGGCTTCTTCTGGAACTTTATTCGTGGCCGCCAGCACTCGCACGTCGACGGGTGTTTCTACCTTGCTTCCCAGACGGCGAAGCTTGCGGTCTTCCAGCACGCGCAACAGCTTGGCTTGCGTTGCGGCAGGCATCTCGCCGATTTCATCCAGCAGCAGCGTGCCTTCCTCGGCCAGCTCAAAGCATCCTGCGCGGCGCTCCATCGCTCCGGTAAACGCGCCTTTTTCGTGGCCAAAGATTTCGCTTTCAATCAGCGTTTCCGGAATCGCCGAGCAGTTGATGGCGACAAAAGGCTTGTTCTTGCGCGGGCTCAGGTCATGGATCGTGCGCGCCACCATCTCTTTGCCGGTTCCGCTCTCCCCGGTAATCAGCACGGACGCAGTGCTGGGCGCCACCATCTCAATCAGGTGAAAAATCTCCTGCATCGGCCGTGACGATCCAACCATCTGGCCGAAGACGCCGGTATCGCGCAGCTTCTTTTTTGTGACTTCCAGCTCCACCGTGGTGCCGCGCTGCCGGGAAGCGTTCTGCAAAATCTGCCGCAGCCGCGCTGGGTCCACCGGCTTCTGGATAAAGTCATACGCGCCAGCCTTCATGGCATCCACGGCGACATCTATGCTGCCCTGGGCCGTCAGCAACACCACGGCGATCTGCTGCGGCTGGTCAGAAAGCCGCTGCAACAGCTCCATGCCGTCCATGCGCGGCATTTTGAAGTCGGTTACCACGATTCCCGGCGACCATGTGGCTACTTTTTCCAGGCCTTCCAACCCGTCTTTGGCCGTATCGGTTCGGTAGCCCCACGCGGAGACCAGCTCGGCCAAGCCGGAGCGTTCGTTTTCTTCGTCTTCCACAATCAGGACTTTTTCTTGTGTGCTCAAACGCTTCCCCTATGTGTAGAGATTATCACCGGGCCCAGTTTCCTTCGAGCGGGTACTCTGGCTTAGATGGCAAACCGTGTAAAAAAGTCTATTAGGCATCTAACCCTTTGAATGTATTGAACTTAAAATCCAGAGTAGACGCTTTTTGTGCCTTTTGCATCTCAATTGGTGACAGGGAAACCGGTTCTTTGCGAACTGGATTCTGAACGCAAATCTTTCAGGCCCGAATTTTAAATTCAGATTGTCTGACCCAGGGATTTTCAAAACTTTCAATACCAAGAGAGGAAAAGATTGAATATGAGGATATTTTGTATGGCCGCGATTATGGCAGGCTTGGTCGCGACGGGTGCCACTGCGCAAACCTCGGCGGGCGGTTCGGCGTCCGGCAACGCTTCAGTGGCTCCCGGTCAGGCGAGCGCTGGAGCCAACGCCAGCCAGAGCGCGCAGACTCCGGCCGCGTCAACCGGCGTAAATGGCGCAGCTAACGCTCAGGCATCGCATCCCAATGAGAACAAGAAGGACGATAAAACTTCTGCCGCTGCGGGCAACAACAGCGCAGCTGGCGTCAATGGCGCTTCCTCAGCGCTGAGCAGCGGGACGACTCTGCAAGCTGAACTGACAAAAGCGATTGACGCTAAAAAAGCAAAGCCCGGTGACGAAGTCACGGCCAAGCTGACTCAGGACGTGAAGAGTTCTGGTCACGTGGTGTTGCACAAAGGGACAAAACTTGTCGGGCACGTAACCGAGGCGCAAGCCAGAAGCAAAGAGAACAGAGAGTCCAAGCTGGGAATAGCTTTTGATAAAGCGATGTTAAAGGGCGGAGAGCAAATGGCATTCACCGGCGTCATTCAAGCGCTGGCGGCCCCGGTGCAGGGCTCGCTTTCTGCGGCCACAGATGAGGGTGGGAACCTGGGATCGGGAATGGGTAGCGGCACTGCCATGGGCGGCGGACGCAACGGCGGAGGCGGCATTGCTCCCATGGGTGGCGGCGCAGTCAACTCAACGCTGGGAACTGCTACTAATACCGTGAATAACACCGCCGGATCAGTTACGAACACAGCGACCGGCGCAGTGAACGGATCGGTAACCCAGGCAACGGGCGTGGCAGCAAATGGCGCCATCAACTCCGCGACCCGCGGCGTGGTGGGAATGCAGGGAGTAGCGCTGAACACAGTGACTACCGGCAACGCTCAAGGTTCGGTCGTCAGCTCGGCCACCAAAAACGTGAAGTTAGATACCGGAACGCAAATGATTTTGCAGGTGACCGGTTCTGCCGCGGCACACTAACCCTCAGCTCTCTTTCAGCGGTCAAGTTTCAAACTTGGCCGCTGTTTCTTTTGCCATCGCGAATAAGAATGCACTGCAATCCGCGTCCATCCACCAACGAAACGCTGACGATCCCACGCCTTCAATGTTTTGCGGAGGATGGGCCCGCCGGTTCGCGTTTTGCCTTTCCGGCTACGGCGATGTCGCGCGATCACGGCGATCTTCTGGGTTTACCAGTACGTCACGCTCACCTTATCCAGATACACACTGTACGGGGTTCCCGAGCCGTTCGCGTCTGACTGATAGGCGACGTCCAGGCCGCTGCTGGAGTCGGCGGTGTGTTGCATGCTAAGGTTCACCACGCTGCGCTGGCCGTTCACGGTTACGGCGGTAAAGATCACGTTGCCGCCGATCTGGCGCTGGAACTCAAAGATCAGATGGTTCCAGGTCTTGGCCGCCGGCGTTGGGCATGTAGCGGCGGAAGCCACCCATTTCTTCCCGATGTTGTCCCACATGCGCCAGGCATGACCGCCGGCAAGGTCGCACTGTGTGCCAAAGTTATAGCGCGCGCCGCCGGTGCTCTGGGTCACGTAAAACTCAAGTGCCTGAGCTGCCCCCGGATTGTCCACATAGAAGTTCAGGTCAAAAAGAAAATGCGTGGCGCTGTTATGCGCGCCCAGGGCCTCGAACCACATCACAGCGCCAAAACTGCTCGTCCCCGCCAGGAGTGAGAACCGGTCAGACGATCCGCTCAGCGACGGCGAGGCAATCCCCTGCGTCATGGAAAAAACCGCCGCCGGGGTCCCGGCACAGGAGAGCACGCAGGTCTGCCATCCGGTGAGCTTCTGTATGTCGGAAATTACCTGGGCATTGCTTGGTGTGCCGCCGGTGGGCGTTGGGCTGGGACTGGCGCCAGGACTGGGTGCCGGAGTAGCGCTGCTTGCCACCGGCGTGGACGATGAGGACGCCATACTCCCGCCGCATCCGGCAATCGCGGTTGAAGCCGCAAGGGTAAAGACGACAAGACTCGGGCGTAGCAGGTTCTTCAGTTTCTCCATTAGGGGAACTCTCTCCGAGTGTCAGGATTTAGACGGTGGCGTTCATGGGAGTCTATAGAGATCCAGAGTAGATGCGGGAAATTTCTAGTGCTGCTGCTTTAGGATTAGGTGAGTACCCTTACACCTGAGTCTTTGGATTTTTCTCCGATTGCCTGCAAAGCAGTGCGGCTCGTGGCAGCTCAAGCCTCTGGACATTGCGCTTAGCAGCTTGTGCGTTATCTCAAGCAAACGCAAAAAAAGACACCCGGCGGGGCAAGGCCGGATGTCAGTGGGACGTACCTTTCAGCTTGTAAAACGAAGCATAGGGCGCTTTGTCGGGCAGCCGCAGGTGCTGGTGTCTACCAGAACGTCAGGCTTACCTTGTCCAGCCAGACGGAAAACGGCGTTCCGGCAAAGTTAGAGTCAGATTGGTAGGCGATGTCCAGCCCATTGGTGGAACCGGGCGTGTGCTGCATGCTCAGGTTCACCAGGCTGCGTTTGCCGTTGACGGATACGGCAGTCCACAGTAACTGGCCGCCCGGCTGGTGCTGAAATTCTAGGGTCAGATGGTACCAGGTCTTAGCTGGAGGAGATGGGCACGTCACAGGGGAACCCACCCAGCGCTTGCCGATGTTGTCCCACATGCGCCACGCATGCGCGCCGGCCAGATCACACTGTGCGCCAAAGTTATAGCGGATGCCATTGGCGTTCTGCGTTACGTAGAACTCCATTGCCTGGTCGACCGCCGGATTATCCACGTAATAGTTAAGGTCCAGAACAAAATGCGTCGCGTTATTGTGGCCACCTCCCAGGGTCTTGAACCAGAGAGCAGCGCCCCAGGTTTTGGTCCCGGGAAGCAGGGAAAACTTTGCCGACGATCCGCTTAACGAAGGATTGGTAATCCCCTGCGTCATGGAGAAAACCGCCATTGGAGTCGCGGTGCAGGAACCAAAACAGGTCTGCCAACCGGTCAGTTTCTGAATGTTCTGGATTATTTGTGCGGTGCTCGGGATGGTGATCGCCGCTAGTGGCTTCACGGCTAGGCCGAATGCAACCAGCAAGGCAGAACTTAGGGCTATAAGGCTTGGGCGTAAAACGTCCTTCAGTCTCTTCATTCTTAAAGAACCTTTTTTCTGAAACGGCAGATTCAGATTTTTGTTTTTTAAAGACGGTGGCGGCGTAAATGTTTTTGAAGTGTATAGAAAAGCAGAGTAGATGTGGGAAACCTAAAGGGATGTGGCTTTTGGATTACGAGGAGAGGCTTACTCCGGGCCTTGCCTTGCCGCTTCGCTGTTTGCCGAAAAACACTTCGAGGTGGGGTTTTCCAATTACACCGCTGCCGACCAGGCGTACCTGCTTCATTTCTATCCCACCGGCGACAAGGGCGAGTTCAAAACCTTCTGGCGTGAAGGCGCTCTACCGATTCACTCGAAACTCATCCCTGATTTCAAACCAAAGAAACGCGTTTTCAGGATGGACGGTGTGGCGATCTAAAAACTCTCTCATCGGGATGAAATGACAAACTAAAGGGAAGTTGCATCTCCGTCCCCCCTTGGGAACACAATAAAAGTATTAAGGCGCGATTGTTTATTTTGTGCAGCAACCCTCGTGTGTTCTGCTGGTTCTTATCCGGCAACAACGCTGTTTGTGCCGATCGTTTAGTCCCTCAAAGCAAAACTGGTTCCCCACTGGTTGTGAGGTTCACATGCGTTTCGCTTTCCGGTGTAACGTCTTCTTCTTTGGTTCTAATTTGTTTTGTGCCGCGCTGGCATGGATACTTACAGCGCCGATCTTTGCGACACCCAGTTTTGCCCAGGTGTCATTTCAGCCTTCAGTCCATAGCAGCCCAAACATCCCCTTGGATATTTTTCAAGCCGACCTTAATAACGACGGCAAGCCAGACCTGATCACCACGCAGGGCGGCAGCAACATGGTGAGCGTCTTTCTCAACAATAACGGCACTTTTCCTGCAGGCCCGTCAGGAACGTTTCTGACCGGCGGCGTTGGCGTGGGCTCGGTGGTCACTGGAGATTTTGACGAAGACGGATTGCAGGACATCGCTACCGCCAACTGCGGCAACAGTCCTGATCCGCCGCAGACCCCGATTCCTTCCAGCGTTTCCATCCTGTTCAATGCCGGCGGAGGCACCTTCAAGCCGCATCAGGATTACCTGCTGCCCGCGTGTCCCGATACGATCGGACGCATCACCGCGAGCCCTGAATCGCTCTTCAGCCTGATCGTTTCTTATGGGCAATCGAGCATCACCCTGCTGATGAATAACGGCATCGGGCAGTTTACTGAGCGCACGATAGCGGGCCCGGCTGGATCACGGATCACCGGAGTTTCATCTGGCGACTACAACGGTGACGGCCTGGACGATATCGCCGCCATCATCAATGGAAACTCCGTCGCCATCTTCTATCAGAATTCCGATGGCAGTTTCCGCGTGCCAGTCACCATCTTCTCCAAGAACGCGACTCTTATGGCCGCCAACACTGTTGGCTTTAACGCCAGCGGAAGGCCGGACCTGCTGGTTCCATTTAGCAACGCGCCCGGCGAACCTCCCGGAGTAATCGCCCTCACCAATAATGGCGGTGGAAATTTCAGCTCTGTCGCTCTGCACGTTGACCCTGTATATAACGGAGACATTGGCCACAAAGCGGCTGAAGGCGATCTGCAAAACACCGGCCTGCACAGCATCGTTTTGCCAGTGGCTTATTCAACGGCCACATCATTGTTTGGCGCGTTTGCTGTCTTCACACAGCAGAGTAAAGGAGCGTGGAGCGGCCCAATCTATCTCGCTGGAGATAATGGTGGAACTGCAACATCCGCCGTGGTGGCAGACTTCAATAGTGACGGACGCCCCGACATTGCCGCGTCAGGCGGTGAAGACAACCACATGTTCGTCTTCAGAAACACCACTGCCGCGGGCGATTGCACGTTTTTCGCGGGCAGCGCAGGCGTTCATGTCTGCTCTCCCACATCTGGATCTACAGTGCCTTCTCCGGTTGCGATCAATAGCGCTGCATCGGGTGGGTCATTCCCCATCGTCGCCATCAAGGCTTATATCGATGGCACGCAGGTGGCCGCCACTGAAACCAACACCATAAGGACTTCCGTCGCAAAAGCCGCGGGCAATCATCAACTGGCGGTGAACGCATGGGACTCAAATGACAAGGTTTATCAAACCATTGTGAATTTCACCATCAGCAGTTCCACGGCGTGCGGCGCGCCCACAACCGCGGGCGTAGGTATCTGCCAGCCGGCCGCAGGATCAACCGTAACTTCGCCCGTTGCCATATCAGCGGCGGCCAATGGCGGGACTGCAAAAATTTCCGCCATGAAAGCCTATATCGATAACAAACTCGTCGCTTCTTCCACCACTGGGACCATCAGCGGCTCAGCGGCGGAAGCCGTAGGAACGCACAAGATCGTCGTGAACGCGTGGAACACCGCCGGCAAGCTCTTCCAAAGCAGCGCAACGTTCACCGTGCACTGATTGGTTGTGGCAAAAACAGACTGGCGGCGCCCCTTGACTCTCACTGGTCGAGAGGGCGCCGTTTTTCTTGCAACGCTTGTGCTTAACAGTTACTTTGCTTTTCTTTGGCACTGGCTTTTGATCTATGAGGCATTTGGGTACTCAGCAAATAAAAACCTGCCTCGCGGCGGGCTGGTTTTACGTGCGAAACAATCTACTGTGAACGCGTCGCCATCGTTTGAGTGGTTTACATACACGGTTTTTCCAGTCTGTCAATTCAGGCACGATCACGGCACACGCCTCGACATCGAAACTGAGCGCGGTTTTGTCCTTAAAGCCAATGTCGATTACGCATTCATCAGGAGAAACAACGAGTTCTATCGTTTGAATTATCTTGCCTTTCACTTGAGGGAATTTGATCTTTTCCATGGTTAGTCACTTCGATAACCTGTCGGAAGTAACCGATAGGTCGGAGGAACCTACAGGCGAAAATCTAAGAATGTCAAGGGAAAACATTAGCGTTAGGATTGGCAGGAGGCTCCGCTATCTGCGAGAGCAAGCAGGACTAAGCCAGGGCGAGATGGCGCACCAATTTGGAATTGATAGGGGCAACATATCAGAGTGGGAAAATGCCAAGGTATGTCCGTCTCTTCCAATGCTTGAAACACTGGCCTTAGGATTCAAAATAACAATATCGAAGCTACTGCAAGGTGTATGAACCAAAAATAAAATCGCCGCATCCGCAAACGCCTTACTTGAGCCTGCAATGTCTTTTTGCGGCCCACGTGATTGACGCAATCGGTACCTGCAATTAAGATTTTCTCACTCTCAAACAGGAAATGGCGGCCACCATGAAGCCCGGATCTATTACTCCCCGCACCCTTATTTTGCGACTGTCATTGCTCACGGCCCTCCTTACGGCAATGGTGATTGCTTCCGCGCAAGGCCCGGCCAAGTCGGCCGCCACTGCCAATGATGTGCCTGCGGCAAGCCAGATTCAGCCTGAGGAGCTTGTCCAGGCCATCAAGAGTGAGGGCGCTCAAAAACCGTTGGTCCTCTATGTAGGTCCAAAGGCGTTTTACACCCAGGCCCATATACCCGGCGCAGAGTTTATCGGGCCGGTGGCCCGGCCGGAAGGCATGGAGAAGCTGCGTGCTCGTGCCGCTTCGCTCTCCAAGGATGGGCCGGTGGTGATCTATTGCGGCTGCTGCCCCTGGGACCATTGTCCCAACATCCGTCCCGCATTTGCGGAACTCAGGAAAATGGGCTTCACGCGGGTGCGCGTGCTTTATCTCGCAAACAGTTTTGGCGTCAACTGGGCAGAGAAAGGCTTTCCTGTTGCCAAAGGCGAATAGGAGCACGGGTTAATGTCGCGAATGTCGCGCAGGTTTGTTCTCTTGATTACGATCGCCGTTCTGGCGCTCGGCGTTTATGAGGGGGTCCACCGTTTTGGCCGCCACCAGGCCGTTACGGCCGTTTCTAATCCCGCGCCTCAGTTTTCCGCCACGGACATCAATGGCGGCTCTGTGAACACCGCAGACTACAAAGGTAAAGTCGTACTGGTCAACTTCTGGGCAGCGTGGTGCGGACCATGCACTGAGGAAGTGCCGCAGTTCATCGCGCTCCAGAAAAAATATCAGGACCAGGGATTGCAGGTGGTCGGCGTTTCCGTGGACGATGATCCTGACGTTCTCCTGCGTTTTTATCGCAAGTACCAGATGAACTATCCGGTGGTTCCGGGCGACCTCAAGGTTGCGGACGCTTTCGGCGGAGTATTGGGTCTTCCCACCACGTTCCTCATCGGCAGAGACAGCCGTATTCACGGCAAGCACAACGGCGCGGCCGACTTTTCCGTGATCGAGCGGGAAGTGGTTGCGCTGCTGCACGCACCGCAAAATTAGTCCTTATCTCACGAATAAAACTTCTTAGAGAACTCCTCCAATAACGCCGTCATCCCAAAGACCATAAAGCGCAGCGCGCGCTGTTACCAGCGCGCAAGCAGGGAGGAGGGACCCTGTGCTTCCCAACGAACGCAAGGTTTCTCTGTCCTGTTACTGCAGCCACACTTGCTCACCTGCTGTGATCGATTGTCCAAAAGCGTTTCTCACAGCGACGCCATGTCAATCACAAAGCGGTATTTCACGTCGCTGCGCAGCATGCGCTCATAAGCTTCGTTGATCTTCTGGATCGGGATCACCTCGACGTCAGATGTCAGTTTGTGCTTGGCGCAGAAATCCAGCATCTCCTGCGTCTCCGGAATTCCGCCGATCAACGACCCAGCAAGCTGGCGGCGCTTAAAGATCAGGTTAAAGACTTCAATTGTCGGCGGCTGCGGCGGCGCGCCCACAAGAGTCAGCGTGCCGTCGCGCTTGATCAGCGTCAGGTAGGCGTTGAGATCGTGCGGTGCGGAGACGGTATCAAGGATAAAGTCAAAGCTGCCAAGGTGGCGGTCCATCTCCTTCTGATTTTTTGAGACCACCACTTCATGCGCTCCCAGCCTCTGCGCGTCCTCTTTCTTATTGGGCGACGTAGTGAACAGCACCACGTGCGCGCCCATGGCATTGGCCAGCTTTACGCCCATGTGTCCCAGGCCGCCCAGGCCCACAATGCCAACTTTCTGCCCTTTGCTCACCTTCCAGTGGCGCAGCGGAGAATACGTTGTAATGCCGGCGCAGAGCAGCGGCGCAACTCCCGCAAGATTCGTCTTGTCCGGCACATGCAAAACAAAATATTCGTCCACCACAATGCTCTTTGAGTATCCGCCATACGTCATGCCGCCCAGATGCTTGTCCGGCGAGTTGTACGTGCCCACAAAAGCCACGTCGCAGTATTGTTCCAGTCCGGCCTTGCAGTTGGCGCATGTGCGGCATGAATCCACCATGCAGCCCACCGCGGCCAGGTCGCCCACCTTGAAGCGCTTTACATCGCTGCCAACGGCGGTCACGCGGCCCACAATTTCGTGTCCCGGCACCACGGGGAAGGTTGCGTTGTTCCACTCATTGCGCACCGTATGCAGGTCAGAGTGGCACACCCCGCAATAAAGGACCTCAATCTGCACGTCCTGCGGCAGCGGCTCGCGTCGCGCAAAAGAAAATGGCGCCAGCGGCGCACTGGCCGACGTGGCCCCATATCCAGCGGTCTTGGTTTTTGCCGGAACTGCTGCAACAAGCGTGGTGAACATAATTCTATCTCCTATGAATGGCTGATGAATTGTGATGCGGGCTTTTGATTGCAAAGCGTTGATTTGCAAATTATGAATGCAAAATTTTTTGCGACTGCGGGAGCGCTCCTGCGTCGCCCATTTCGCAAGAATGCGTATTCATTCGGCTACTTATTTTTTGCTGCGACGTTAATTTTGCTCTTCCGCAGGCTGTCTCGCAAGAATGCGCTTTATCCGGTTACTTATTTATGGATGTGGAAGCGCACTCCGGGGATTCACCGATTGACCATCTTTAAATTGGTGGGTCTTTAACTGTTTGGGTCTTCCCGATGACCAGATGCCCCGATTTCCCGATGCCCCGAGATGCCCCGATTTTCCGATGTCCCGATGTCCCGATGCTCGTCTCTCCCTCTGATTTGACACCTTCAGCAAACCCTTTAAAATAGATGAGTATTTCCCGTCGCAAGCGCCGGTTTTTGTCTGGCGCCTCATTCAATGCCGAAGTGGCGGAATTGGCAGACGCGCATGGTTCAGGTCCATGTACTCGCAAGGGTGTGGGGGTTCGAGTCCCTTCTTCGGCACCACTTATTTTGCTATCAATAATTTAGCGGCTTGGTGTCCACCAAAAGAGAGGTTTCGATGTCCATCCGCGCAGTCTGGCGCGAAATTTTTTGGGACGGACAATCACGGCAATATTGCAACTCGGAAACGGTACCACTGCCAAAATTCGCATCAACGTTCTCAAAAAGTCAAAAGTGGACAGGCAATGAACGTGAAATCCCGTGCCATCCGTTATTGCTGACTGCGCTCAAGGAGTACAGAGCGGCAGGTTGGATCGAACCCGCACACTCTGGTGTTCCCCGACAAGCCAGGGTAGCCGGATAGAAAATTTGAAAATGAGCTGAAAAAATTGCCTGCCGCGGTCAATTGCGGCAGGGCTGGGCTCGGCCACAGCGATCTTGAATCCACCATGGCCTTACCTTAAGTTCGTGCAGCACAAAGATATTCGGAAGCTGCCGGACAACCGCGAAATGGCAGAGCTGGCCGTGGAATCACTTGGGGTGCGAATCTAGAACCGCTCCCGACTTGGCCGTTCCGGCCAGACATGTGTATTCGAGCGGTTACATTTAGCGATGTCACCGATCGATTACTTGCGAATTATTTTTTGTCCCTGATCGGTTACATGCTAAAATGATACTGATCGGTTACCTCGAAGGGGTTAAAGGCAATGATTATCCGTACACCCAATGATTTAGGAGCGCTCATTCGGGACCGCCGTATCAAACTCGGGCTCGACCAAATTTCTCTGGCAAAACGGGCCGGTACCAGCCGGAAGTGGCTCGTGGAAGTCGAACACGGAAAACCGCGCGCTGCCATCGGTCTCATCCTCCGTACACTCCGTGCGCTTGATGTCTCACTTAAGGTGAATGATGGGAGTAAGTCCAGGGGAATAGAGCATTTCAGTCCTTCCGTAGACATCGATGAGCATTTGGACAGACTCCGCAAGAAGCCATGACGGACCAACTCATTGCTTTGCTGGAAGGCGTCGAAGTGGGCCGGGTGCTGCGGGACCGCAGTGGCCGATTCTCGTTTCGTTATGACGAAGGCTGGCAAGGCCATCCTGACGCCTACCCACTTTCGCTTTCAATGCCGCTGGCCCTTTCCGAACATGGCCACGCTAAAATCGATGCCTTTCTGTGGGGGCTTTTACCGGACAATGAGAAGGTAATCGATACCTGGGCAAATCGATACCATGTATCCCCACGTTATTCCTTTGGGTTGATCTCCCATGTCGGAGAAGACTGTGCCGGTGCGATTCAGTTTGTCCGTCCCGAACGACTCCGCAAAATGCAAACCGAGAATGCCGCACAAGAGATTGCATGGCTAACCGAAGCGCAAGTTGCGGAGAGATTGCGTGATCTTCGGGCCGACCACGCCGCGTGGCGGAGCCCGCGCGATACCGGGCAGTTCAGCCTTGCCGGCACCCAGCCTAAGACCGCCCTGATTTTGGAAAATGGAAAATGGGGAGTACCTTCGGGGCGCGTGCCCACGACGCATATTTTGAAACCGCCCACGGGAGAGTGGGACGGCCATGCAGAAAATGAACACTTTTGTCTTGAACTTGCGCGCGCACTGGGTTTTACCGTGCCAAATACAACGGTCATGCGATTTGGCCAAGAGACGGCCATTGTGATTGAGCGCTATGATCGCACTCGCTTGGGAGGAAACCTGCTTCGCCTTCACCAAGAAGATATGTGCCAAGCACACGGCCTCCCCCCAACCCAAAAATATGAAAATGAGGGTGGCCCCAGCATCCAAGAAATTGTCGACCTTCTCCGTAGTCATTCGAGCCGTTCCGAGGAGGACATTCAAAGCTTCCTCGACGCGATCGCTTTTAACTGGTTAATTGCGGGCACGGACGGCCATGCCAAGAACTATTCCATTCTGATTGGGGCCCGCGGGACTGTACGTTTTGCACCCCTATACGATGTCGCCAGTATTTTGCCCTACAAGAATATGAACGTCATGAAAGCGAAGTTGGCGATGAAAATTGGTGGCGTCTACAGCCTCCGCTACATCAGCCGGGGGCAATGGAAAAAACTTGCGACAGAACTGCGATTTGACTCTGAACGGCTACTCGCTCGTATCGCCGCCTTCGCGGAAGCCTTGCCAGAACATGCATTGGCTATTAAGAGACGTGTGCACTCGGAAGGCCTCTCGCATCCGCTCATTACCAAACTGGCCAATGCAGTCACGGCTAGGGCCCTTCAATGTCGCAGAATATTGCAATAGCCTGGGGGAGCTCCCCCATCCCAAAATGGAACCAATATCCCGCATAATTACGTGCTGCCAGACTGCCGAACGCCCCTTCATTCTTGGTAAAATACCCAGCATCCAGCTAGCTGTATTCCCGTCACAGGAATATTCCGGCAGCTAACAAACAACATCAGATTAGGAGTGAACTGTGTCCACCGCAACTGCTCAGGATTCTTTCCAATTCCAGGCTGAGACTACACAACTTCTTCATCTCATGATCCATTCCCTTTACACGCAAAGGGAAATCTTTCTGCGGGAGTTGATTTCCAACGCCTCTGACGCCCTGGACAAGTTGCGCTTTGAAGCGCTGACGAATACCGAACTGGTCCCGGACGGCCACAAGTATGAGATCAGGCTGAAGCCGGATGAGGCGAACCGCACGCTGACCATCAGCGATACTGGCATCGGCATGAGCCGCCAGGACCTGATTGACCATATCGGGACCATTGCAAGATCTGGAACGCAGGAGATGCGCAAGCGCATGCAGGAATCCCAGTCGGCGGAATCTGTTGCCGATCTGATTGGGCAATTCGGCGTGGGCTTTTATTCCGCGTTCATGGTGGCGGACAAAGTTGCCATCATCACGCGCCGCGCCGGTGAAGCCACCGCCACACAATGGGAATCGGCAGGCGATGGCAGCTACACTTTAGCGGAAGCCGAGAAGGCAAGCAGCGGCACGGACATTATTCTTCATTTAAAAAAGCCGGACGCAGAAAACGGGATTGAAGACTATACCGATCGCTGGAAGCTCTCGATGATCGTCCACAAATATTCTGACTTTATTCCGTACCCGATCATTTATGAAGGGCCTCCCCAGGAGCCGGGCGAGCCGGAGTCCAAGGAAATCAAGATTGAAACCAAAACGCTGAATTCCCAGAAGCCGCTCTGGACGCGCCGGCGCGCGGAAGTCAGCGACAGTGATTACAACGATTTTTAC
The DNA here is from genome assembly GCA_027307045.1 of Acidobacteriaceae bacterium. Taxonomy (GTDB): domain Bacteria; phylum Acidobacteriota; class Terriglobia; order Terriglobales; family Acidobacteriaceae; genus Angelobacter. The sequence goes on from DAHUXR010000011.1 coordinate 45,621, forward strand.
AAGCACGTTGCCAATGACTGGACTGAACCGCTCAAGGTGCTGCCGCTCAAGGCGGAAGGCACGTTTGAGCTTGAGGCGCTGCTGTTTATTCCGGCGCAGGCCCCTCACGATCTTTTTTACCATGGCTCGGAATCCGGTCTTAAGCTTTATGCCAAGCGCGTAATGGTCATGGAAAAGTGCGAGGAAGTTTTGCCGCGCTATCTGCGTTTTGTGAAAGGCGTGGTTGATTCCAGCGACTTGCCGCTCAATATTTCACGGCAAAGGCTCCAGCAGGACCGCCACATCACCCAGATCCGCAAATGGCTCACCAAGAAACTGCTGGAAGCTTTGGCCGAACTTAAGGAAAAGGAATCGGAGAAGTATCTGAAGTTCTGGTCGCAGTTTGGCAGGGCGATGAAAGAAGGAGTCAGCTCCGACTATGAAAACAAGGACAAGATACTGCCGCTGCTGCTGTTCGAATCGTCCCATGACGCGAAGGAACTGACGACGCTGGGCGATTACGTTGGCAGGATGAAGCCGGAACAAAAGGAGATCCTCTATCTCACCGGCGAATCGCGCAAGGTGATCGAAAACTCTCCTCATCTGGAAAGCGTGCGCCAGAAAGGCTATGAAGTCCTGTACCTGAGCGACCCGGTGGATGAGCTTATGGTACAAAGCCTGCATGAATTTCAGGAACACAAACTCAAGTCAGTAACCAAGGGCAGGTTTGAGCTGGGAACTGACGAGGAGAAGAAGCAGGCTGAAGAACAGATGAAGCAAAAAGAGGAAGAGTATAAGAGCTTCCTGGAAGCCTGCCAGAAAAAGCTGGATGAATACGTCAAACAGATACGCGTTTCCAGCCGCCTGGTGGATTCGCCCGCATGCCTGGTGACGGAGGAGCATGAATATAGTCCGCACCTGGAGCGGTTGTTGCAGAAAGGCAAGGGCGGAGGCCCAAAGCAACGCCGCATCATGGAACTGAATCTGGCCCATCCGATCATCCAGAAACTGCACGACCGGTTTAAATCCAATAGCGATGATCCAACGCTGGGCGATTCGATTGAATTGTTATTTGAACTGGCCCTGGTGGCGGAAGGCTCGGAGATTGCGGACCCGGTCCGGCTCAACCGGCTGACTCTGGACTTGCTGCAAAAGGCGGTCTAAGCCAGCTGGCCGATAGACGAAATTCTCAAGGAGAAAAAGCGCAATGCCTGAAGAAACTGAAGATAAAACCATCTACAAAGTCGTGGTCAATCATGAAGAGCAGTATTCCATCTGGCCTGCTCATAGGGAAAACGCGCTGGGCTGGAAAGATGCGGGCAAGAGCGGCCCAAAGGCTGACTGCCTGGCCTATATCAAAGAGGTGTGGACTGATATGCGTCCATTGTCTCTGCGAAAGAAGATGCAGGAACAAGGGTTGCAGTAATCTCAGCTGCCCGGACGCCGTTTTCTGTTCGATTCAGGCGTGCGCCTGAAGGAACTGTTTGCGCGATAAATATATCGAGCGCGCAAGGTTTTCCATGCGTGTGTTTTGGCGAGCAGTGTGTAAAGAAGCTTCCTCTGTTCGGCAATACTGCTCTGCCTGAATGTTGGCCGGCGTGTCTATCTGCGACTTTGTTCAGCTTCAGTCGGGTTTAAACTTCTGATTCTTGGCGCAAAAGTACGCCGCCCCCGCATCCCGGCGGAGGCCGAGCGTCATGAATTATCTCGAACTTTAGAGCGCGTTCTTGCCGGCTCTTTTGGCTTTGGCCCAGCGTGCCTTCATCCGCATTGAAATGCTTCTTCTTCCCGCTTCACTCATCTGGCCGCGTTTGCGCGGACCGGCAGTTGCGGAGGATGAGGCCCGTCGCGTGCGGCCTCCGGTGAGTGCTTCTATGGCAGCGACTACGCGATCCCGCTGCTCGGTGAGTGCTTCAATAATAGAGGGGGTGTCCATGGCGTTGAATTATAAAACAACCCGCCATGTAAGGACATGGCTTTCAGATAGACCGACTCAAGGAATATGAGTACGGACGGGAAGATTCGGCTCCAAGCGGACGCCAAAGAATGCAGAGAGAAAACAGTCACGAGCTGGCAACAGCCAATAGCCAATTGCCGCTGTTACTGCTTGCCGCCCGCTGTTCCTTCAATGCTGCGCGAGGCAGTAGTGCTGGGCGTCGCGGCAGGAAGGGCCTTGGGTGGGCCGTTAAGCAGCTCCGCGGAATAGTTTGGACCCAGTCCCAATTTAATCAGGGCGCGTGAGTCGGGCACAACTTTGGTTTGCCAGCCGTTGTCTCCCTGATATTTGATTAGGGCAGCCTGGGTGCGGGAATCCCATTCACCTGTAGGTTCGCCGGTCAAATAGTTCTGCCGGATCAGCGCCTGTTGGATCTCCGTTGCCCGCTCCGCGTTGATGCCTTGCTGGCCCTTTTTCTTCCATGAGGCTTTGCGTTTGGTCTTGTGGCGCCCGTGCCTGGCCGACTTACTCGCCGCCTTGGTTGAGGCCGGAGCGTACCCGGCGCACAACACCATGGCAAAGCTTAAAACCACGAGTTTTTTAATGGCTAAACGCACCGACTCACCTCTAGAAAAAAATTGCTGACAAATCCTGGGTCAATTTCGATCTCAAGCCTATCGGGTTCTGTATTGGCAAAAACCCTGCATCTGAACATCATCCCATGTTTGGATGCCGCTACGCCAGAAGATTGTTGTGCAGCTCGGGATTACCGAAGTGCAATGGAATCAATGAATTCTGGTTTTTTTGTTGATTTTTTTGATAGTCGAACGACCCCGGTGCCCCGGCTAACGACCCCAAATCGGTATTTCCGGGGCCGTCGTGAAAGACTGCCCCGGAAAGCTTTTGGTCCGGATTTACGGCAGCGTGCCGGAAATGAATGAATTTCCGCCAGAAGCGCCCCGCCCTGAGTGGACAAGGAACACCACATCCTGCCCGCTCTTAAGTTGCGACGTGATCTTGCGGAAATCTTCTTCACTGTTGACTGGCTGTTTATTGATTTTCAGGATGATCAGGCCGGGTTGCAGTTGCAGGTCGTCGGCAAACGAGCCCGGTTTTACGTCCACCACCTGCACGCCCTTGCCTTCCGCCGTGCCCATGCGCTCGGCCATTTCCGGAGAAACTGCCTTCACCGTAACGCCCAGCTTGGTCGGTGTGGGCTGGCTGCTGTCATCAGGGGTATCATCGCTGCTGCTCTGGTCGGTGCGGTCTCCAAAAAGCTTTTCCCTGTCCGCCACTACCACGGTCGCCTGCTTTTCCTGGCCGTTGCGCAGGTAAGTTAAGTTCAATTTATTGCCCGGATGGGTAGCCGAGATCAGGCTAACCAGCTCTTCGCCGTTCTTGATCGGCTTGCCGTTCACGGCCGTGATGGTGTCTTCACCCTGCAGACCGGCTTTGGCCGCCGGACTATCCGGCCGGACATTGGTGATCGGCACGCCGTTTTTCGCGCCGTAAATGCGCAACACGGCCGGGTTCGGGACGGCGCTGAATTCCACGCCAATCGATCCGCGCGCAACTTTGTGGTTGCCCGTCCGCAACTGCTCATAAACATCGCGGACCACGTTGGACGGCATGGCAAATCCCACGCCCTGATACCCAAATGACTGCGTATAAATGGCCGTATTGATGCCGATGACTTCGCCGTTCATGCTTACCAGCGGCCCGCCGGAATTTCCAGGATTGATGGCCGCGTCAGTCTGGATAAAAGATTGGAACTGGCGTCCTCCGGGGAGATTGCGCCCTTTGGCGGAAACAATGCCGGCGGTTACCGTTGCTTCCAGGTCAAACGGGCTGCCAATGGCCAGCACCCAATCGCCTACGCTCATTTTGTCGGAATCGCCCAGCCGTGCCGCCGTTAGAGGCTTGTCTTTTGGCGGATCAATCTTGATCAGCGCCAAGTCGGTTTCAGTATCCACGCCTATGATCTTTGCGTCATGCAGCACCGTTGCCGGCTCGTCATAAAGTTTTACGCGGATGCGGTCAGCCTTATCCACCACGTGAAAATTGGTAATGATGTAACCGTTGCTGTTCAGGATTACGCCTGAGCCGAGCGAACGCTGGCGTCCACCACCGCCGCCGAAGGGGCTCTGCGGGCCTTGATCATCGTCATCGCCGCCGGGGCCGGTCTGCGGTCCGCCCTGTTGTCCGCCAAAGAAGCGATCAAAGAAATCCTGGAATGGATCATCGCCGCCGTTGTCGCGCTGTCCGCGGTTGGGCATCCTGCCGCGCCGCCGCACTTTTGGCGTGGATTCCGTACTAACGTTGACTACCGCAGGTTCAACTGCCGTGGCCACCTGTCCGAAGGTGTTGCTCAGTTGCTGCGGTGATTGCATTGCCGGAAGCAGCGAGCCGTCAGGGCCCGAATAGCCTCTCACTTTGCCACGGCTCAGGACAGTGCCAATCAAGATGCCGACCGTCAATGTCAACAGGATCGCCAGTGTGGAGAGCGCCCTTTGCGTGCGTATGCGTGACACCAGGGCGCCAAAACGCGAGTTCATACTTCCTCTTACCTCCGGACTAAGTCTCCAATGATTATAAATCCAATACTCCCACCGGCTGGTGGATCGTTTTTGTTCTGGAGCGCTATCACTTAGACGCACAAACCAAAGGCAGCGTTATCCACCAGAGCTGGCCGGTGATTCCGCGCCGACCGGGTCGTCGTCCGGCTTCTCAACCTGTCCCAGAAGCTCGGAAACCAGCACGCCCCCAAGGATGAGCAATGCCCCCGCCCCGGCCCGAAAGCCAAGCCGCTCATGCAGATAGATGAAAGACGTGAGCCAGGCAAAGACCGGTTCCGTAGTGAAAATCAGCGCCGTATGGGTGGCAGGGGTAAACTGCTGTGCCCAGGATTGAACGCTGAAAGCAACTGCCGTGCACAGTACGCCGGTAATCAAAATTGCGGCGACTAGCGTAGGCGTCGCCCGTAAATAAGGATGTTCCAGCACTGGCGCGCTCAAAGTCATCAAAATGGCGGCCGTGCCAACTTGTAAGAATGCAACCTGCTCAAAAGGGAAGCGCTGGCTCGCCCGTCCGACAAAGATGACGTGGAATGTAAAGCAAATGGCGCAACCGACAGTGAGGACATCTCCCAGATTCACGTTGGCAAAATCGGCCAGCCCACTGGCGCCGCCCGGTACGGTCATAAGAAACAAACCAGTCAACGCGAGCACGATTCCCGCCACGCGCCACACGTGAATGCGCACGTGCCAGATCGCGACAAGCGCCAAAGGCACCAGCACTGAAGATGTTCCGGTAAGAAATGCCGATTTCGATGGCGTTGTGAGTTTCAGTCCGCTTGTCTGAAACGCGTAGCCTGCGAACAGAAAGATCCCTGCAAGAACTCCACCGGTTAGGGCCGGCTTGGTCAGCACGGCAATTTTTTTGCGATAGAAAACGGCGAGCAATACCGCCGCCACAATCATGCGCGCAGAATTCAAAACCAGCGGAGAAGCGTCATTGAGCGCCGCTTTGACCAGCACGAACGTGCTGCCCCAGATGAAGGCGATCATCACCAGCAGCAAATGTGCTTTGAGCGAACGGGAAATGGTAATCAGGTTGTTGCTTCCTCTTCTGCCATGTTGACCTCGGCCTGGGTATGCCGGGGAAACTCAAAAACGCACTCGCGCGGCTTTTTATCCAGGCGCAATCCCTGGTATATGGGCGCTCTCATTTTAATTCCGCCGCGCTCGCCTTCATGTGTCCATTCAGAGAATTTGATTTCCGCCACCAACTCCGGCTTGATCCAATGCGGCTTGCGCGTGCTTTCAATCTTTTCGCCAAACGGATTCTTGTCCGTCTCCAGCGCGTGCAGTTTCTTCCACAGCGCCGCATGCGTCGATCCGGTAAAGCCGCTGCCTGCATTGCCCACATGAACCAGCTTGCCGTTTTCGTCATACAGCCCAAGCACGATGGACCCAAAATTTTCCCGCGATCCTTTGGGATCGGTATATCCGGCAATCACACATTCCTGCCGCCGCGTGATCTTGATCTTTAGCCACTCGCGCGAGCGCTTCTGCACATACGATCCCGTTCGCAGCTTGGCCACAATTCCTTCAAGACCTTTGTCGCGCGCGACAGTAAAGAGTGCCGTGCCTTGTTCCGGGTAATGGTCTGAGTAGCGCAGAAAACCTTTGTCTGCCGGAATCGCTTGCTCAAGAAGCGCTTTACGCTGCTCCAGTGGCGCAGCCATCAGGCTATGTCCGTTCAGATAGAGCAAGTCAAACGCATAATAAACAATAGGCAGAGAGCGATTGCGCGGACCACGTGTGCCCGGGCTGGTCATGCCGGTGCGCTGCTGCATCAGGCTGAAAGACGGACGGCCTTCGTCATCTAAGGCCACCACTTCGCCATCAAGGATTGCATTCTCCACCGGCAAGTCTTGCATTGCCTGTGCGATCTCAGGGAACTCGCCGGTCAGTTCATTCTGGTTGCGTGAAACCAGCCGCGCCCGGCCATCGCTGATGAACGCTACGGCACGATAGCCGTCCCACTTGACCTCGTAAAGCCATTGCGGATCGTCGAAAGGCTCTTCCACCAGCGTGGCCAGCATGGGATGAATTTCCCGCGGCATGGCGCCGCGACGAATGTTCGGTGTCTCCGCCAGCAGCTTATCCAGGTTTTCTGCGATTACTTTCTTAGGCTGCGCGCTCACGCCGCCTTGCGGGTCTTTTTTTTTACGCTGGTTTTCTTCCGGGGCGTGCTGGGTGATTTGCGCTTCTTGTTGACTTCAGGCTCTTGCTTTTGGGTTTTCCGATTACCCGATGACTGAAGCCATTCCGCGCCCTTGCGCACCGTCCTACCGCCGGCTTTGCGATTACTCTGCCATTCATCGGAGCCTTCGTCGCCCGCAATCTCGTTCAGGCTGCGCTTGGTGAGTACGGAATAATCCAGCTTGTCGATATTAAAGCCCGGCTTCATCGCGTCATCTTTTTTCTTGATCAGCAGCCACTCCGTGCCTTTCGATCCCGGACGGCGCGAACGCATCTTGGCCAGCACGAACTCGCCTTTCAGCTTTTCGCCGTTGAGCTGAAACTTCAGGTCGCCCTTGTTGAGCATGGCGTGCTCATCGCCCAGCGGCTTCCATGTGCCGGTGTCCCACACCATTACCGTACCTGCGCCGTAATTGCCTTCAGGAATTTTGCCCTCAAAATGGAAGTAGGAAACGGGATGGTCTTCCACCTGCATCGCCAGCCGCTTGTCGCCGGGGTCGAGCGATGGCCCCTTGGGCACCGCCCACGACTTCAACACTCCATCCATCTCCAGGCGGAAGTCGTAATGCAAATGCGATGCGCGATGCTTCTGCACCACAAAGCGGTGCTGCTCTTCGCGCTCCAGTTTGCCTTCAGGTTCCGGCGTCTCACTAAACCGGCGTTTTTTGTTGTATTGCTCTAAAGCCATAGAAGTTTTGATGCGCGTGCCTGGCCGCGTTCTGGCTAACTCTGAATCCCTGTGAAACAATTGCGCTTCTAATTGTACGGGAGAAAAAGATGGCAAAACCTGCCGCAGAGAAACCATTCAGCCAGGCCGTAAAGGAGCGCCGAGCCACACCCAGCTTTGAAAATGTCCCCATTCACAGCGCAGATCTTGAAAAAATTATCCGTATCGGACTGGAAGCGCCCAGCGGCTATAACATTCAACCGTGGCGCTTTGTGGTGGTGCGCGATCCTGAGCAGAAAAAGAAGCTGCGCGCGGCCGCTTTCGGGCAGCCCAAAATTGAGCAGGCCAGCGCGGTGATTGTCGCCTGCGGCGATCCCCTGGGATGGAAAGATGGCGACCTGGAAGAAATGCTGCGCATCAGCGCGCAACACGGCTTCAATGATCCCGCGGAGCAGGAAAAGATCCTCAAAACAGTCACTGGATTCCTGGGTGGACCCGCCGGAAAAGCCGCCGGCATTGAGCCGACGTTCGACCTATGGGCCAACCGGCAGACCATGATCGCTTTCACCACCATGATGTGGGCTGCGGAAACCATGGGTTATGACACCGCGCCCATGGAAGGTTTCATGGAAGACCAGGTAAAAGCTCTGCTGAAAATTCCGGAGCGCGTCCGCGTGGTTGCTCTGCTTGCCGTTGGACGGCTAAAAGGCAAAGACAAACTTTATGCCGGAAGATTCGAGCCCGCGCGCGCCGTGTTTGCGGATACATGGGGAAAGAGCATTGAGTTCTGACCGGGAAGAATCCTACCGCGGATTGACGCGGATGAACGCGGATCGAGATTACAAAAGAAAGAAGAGCCCCTTTAAGGGGCGAAGATAAAAATGGAATTTTCTACGGAACGTATCATCAAACTTGCCGACGCGCACGATTCCATTCCCACGCGCGACGGAAAACTTTACGCCGAACTCTTCCGCCATGGCACCTTGACGGTTGAAATCTACGCCCCCAAAGGAACTGATCTGCAACAACCGCACACGCGCGATGAGCTTTATATCGTTGTTGCCGGCCGAGGCTGGTTTTCCGTGGAGGGCCGACGCTTTCAGTTTGGCCCAGGTGATGCGCTGTTTGCGGCAGCGGGGGAAGATCATCGGTTTGAGGATTTCACTGAAGACCTGCTGACCTGGGTGGTCTTCTACGGGCCTGAAGGCGGTGAACGTGCGTAGCTGCGCGACAGCAATTTTCATTGCGCTGCTCTTTTGTATGATTCTGCGGGCGCAGGATAAGCCGCAACCGCGGGCGGCCCCATCGGCATTTGACGCGCAAGCTGCTTCACGTATGCTCCTGCAACTCAGCGAATCATTGCAAGGGCAGAGCCAGAAACACTTCCTTGAGCTGTTCGACCTTTCCCGAATGAAAGATGGCGCGTTGTTCAGGCAGCAGGTCAGTTCTTTTTTTTCCAAGACCATATCCATACGGCTGCACATGAATCTGGGGGATACATCTGTGGACGGCGACAAGGCGACAGTGGCCGTTGACGCCGAGATGGAAGCCGAACCGGCCGCGGGCGGAGCTATCACCCGCAGAAATGAGCGGCTGACCTTTGCTGTTGCCCGAGTGGGAGACAAGTGGAAGTTTGTTGAGGTGCAGCCGCGATCCTTCTTCTCGCTGGAGTAGGTTTTCGCTGCAATGAAAACTAAAGCAACTTACTTTTTGCTGCCATGAAAACTGGAGAAAGAACGCCGCAATCGACGACGCGTGAATACCCTGATCGTCCTATCGTTGGCGTGGGCACGGTCATCATCGATCAAGGACGTGTCCTGCTGGTCAAGCGCGGAAGCCCGCCGCTGCTGGGAGAGTGGTCGCTGCCCGGAGGCGTTGTCGAACTGGGAGAAACGCTGCGCGCCGCTGTCGAGCGTGAAGCGCTGGAAGAGACAGGATTGATCGTGAAAGCCGGTGAAGTCCTTGAAGTTCTGGACCGCATCATCCCCGGCAAAGATGCCGCGCCGCAATATCACTATGTGCTGATTGATTTCCTGTGCGCGATGCAAGGTGGTGAACTGCGCGCCGGTGGCGATGCCGCGGACGTTAAATGGGCGAGTGAGAGTGATCTGGAGAAATTCAAGCTGGAGCGTTTAGCGCTGGACGTGATCAGAAAAGCGTTCTTAGCCGCGAATTCTCTCTGAGATTCCGAATTCCACGGCTGAGGAACGCTACAGCAAACCACTGGCGAGATGTGCAGGTATATCGGAGAGACTCTGCCCGACTATTCTGAGTTTTCAAATTCCATTCGTCCGCTTGTTCAGGTACACCATGGATGCAGAACAGCGAATGACAGTGCTGAATGAGACCGTGGACTTCTACAGCCAGTATTCCCAATCTGCCCCAAAATAATACGGCTGTTTACTTTCAGCGCGGCTTTGTTAGCATCGGTGAAACATTAATGCCCCGAAAGATGACCGCAAAATGCGAGTTTTTGCCTTATCGGATATTCATATTGACTACAGCGCAAACGCCATGTGGATCGCAAACTTATCCATTGCTGAATATAAGGATGACGTCCTCATCCTTGCCGGCGACGTGACTGATATCCAGAAGCTGCTTGATTGGGGCCTCAGCATTCTCACAAAGCGGTTCAAGAAGGTCTTGTTCGTTCCGGGAAACCACGAATTGTGGGTGATGCGTGAAAACCGTGAACAGAATTCACTGCAGAAGTTCGACGACGTATGTGCAGTGGTTGAATCCACCGGAGCTTCCATGCAGGCATTTCACGAACGCGGTGTTTCGATCATTCCCCTGCTCGGATGGTACGACTATTCCTTTGGCGAGCCGAGCGAAGAACTTCGTGCAGTGTGGATGGACTACCACTCCTGCCGCTGGCCAACCGGCTTTGCGGACCGGGATATTGCGGCGCACTTTGCGGCTTTCAATGACGAACAGAGCAGCATTGCAGGCGGCAAAGTCATCACTTTCTCGCACTTTTTGCCTCGCATTGATCTCATGCCGGAATTCATTCCGAGCGCCCAGAGGTTCCTGTATCCGGTCCTGGGTTCGGTGCACCTTGAGCGCCAGTTGCGCAGGCTCAACTCTGGCATTCACGTCTACGGACATAGCCATGTGAATCGCCAGGTGGAGATCGATGGCGTTTTGTACATCAACAATGCTTTCGGCTATCCGACCGAAACCAGGACGTTGAAGCAATTGATGTGTATCTACGAGGGCTAAACAGCGGGGGATCCCAACCCATCTTTACCCTTATTGAGCATTAGCAGAGCGCCAAAGCCGGTCGTCATCCCATGCTGCTGCATCTTAAGCATGACCTGCCGCTGCAATCGACTCCGCCGACGCTGCTGAAGAACCTGCCGCCACTTCCCAAAGACCTTCAATATCGGATCGTGGGATCAGCGCTGGTGCTCTATGACATGGCGTCCGGCCTGATTGTGGACTTTATTCCTGGAGCGGTACCGGCAGCATGAAACAAAGCAGAGTAGCGATCTACAGGCACATGGTGTTGCTTGTCGCAACGCTGGCGGTGGCGTTGGTGGGACACGTGCGCGTGGCCCAGGCAGATCCAGGGGCAGTAGTATCGCAAGCGGAGTCCGCGGGCAAGCTTGATATCAGAATTCCGCTGCGGGACAAATCAGTGCGATTTGCGGTGATTGGGGACAGCGGGACCGGCGCACGCGCGCAATATGAAGTGGCGCAAATGATGGAAGCCTACCGGCAAGCTACGAAATTCGATTTCGTGATCATGCTGGGCGACAACATTTACGGCAGCCACTCGCCAAGGGATTTTGTTAAAAAATTCGAGCAGCCTTACAAGCCCCTGCTGGATGCCGGGGTTAAATTCTATGCGTCGCTGGGAAATCATGACGATCCCGACGACGAAAGGCTCTACAAACCATTCAACATGGGGGGTGAACGCTATTATGCGTTTCGCAAAGGCGAGGCCGCATTCTTCGCGCTGGACAGCAATTACATGGATCCCAGACAGCTCAGCTGGCTCGACCAGAACCTGAAGAACTCACAGGGCACCTGGAAAATCTGTTTCTTCCACCATCCTTTATATAACGATGGCCGGCATCATGGCGCTGACGCTGATTTGCGCACGCAGGTGCTTCCGCTCTTCGAACGCTACGGCGTGAACGCCGTGTTCTCAGGACATGAGCACGTGTACCAGAGAATCAAGCCGGAAAATAACATCTACTACTTTGTTCTGGGCAATTCCGGCAAGCTGATGACGCATGACTTTGGCGAGGCCAGGGAGAGAGTGAAAGGATTTGATTCTGACCAGAGTTTCATGTTGGTGGAAATTGCCGGGGACAAGCTTTATTTCCAGACAATTTCACGGAGTGGCGAAACCATTGATTCCGGCGAACTGCCGCGAATTCATCAATAGAACGTTTGCAGCTATTTTTTAGAAAGCCAATGGCCATCATCTATATATGGCCAATGGCTTTTATTTCGGCGATACAGGTTGTTGCGCCGGATTTCCAGTTGACGTGCCTGGTGTTGGAGTTCCCGGGGTAATGGCCTTGGGATAAAGTGCATCCGATGACTGGGGATTTCGAAGAACCAGGCCGCCCGCTCTGCCGGTGGGACCAAAAAACTGCTCATTGAGTTCCGGATGTATGTTGCCGGTGACGGCCTTAAGCGCAATTTCCATATTTTTCTGGTGGAGATCGCGCACAATTTCGGCTTTCACAAATTCAACGGGAATGGTATCGCGGCTGCGAAGCTTATAAATATTCATTCCGGACATTTCATTTTCAAGCTTGGTGACTTCACCCGGCTTCAAAGCGAGCAGGTCCTTTTCAATCGCGGCAGGCAGGCCGCCTCTGCGCTTGATGCCAAGATCGGTCTTTGGAGGAGAGGGAAGAGAGAGGGTTTTATAGACTTCATCCTGAAGCTTTTGTGTTTCCTCACCCCGTGCTGCGCGATCATGAATGTCATTGGCCATTTGCTGGAATTTCTTCGCATACTCAGCGCGCGCGGCGGGCGTGCGATTGGCGTTGATTGAAGGAATGATGATGCGCTCAACTTTGAAGGAATCGTATTTGGCGATATTTTCCTTGTAGTAGGCCTCAATCTCTTCCTGCGGCGGGTTGCTGAACTTCTCTTCAAGGGAATGGCGGTAGGAGTCCGCCAGCGCCCGGACGCGAGCTATCCTCATCAATTCCTGGAAGCGGGGATCGCTTTCCGCGCCGGCTTTTTCACCTTCATTGGCCAGGGCCAGCAACTGGGCATAGCTTTCCGCAAAACTACGCATTGCGGCCGGGTTGGATATTTGCGCCGCAAGATTCATTCCGGAGAGCATTTTGTTGAACTGCTCTTTGGTGATCACGGTCTGGCAAGACTCGGATTTGGCGGAGCCGGCTTTGGCGGAAGACGTGTCCTTGGGGCAAACACCATGAATTGTCACGACCGGGGCATTCGGGGACACATTATCGGGATTAAACGGCTGTTGCGGCACGGGAGGCGCGGGCTGCTGGGTTATCGGAATACGAGAAAGGGGTTGCGCCGGAGGAGCGACCGATGTCTGCGCGAACGCACATGTGCCGGCCAGAAGAGTGGTAATAAAAATTCGGATCATGAATGACGAGACCTTCCTCAGCAAACGATGGCAAGAAATTTGGGGGAGATGCGCTATCCTACCATATGTTGTTTTCTGATGGGGGTGTCTTCTTCCGTCCCGCATAGGCTTATAAGGCGATCACCCGATGTGACTTCCGCACTGTTAGTGCTTTTGAGGAAGGGACAGCGGGCGAATGCGGATTTTACGCTCAGCCAAACTGCTAAAAAGTGATACAAACATCAGGAAGACCACGGAGGTCGAAGATTCACGCATGAAATCTTTATTCTTACGCGCAATTTTCCCTGCTCTATTGCTTTGCCAACTGGCAGCCGCCCAGCAAAACGTGCGCACCATATTCCTGGTGCGGCACGCGGAGAAGGCCTCTGCCGCCGCAGAAGCGCCGCTAAGTGCCGAAGGGGAAAAGCGGGCAGAATGCCTGGCGACGACCCTTAAGGACGCGGGCATAAAACAGATCTATGTGACGGATGCTTTACGCACACAACAGACAGCTGCCCCACTGGCCAAAACGCTAAAAATCAAGCCCACAATTCTTCCCGCCAAGGACTCCAACGCGTTGATCAAGAACCTGGTTTATACGGGCGGCGGAAACATTCTGGTGGTGGGACACATTGACACGGTGCCCTTCGTCATCGCCCGCCTTCAGGGCGGAACAGTGGCGCCCATCGGCGAAAATGAATATGACCGATTGTTCGTGATGACTATTGCGGAAGCCGCCGGCATGCCAGCTTCGACCCTGCACTATTGCAGCGCGGGCGCTCCCGCCAAGGCCACGCCCACACCGGCGCATCCGGCCAAGAAGAAGGCGAAGGGTGCGCCGCTGAAGAAAACCCCTTGATTCTGTTTGAATCCAGGCACTGGTTGATTTTACGGTGAATGAGAATGGCGGATCAGCTGTTGCTGACCCGCCATTCTGCTGTCTACATCCCCGGTGGATTGAGGGATTCGGATTTGTGTTTAGAGGAACGCCGAGTGTGGATATCCGGCAGCCCTGGTTGATTTACTTGACTCGGATCACCACCGTTGCAGTTGGGTTTGACGAGTCAACGCCGTCAAACACAACCGTGCCGCTGGGTGTGAACTGCAAGCCGATCTGGTTCGGTGTGGTGTAGAGCATAGTAATCTTCATGCTCTGCACGGGAACGACTTTGTTGACCGTGGGCCCGCCCAGGCTGGCGATGGAGCAAACGACCTTGTTCCCGCCCAACCCGGGTGTTGGCGGTGCGCAAGAGGCCGGATTCGTCCCGTCACTGGGAGTCACGGTCACACTGTCGATTACCAGCAACGGATCGATCGTGATCGTGAAAGCCACATTATTCGCCGGGGTCGTCGTGTTATTCGTGACTGTCCAGAGGATGGTGCCCTGGCTTAGCGGGTGAACGTCAGTCGGTACGGCATTCCCCGACACTGTTACCGGGATTTTTACTGGCGGCGGTGGAGGCGGCAATGAAGGTTGTGTGGTACGGAACGCCTGGCTGAACGTGGTGGAGACGCCATTCGAGTCAAACGCCGTGATTTTGCTGGAGAGAGTGATGGTCGCGGCATTCATCCGGGCCACTACCGTGATATTGAATGTCTGCCCAGGGGACATGCTGGCGACACTGCAGATGGTTTCCGTAGCCCCCGCTCCGATTGCTGTACATGTTCCCTGATCCGGTACCGCTGAGATCAGGAATGCTCCGTCCGTGGTGGTGAGAATGTTATCGATCGTAACGTTGTTGATCGGAAATAGTGAAGCATTGCCAACCACAACGGTGTAGGTCACCTGTGCTGGCGTACTGGCGACGCCGGCAGGACCAAGCACGATAATCGTCGTGTTCGGCACGTTGGTGATCTGAGGAGTAATCGGCAGCGACGGGGCCGATTCGAATCCATTACCAGCGGCATTGGTGGCATGAACGGTAAAGGTGTAAGCAGTACCGTTGGCCAAGCCGGATAGGATTGCGCTGGCTGAACTTGATCCCGGCGCAGGCGCTGGAACCGTGGAGGTGATGGCGGTGGCAGCTCCGTTGATTCGAGCTGTGACCGTATAACTGAGGATGCCGTTCACGCTTTGAGGCAGAGTCCAGGTGACAGAAGCCTGCGTGTCTCCTGCTGTCGCTTTTGCAGCGGTTGGGGTGCCGGGCAGGGTGATGCCGAGAGGAATGCTGTTGCTTGGCGCTGAAAGAGCGCTTGCACCTTGCACGTTGCTGGCAAAAACCTGGAACTGATAGACCACCCCGCTGACCAGTCCTGGGATAGTGACGGAAGTCGGCGGATATAAGCCGCTGCTATTCGGCACTACACTGACATCCGGCAGAGTCACACCGTTGGAGGCAAAGTTGTTCTGCACCGTGTAGCTTGTCACCTGCTGGGCAATTTGCGCCGGACTCCAGCTCACGCTGGCTTGGGTGCCAGTTTCGGTTGCTACCACATCAAGAGGAGCACCGGGCACGGCAACTGCCGCAGCAGTCTGTGTTGTCTGGAACCAGCGGCCTGCGCCGGCAGTGCCAAGACCGCTGGGATCGTCGCCGGTATAGAGCACAAGATTGGCAGGATCAGTGCTATCCAGAACTAATGCGCCGATGTTCTTGGGCGGCGCGGCGGGAGCAAGCTGAGCTGAATTAATGTAGCTGAGGCTTAGAGTCTGTCCAGCAGTGCCGCCAGCCACATTTCCCACCCACACCAGGTTGTTGGTTGCAGACTGAGCGACATAAAGATTGTTGCCATTTATGGCCGGATAGACCTGATCGCCGGTCAACACGCTCGTGGTCCCGATGGATGCGGCGAATACGCTAGTATCGCTGTTGTTGGTGCAAACGGGATTCGGAGATACCAGGCAAGCAGTATCTGCATTGCGGATGAAGAATGGAGACTTGCCGTCTGCGCCCCACAGGTCATGTCCCATCCAGGCAAGACCGGTAGTCAGGTGGCCATCCGGGGTTGCAGCTACAATCTGCATGAACTGTGCGCATGTGCCGAAGCTTGCCGCAGTGGCTGTATCAGGATGGTTAAAGCGAAGGATCTCTCCACTTCTGCCAAATCCTACCCACAAGTTGCCATCAGGGCCAAGAGCGGCGGAGTTGGGCAATTGGGGATTGTTGGGGAACAGGCAGCCGGTCTGGCCACCGGGAAATTTGTCAGTACTGAGGTTTCCGCCCATTGAGAAAGTGGTGCTGAAATCCAGAGAGCCGTTCCCGTTGTCTCCGCTGGGAAGATAGCTAATGCGGAAAACTCCGCGGGTCGCCGACTTGTTGTCCACGAAGTAAAGAAGATTCTGCGTGGAATTGAAGGCCATTGCGCCGCCGGTCACTTTAGTGGCACTGAAAGGGCACATGGCGCTATTGATGGCGTAAGGGCCGGGAGTATCCAGATCTGGGTCCATGCGACAGATGCCCGAGGTGCCGTCTGCTACCCACAAATGCCTTACGGGCTGGTTGGTTACTGGGTTGAGCGCGGTGCCGTACAAAACCACTCCACCGTTGGGACCAGTTATAGCGCTTTGCGCATCGGGCGTGCCGGCAAACTGGATTGTGCTGGTGGTTGGGGTGATCGTTGATTGGGCGTTCGCTGAAAAAGTTGCAAACGCGATAAAAACTGCAAAGCTAAACAAAACTGCCGCGGACTTTCCACGTAAAACAGATTTGTCTGGCGCCAATATTACAGCCGTAATTGAGGGTTTCACTTTTAGCCTTCCCGTCCCGGAAACCTTGGCTCCCGGGATCTTTTGCTGACATTCAAAAGAAGGCATCATCCAACTGCCCGGCACAATTTACATCCGGAAGTGCCGTAAAACTGATTGTGTAGCGAACCACGGCGTCGGCTCTTTACGCTTTTCACCTCATCAATTCTGATTTCAAAAACCGCGAATACTCTTATGGCTTGCGCATCAGCACAGAGTTTCCCCGGTTGGACTTTCACTCTTCAATCAAGAGAGGAATAAACCGGTCTATAAATACATCAGTTCGCAAACTTAAGTCTTTTTTGGGCGCAAAAAAAACGGGTCATGGAAGAGCCCGCATTCTTTGCGCGAATAATCCTGAAGCAAAACCCTCTTTCCTTGATATCGCGGGCCGCCGAGATGTTATTCACGTCCCGGCAGCCCGCGTCTGTTCTTATCTTACGGTGATGACCACTGTCTTCGAGTTAGGCAACGTATCGGTGCCTCCCGGGCCGAAAGTGACCGTGCCAATCACGTTGAACACCGCTTTGGACGTGCCCGCTGCCGGTGTCACGTTCTGAGTGACGATCATGGTTTGTGGCGGCTTGGCGCCACCCTTGGTGGATCCGCCAAGGGCCGCGTTTGGATTAGCCACAGTCGCCAGGACAGAGCAAACAAATTGCGTTCCGCTGACGCCATTCACGGTTACCGCTGTACCGGCCCCGCAAGTAGCAGTGCCTCCGTTGTTCACCGTCACACTCGGCGGATTTGGATTATTGATGGTCAATCCGTTTGGAGTGAAGATGGTGAATACAACATTTGGAGCGGCTGTTGTGGTTGTGTTGGAGATGGTCCAGGTAATGTTACCGGCCTGGCCAACGTTAGGATTTGGAACCTGTGCGTTGCCCGCTACCGAGACAGCCGTCGAGACACTGGAAACGGCCGGCAATGGCACGGTGGTTGCCTGGCTGGTAGTTGCGTTTGCCAGGAGCGTACCTGCCTCATCGGTCCCGCTTGCGACCACGGTGTTGAGGATGGCCTGGTTCTGGACTTGCACGGTCACCGTCATGGTTGTCGAAGCTCCACCATTCAGGACTCCCTGATTGCAGGAAATGCTGATTACGCCAGCGCCGCCCGATGTGCACGTACCCTGACTGGTCTGAGCCGCCAAAATGTTAGAGAGCGGCAAACCGGTAACAGTGCCTGAACCGCTGGTAGCAGCAGCCCCTGCCTGAGCATAAGTCAGCGTGGTGGCGGTTG
>DAHUXR010000120.1 GCA_027307045.1 Acidobacteriaceae bacterium
TGCACCATGCATCCGTTCGGACTCCATCTATCTGCGTAATCCGCGGCGATCGCTTCTGCGGCTAGAGGTTTTTCTCAGCCCAGTTGCCAATACGCTTGAGCGCTTCGTCCAGGTTTTCCATCGAGTTGGCAATGCTGAAGCGCAAATAGCCTTCGCCGAATTTGCCGAACGCCGTACCGGCAAGACATGCAACGCCAGCTTCGTTCAGCATTGCTTCCGCCAGCTTTTTAGATGTCCATCCCGTCTTCTGCACGTTTGGGAAAGCATAGAACGCGCCGTGCGGCAGGCGGCAGCTGAAGCCTTTGATGTTGTTCAGGCCGGCGATGAACTTATCGCGTCGCGCATGGAACTGCTCACGCATGTTGTCTACTGAAGCCTGATCGCCCTTGAGCGCTTCCATGGCGGCAACCTGGGTAAAGCTGGCGCTGCATGAGTTCACGTTCGTCATCAAGCGGCCAAACTGCGCAGCCAGGTCTTTGCGCATCACGCCATAGCCAAGGCGCCAGCCGGTCATGGCATAAGTCTTTGACCAGCCATCGAGCATGATCACGCGGTCTCTCCATCCGGGCAGCGACATCAGCGAATGATGGCGGCCTTCAAAGATCAGGCGGCTATAAATTTCGTCGGAGAGCACCATGATGTCGCGGTCGCCAATGGCAGCGGCAATATCTTTTACGTCCTGCTCCGTAACCACGCTGCCCGTGGGATTATGCGGAGAATTCAGCACAATCAGTTTGGTGCGATCGGTGATCAGGTCGGCCAGTTCGTTGGGGTCGAGCCGAAAATCTTTCTCTTCCCGCATCCGCAGTGGAACTGGTGTGGCGCCGGTGAAGTTAATCAGAGATTCATAAATGGGAAAGCCGGGGTTGGGATAAATAACTTCATCGCCCTCTTCCACCAGCGCGGTAAAAGTGAAATAAATCGTAGGCTTGCCGCCGGGCACGATCACCACTTCGTCCGCGGTTACCGGCACGCCATGGGTGCGCGTAACTTCCGCCGCCACGGTTTCGCGCAGCGCTGGCATTCCGGCTGAAGGCGTGTAATGCGTGTATCCCTTATGGATGGCGTCTACTCCGGCCTCAATCACGTTAGCCGGGGTATCAAAATCCGGTTCCCCGATTTCCAGGTGGATAATGCTTCTGCCCTGCGCCTCAAGCGCGCGGGCTTTGGCCAGGGTTTCAAAAGCGGTTTCTGTTCCCAGGCGGGCCATACGTTTGGCCAGCCGCAATTCTGTTGGGGTAGTAACTGGGGTCATTTTTATCTCTTTTTAGAATTCAGGTTACTCGTTGACCGCTTGTTCCTGGCTTTGCGATCGCAATACGTGCGCCACGGTATAAGGCACGCGACGTTGAGGTTCCTGGAAATTTCGTACCTGTAGATCGCCCAGCAGGCCCAGCGCCAGCATCTGCCCGCCAAACACGATCAGGACTGCGGCGGAAATCAGCAGCGGTCCGTGCTCGCCCATCACGCTGATGTGCCAGACCAGCTTGGATAACATCATCCAGAAGGCAATGCCCATTCCGCCCAGCAGTGAAAGCATGCCCACAGTGCCAAACAGGTGCAGCGGACGGTACATATACTTCAACAGGAAGCGGATGGTAATCAGGTCAAAGAAGACGCGGAACGTGCGCGAGATGCCGTAATGTGAATTGCCCTTGGGCCGCACAATGTTCTTGATGGGAATTTCGCAGATGGAAGCGCCATACCATGAGGCCAGTGCCGGTATGAAGCGGTGCAGTTCGCCATAGAGCGGAAGCTGCTGAATGATCTCGCGCCGATAAGCCTTGTACGTGGTGCCGAAGTCGTGGATTTGCACGCCGCTCAATTTCGACATGGCCCAGTTGGCAATGCGCGATGGCAGTCGCCGCAAAACAAAATTGTCGACGCGTTCTTTCCGCCAGCCGCTCACCAGGTCATAGCCCTGTTCCAGCATTTCCAGGAATTTTGGGATGTCGTCAGGATCGTGTTGCAGGTCGCCATCCATGGCGATCACAAACTCGCCCTGCGCATGTGCAAAGCCCGCTGCCAGAGCAGAGGTCTGGCCAAAATTGCGCCGTAATTTTACGACCACCACGCGGCTGTCAATGGTCACGATTTCGCGCAGCAGTTTGTACGTGCGGTCGAGGCTGCCGTCATCAACAAATACCAGTTCGAACGTGTCACCTGTGGCTTCCATGACGGCTTTTAGCCGGTCATAAAGCGCGGTCACGCTTTCCTGCTCGTTATGGAATGGGACTACGATCGAAAACTTCGGCATATCTAACCAAAATTATACATCCGTTGTTTGCGCCTTGAGTACCTGAAAATACGCGAAAAGAACATGGGTTTCCCTGTTGTTTACTTTCCCATTATCTGTATTTGGCCCTTATTTTGACGGTACGGTCCAATTCATCCACAACCTCAAGGACTTTTAGCCGTAAATCCTTGTCCAGTTCAGCTTTGTCCAGAAAGTCATGTACCTGCTTCTGTGCCGCGGCGGACTGCTGGCCGCCGATGAAGGCATTGAGCCACGCCAGCATAAAAAAGATTTTCCGCTCGCGCTTTACCTGCGGCAGCGCATCCAGCGCCGGCCCCAGGTAGGGCAGGGTAAGGTCAGACTGGCTCCACCAATTAAAGCTGCCCAGGCTCAGCTCAATCCAGTCTTCCGGCCGCGCCGAATTGTGCGGATATTCATCGAAATATTGTTTCTTGGTCTGTGCATCCGGCCGCGCCGCTGCTGCCATGTACGCGTATTTCTTTCCGTCGCCGGATGGGTCACGCTTTTCTTCCGCCGCCAATACCGCTTCTGCCTCGGGGTCATTCTGCGCGACCAGTGATTCCACGATGTTCCAGCGGTCCAGCGGACGCAACTCCACGCCCGGGACTGTGAGCTTGCCGCTCAGCATGTCTTTCAATTCGCCGCGGGCATTGGCGGTTTCAGCTACGCCGCGCAAGGCACGAAACCAGGTGATCCGCATGTCCTGAGATGGCGAGTGCAGCATCTGATCGGCGGCGAGCGTTTCCATTTTGGGTGCAAGTTCGGCGCGAACTTCTGGACTCACGTAGCGATGCAGCGCCGTGATCGTCCGCCCGATGATGCTCTGCGCCAGCGATTCGTCTTGTTCTGTCGGAAGATTTTTTAGCGCCAGATCGATGTAGTCTCGCGGGTCCATCTCGGCTACGCGGACCGAATCCCACAGCGATCCCCAGAGCAGCGTGCGCTGGAAAACGTCTTTCATGCTTCCCAGTTCGGACATCACCGCTTTGCGGCTAACAGGATCGAGCAGAAAACGCCCGTAAGCTTCGTCCTGATAGTTGGCAAAAACATAACGCGGACACTCTCCGCCTTTTCCGGTAATAAATTCTGTTTTTGCCGTCTTCCATTCAATCCGCGTTTGCGTCTTGGTCTTCCCATAATTCACCAGTACCTTCGTTGCAATGGGCCACAAACCGCCTTCGTCCAACACGTCTTTTTGCGATACACCGATGCGCGTCGTCGTCAAATCCCCCTTTGTTCCGCATGACCACTCCACGTCTACCTGCGGCATGCCTCTGCGTTTGATCCATGCATCAGCCCATGGGCCCAGCGGCTTTTTTGAGGTTCGCTCAAGGGCACGGACCAGGTCGCTCCATTCCGCGTTCGCGTAAGCGTGTTCTTTCAAATAAAGGCGGAGTCCGTCGCGGAACTGGTCGTCGCCCACGACAAAAGCCAGTTGCTTGATCACTCCCGGCGCTTTGGAATAGACAATTGCTCCATAGGCTGACTTGGCGTCTTTGAGGTTAGGAATGTCCTGATAAATAGGCGTTGTGCCTTGTGTTGAATCGATAGCATAAGCGGCGGGCTTGATCGCCTGATAAAAGCGTTTCCATACGTTTTCATTTGGCTTAAGCGAATTCAGCGCGTGGTACGCCATGTATTGCGCGAAGCCCTCTTTCAGCCAAAGATCGTCAAACCAGCGCATGGTCACCAGATCGCCAAACCACTGGTGCGTAAGCTCGTGCAGCAGCAGGATGTCGCGGTTCAGCCGGTCGCTATGCGTAGGTGCGGTGCGGAACAGGATCGACTCTTCCCGCAGAAATGTCGCTCCAGCATGTTCCATGCCGCCATAAGCAAAGCCCGGGATCATTACCATGTCGTACTTGGGGAAGGGAAACGGCTGCGCAAAATAGTCTGAAAGATACTTGATGCCATCAGCCGTGATCTGCTGGACCGCGGGAGCTTCCGCTTCAGCTTTTTCAAATTTTGATTTGCGCACGTAAAGCCCCGGCAGTCCCGGTGTGTCGTGAACTTTCTGGAATGGCCCCGCGGCGAAGGCAAACAGATATGTGCTGATCGGCTGGGTCTCGGCAAATGTTGTTGTCCGACTTGGCAGATCTTGGGATGAAAGACCTGGGGATGAAGTGTAGGTATCAGCAGGCAGACTCGCGCTCGGGCCGGTTCGTATCAGGGCACGGGCTTCAGCCGTGCCGTAAGATGCCAAAACCTCTCGGGCTTTAGCCCCTGTAGCGTTTGGATTTTCTGGCGCAGTGTTTGCAATCACCTGCCAATCAGCCGGGGTTGTCACCTGCAGCTTGAACCTTGCCTTCAAATCCGGCTGATCAAAACAGGGAAACGCCATCTCGGCGTCCATCGGGACAAAGAGCGTGTAGATGTATTCGCTGCCATCGTCCTTGTCTTCGAAACGTGTAATGGCCTTGCCCGCCGGCGCGACCGGCGCTTTGAAGTCGATCACCACCAGGTTTTCATCCAGCTTGAGCAGCTTGGCCGGAAGCTCGACGTGACCATTCTGTATTTCGGTCGAGGCCGGCTGGCCATTCACGGTAAGGCTGCTGATCGACCCTTCGCGAAAATCAAGCCATTCTGGCAAAACGTCGCGGTCGTTGGCACTCTGAACAAACCGTAGCTCTTCATGGCCACTGACCGAATCTGCTTTCGGCATGATCGTGAAGCTGAGGTGGTAACGGACATCTTTGAGCTGCTGCGCACGAAGCCGCGCTAGGTCGCGGGGAATGCCAGCCGGAGCGGCGATCCCGGCAGATGTGGTTTTTGTCTCATGGGAGGGAGGAGATTGCGCGGAGGCCTCTCCTGTAAGCAGGACTCCAAAGAGAAGGCAGACTGCACTTGACTCGATCAAGGCGATTACCCAATCACGGCGACTTCGGCGATCTGTCATTGTCTACCCCCTCCCCCTATGCCCCAATTAGGATTCTAAAAGACTTGCACCATACATCCCCGGGGATACCCCATTTCAACCCCGGCGGCACCATCGCCAATCCCGGTTTAACCCGAACTTAAGAATGAATTCATAACTCACTGTGTATGTGACATCTAAACCAATGCAAACAAAAGCCTTATGTTAGCATTGGCTTGTTGTTCTGTCAATGAAAAACTGTGCAACAAAGACGAAAGTAGAGCAAAATGGCCCCCTCGGCGGCTTCATCTTCTACCCCCCCGCTTAGCTTTGCACAAAAAAGCAAATCTCACTCACGGATGAGCACGAATGACACGGATTTGCAAACCTAAAAATGGTCCTACCACGCCTGCGGAGGGATCATCTGTCTTTGCCTGCCGATTTCGCCGCCTGAATCTCCAGCGGTCCCGCCGCGATTTGCTTGCTGCGCAGAAGCTCCACGATCTGGTGGAAAAGACGCGAGCGCAGCTCATGGCGTTCATTGGTGCGGGTAATGTAGCGCACGATCACCCTCTTTGGGTTTGCCTTGCGACCTGATACTCTCTCTCGTACTCCCGGGAGATTTCTATGTCTTCAACCGTCATCTGGCGATTGCTGTTCTCCGCGCTTCCGTCGTGCCTCCGTGGTGTGATTTTGCTTTTTACTTTTATTGCAACGTCGGTGATCGCTAGCGCACAATCCAAGCCGCTCGATGGCCAGCCATGGGATCTCGGTGTCTGGGCTGGCGGCGGATTCAGCGTTCCCGGTGGAACAAAAGATACGCATGCCATCAACCTCGGTGCTCGGCTGGGCAAGGTGCTTACGGATGACCATGGGGGCAGCTTTTTGCGCGGCAATTTTGAATGGTCCGCCGACCTCATCCCTGTTTACTACCTGTGGCAACCCGCTCCGGCTCAAAACGCCTATGCGGCTGCGTTTAATCCTCTGAACTTAAAGTGGAACTTTACCAGTTCGGCGCGTACTGTCCCGTATCTTGAACTCGGTGGCGGAGTGCTCTTCAGCAATCACGCGGTACCGGTGAATACGTCGCACGTAAACTTTGTAACGCATGCGACTCTGGGCTTTCAGTTTTTCAACAATGACCGCCGCGCTTTCACCGCCGGCATTCGCTATGAGCATATCTCCAACGCCGGTTTGACGGTCCCGAATCCGGGAATCAACACCGTGCAATTTCAGGTGGGACTGAACTGGTTTAGGTGACATCAAGCCAAAATGCCTCGATGAACAGCTTCACGCTTCCGGTCCAACAGCCATTTGACTGGGAATCTCTGCTGGCGTTCTTACGATTGCGCGCCACACCCGGCGTGGAGACAGTCACCGGCTCTGCCTATACTCGGACAATAACTGATGCCGCGGCGCAGACTTTCTCTGTGACTTACGATGCCCAAGCAGCGGCTTTGCAGGTTGTATATTCAGGCAGCGCGCGAAACCTGATAGAGAATCGCGCAAAGCAGATATTCAAACCAGACGTAAATACCCTGCCGATCGAAGCAGTTCTTTGTCGTGACCCGTGGCTTGGCGGCTTGGTAAACAGGCAGGGCGGGCTGCGAGTTCCCGGTGGATGGTCATCTTTGGAAATTGCCATGCGTGCGATTCTGGGCCAGCAGGTTTCAGTCCCCGCCGCAACTACGCTGATGGGACGTCTGGTGCGCGCTGCCGGTACGCGTTTGAGTGAATTGTCCTGGCTTTTCCCGACGGCGGAGCAAATAGGGCAATCGAATCTTGGCGGTCTGGGCGTTCCCGGCAGTCGAATGGAAACGGTGAAGTTGCTCGCCAGATTTTTTGCGGAACACGGCGAAGACTGTCTGGCGCAAGAAGATATTAAAACTCGTTTGCTGGCGCTGAAAGGAATAGGGAAGTGGACAGCCGGTTATATTCTGATGCGCACCGCGTCCAGTCACGACCATTGGCCGGAAGGCGACCTGATCTTGCGTAAAGCCTTAAGCAAAGACAAAGCTATGATCGCGCACGCCGCGCTGGAGCAGACTTTCAGCCGTTGGAGTCCATACCGCAGCTACGCAACCATCCACATCTGGAAAGGATATGCGCCTCGCGTGATGAACGGCAAACCGTGAATCGCGCCAAGTTTCGAATCGAAGAGCGTGGGGATCGATACGCGTGGGATAATGAAGGTAACATCAATATCCATCCGGCAAAGATCGCTCGTTAAGGAGGTACTTGCAATGGAACCGAAAAGCGATGGACCCAAGGCTGGCGAACAGCCACTCTCTGAACCGATACAGCACATCACAGGCGCTCATCAGCTGTTGACGTCGCTGAGTGAAAAGTTCGGCGCCATACATCCGGAATTGAACGAAGCGATCACCAAACTTGAACTCGCCCTGAGCGCCTTGACGGTAAATACTGGCGGAATGTTTTAGCGGTTGGTGGGCTATTTTCTGGCGCCCTTCCTTGCTGTGGTTTTTATCTTCAGCTTGTTGAAGTCCACCATATAAACATTCAGCCCAAACGACGGCGTGGTCTTGCTGTATCCGGCCACAAGCTGGTCTTTGTAGCGGTCCAGGTAAAAGTCAAACGGGTCTTTGGGCGCGGGATCGATCAAAACAAGATCGGTATCGGACATCAGCAGCTTTCCAAATTGCAATTTGTTGCCTCGATACGCCATGTAGTTCTGCGCAGGGACCTTGATCCACGGGTATTTCTTTGGCTCGCCAAAAATCTGCACAATGTTGTTGCCTTCCAGATGAATGTCAGTGATCTTGCCAGCGATTTTGGGAGGAGGAAGGATTTCCTGCGGATCGAGAATCAGGTCGTCCTTTTCCACCTGCACGCCGCGCACCTTGCCGTTCTTGATCAGGTCGGCGATGTCGAGTCCGAACAGGTCCATCAACCCTTTCACCGGCAGATGCAGCGCTCTGATTTTTTCCGCGTGCAGCCGGATCTTGCCTTCGGCGGTGGCGCTGAGATGGCCCTCCGTCTCAAAACCGACGTCGCCTTTCTTGTGCAGCTTGCCCTTTACCTTTAATTGGTTATTTTCAATGGTGATGGAAATATCTTTGAGCGGCGCATCATTAGCGGCGAAAACGTGGGTGTTCAGGACGTTCGCGAGCGATTGAGGGTCCATCGTCATTTCAGCGGCGGTAATTTGCAGCTCAAAAGAATTCTTGTCGTCGAAAATTGGTATGTGGCCCGCCGACGTGGGCACCAGACTGCCGCCAACGTTGATCAGGTGCACCGCTATCTGGTCAGTAAAGTGATACATCACGTTGTGCATCTGGACTTTGACGGCGCCGCCGTCCTGCCCACTATTCGAATTTTCCTGCCCGCGGCCGATGCTGACCCAAACTGCGCAGCCTATCAACAGCACCAAAGCTACTTTCTTCATGATGAGTAGGAGTCGGGAAAAGGTCTTCGGGTTGGTAAGTAGCTGCTGAATCCGAGCAGGAATTGCGGGACTCCTGCAACAGCTGTAGTTATCTTTCTGGCAGGATGATAGGCTGGTGCGAAAAATTCCTGCAGCTACTAACTTAGGACACGCTAATGCCTGAGCGGAAATACGATGTTGTGCTCTACGGAGCCAGCGGCTTTACCGGCCGCCAGACCGTTGAATATTTTGCCCGCAACACGCGTCCGTCAGATGTCCGCTGGGCCATTGCCGGACGCAATCGTCAGTCGCTGGAGTCCGCCCGCGCTCAAGCCGGCGAGAGCGCCAAGTCGATCGACATCTTAATAGCGGACGCGCAGGACCAGCAGGCCGTGGACGCCATTGTGTCGCAGACACGCATCCTGCTCACCACCGCAGGCCCGTTTTCTCTCTATGGCAGCAAGATCGTGGATGCGTGCGTGCGCTTCAAAACGCATTACGTTGACATTACCGGCGAAACCTTCTGGGTGCGCGGCCTGATTGACCGCTACCACGATCGCGCCGCTGCTGATGGCACGCGAATCATCCCGTGCTGCGGCTTCGATTCCATTCCTTCCGACCTGGGCACGTATCTGGTGGCGCGCCACATCAAAAGCAAGCTACGCGCTGACTGCCGCGAAGTGAAGTCGTTTTACCAGATACGTGGCGGGCTCAACGGCGGAACATTCGCTTCCGCCTCAAATGCGCAGGCTTCAGGCCACTCAGCGCGGATGCGCGAGCCATTTCTGCTCAATCCGGGGAAGGCACGCACTCCAGAAGAAAACAGTCTGGATCAAGACCCACGCGACGCCCGCTTCGATTCCGACATGGGCGCTTGGCGCACGCCTTTTGTCATGGGAGTGGCCAATACGCGGATCGTCCGCCGCAGCGCCGGCCTTTTTGAGCAGTGGCGTGAACCCTACGGCCGCGAGTTTCATTATCAGGAATATCAAAAGATTTCCGGTAACATGGGGCGTCTCAAATCGTATGGAATGCTGGTGGCTCTCGGCCTGCTTCAAGCCACGTTGAAATCATCTGGCGGGCGGCGATTCTTGACGCGCTTTGCGCCAAAGCCCGGTCAGGGCCCATCGCAAAAGACAATGGACAACGGCTTCTTTCGTTGCGATCTCGTGGGAATCGCCGCTGATGGCCGCAAAGTTTTCGGAGTCGTTTCCGATCAAGGCGATCCCGGCAATCGTGCGACCGTAAAATTTCTTTGTGAATCAGCGCTCTGTCTGGCGCTGAATGCAGACCAGCTTCCGGGCGGACAGCAACGCGGCGGCGTGCTCACACCCGCAACAGGACTGGGAGATGTTCTGGTCGAGCGTCTTCGTAAAGCGGGTATGAGGCTGGAAACATCGGAGCAAGGTCCGTTCAATGGCGCCGCAGTGTAAAATTTAGGTATATCCAGTGAGGTCCCTAATGACGCCCAGCGCAACTGCCGCCGAACTGAAATCCTGTCCACTATACATCAATGGAAAGGCCGTGATCTCTACTGGCCCCAAGGATATACAGCACAATCCCGCCACGGGAGAAGCTGTGGCTGAGATTCCGCGCTGTACTCCGGAAGAAATTTCCGCCGCCATTGACGCGGCGCATAAAGCGTTTCCCGCATGGAGCAGAACGCCGGTAGTGCAGCGCTGCAAAGTGCTGTTTAAATTCCGTGAGCTGCTGGAGGCGAACGCGCAGGAACTGGTTGGGCTGATCACAGAAGAGAATGGCAAGACGCGTGAAGAAGCGCAAGGCTCGTTTGATCGCGGAATTGAATGCATTGAGTTCGCCTGTGGCGCGCCAACGCTGATGATGGGCGATACCGTGGATCGCGTTGGAACCTCGGTCGATAGCTGGTCTACGCGTTATCCGGTAGGCGTGTGCGTGGGCATTACGCCGTTCAATTTCCCCATTATGGTTCCGCTGTGGATGTTTCCGCTGGCCATTGCCTGCGGCAATACCTTTATCCTGAAGCCGTCTGACAAAGTTCCACGCACCGCAGCGCGCATGATTGAACTGGCGCAGCAAGCCGGAATGCCTCCCGGCGTGTTGAACCTGGTACACGGCGCAAAAAGCACGGTTGACCAACTGCTCACCGATCCGCGAGTGCGGGCGGTGTCGTTCGTCGGTTCCAGCGCGGTTGCCAAATACATTTATGAAACCGCGGCCAACAATGGTAAGCGCGTGCAGGCGCTCGGCGGCGCCAAAAATCATTCCGTTGTGCTGCCGGACGCCGACATGAAATCGACCGTTGCGGCTGTGATGGGCTCAGGCTTTGGCTGTGCCGGCGAGCGCTGCCTTGCGACAAGCGTTGTCGTGGCCGTGGGCGAAATCGGCGATCCGCTGGTAAAAGAACTGGTTCGCGCCGCTGACAACCTCACGGTGGGCAATGGCTGCGACCTGAAGACCGGCATGGGACCGGTGATCACCGACGAATCGAAGAAGCGCATTCTCAGCTACATCGAAATGGGAGAAAAAGAAGGCGCGGTGCTGGCGCGCGATGGCCGCAAAGATCCCGTCGCCAACGGCAAAGGCTATTTCGTTGGGCCAACCATTCTGGACAAAGTAAATCCCGAGTCGCGCTTAGCCAAAGAAGAAATTTTTGGGCCGGTGCTTTCGGTCATCCGCGTGAAAGATCTCAAGGAAGCCATCGACGTTGTGAGCCAGTCTGAATATGGCAACGCCGCATCGGTCTTTACCCGCTCCGGCGGCGCGGCGCGGCATTTCACCCAGAACGTTACCGCCGGCATGGTCGGCATCAACGTGGGCGTGCCCGCGCCCGTGGCGTTCTTCCCATTCTCGGGATGGAAGGGTTCATTCTTTGGCGATCTGCACGCGCTGGGCAAAGATGGCGTGAATTTCTATACGGAAACCAAGGTCGTGACGTGCCGCTGGCCGGATTGAGCGATAGGCAATCACCTTGCTCTGAGTGCAATTGCTCAAAACTGGCTTCAGTTTGCCTTAAGGCTGCGTGCTCTTCTCACGTGCGTCTTCAATTCCGCGTTGCATATTATCCAGGACACATAAGTAATATTGAATGTCTTTCAGCGAGCAGCTGTCGGGCAGCTCTTACAGCCTGTTTCCTGGTACAGGCAATCAAATTTCGTTCCAGGCATAGATAATTGGATGTGTCGTTGGCGGGCGCGAACCTATCTGTATTATTATTTCCACCCCGAAAGGAGTGTTGAACTATGGAGCGCAGAAAAGTATTGCAGGGAGCGGGTGCAATTGCGGCCGTGGCCGCCACAGGAGGCTTTACCATGGCGAATGCTGGCGCCGCCCCGGATGAACAACGTAAGCGCGGCATGGCGCACGGACTCACCGTGTTGAACCTGCGTCGCAACGGCGCGTATGCGTTGGCGGTCAAAACCGATAAAGGCATTCTGATAGTGCCGGAGGCCGCAAAACTGCTGAAGATGCATGCTCCTGCAACCGTGGATGATCTGCTTCAGCATGAAGACGGCCCCAGCCTGAACTCGCTGGTGGATGCCGCCCTCAAATCCAGTTCCGCACATTCGGCGTTCATTAAAGAGGATGGTATTGAGTACGGGCCGGTGGTGACGCATCCGGAAAAGATTGTCTGCGTGGGGCTGAACTACCGCAAGCATGCCCAGGAGATCGGCTCGCCGATTCCTAAAGCGCCAGTGCTCTTCAACAAATTCAACGTCGCGCTGAATCATCACAAAGGCACAGTGAAGCTGCCGGTGGAGTATGCCAAAAAGTTCGATTATGAAGTTGAGCTCGTGATGGTCATCGGTAAGGAAGCTAAAAACGTCAGCGAAGGCGACGCGCTTTCCTGCGTGGCCGGCTACTGCACGGGCAATGACTTTACCGCGCGCGACCTGCAGCTTGAAACTGGCGGCCAGTGGATGATCGGCAAAACGCCTGACCAGTTTGCTCCGCTGGGCCCGTACATGGTCACCGCCGACCAGATCAATCCTGACAACCTGAAGCTGGAGACGCGCGTCAATGGCGAAACCCGGCAGTCATCGAACACCAACGATTTTATCTTTAATAGCAAGCAGATGATCAGCTATATCTCTCGCTATATCACGCTGCGTCCGGGTGACATTATTTTTACCGGAACGCCCGAAGGCGTGATCCAGGGCAAGCCCAAAGACCAGCAGGTCTGGCTCAAGCCTGGAGATAAAATCGCATGTAGCCTGGAAAAGCTGGGCGAACTCACGTTTGATCTGGTGTAAGCAGGAGACTAATGGCGTTTCTTCAAAACCAGGGCGCGCGGATTTACTGGGACGAACAGGGAAGCGGCGATCCCGTCTTGCTCATCATGGGGCTTGGCTATCCTTCGTACTTGTGGCATCGCACGCGGCCGACGCTGACGAAACGCTATCGGACGATCGCGCTCGACAATCGCGGTAGCGGCCAGAGTGACGTGCCTCCGGGACCATATTCCATTGCGCTCATGGCTTCCGACGCGGCGGCTGCACTCGACGCCGCAGGAGTCGAGCGCGCGCACGTGTTTGGCTTGTCGATGGGCGGCATGATTGCGCAGGAGTTTGCGCTGCAATATCCCGCGCGCGTAAAGTCGCTCATTCTGGGATGCACCGCGCCCGGAGGTTCCAACGCCGTCCGGGCAGAGAAGCGCGTGAACGAGATTCTGATCGGGATAGGTTTGGGCCCCGAGGAACATGCTCGCGCCATGCGCCCTTATGTTTATGATTCGTCAACGCCGCTGGAGCGGATTGAAGAAGACCTGGCAATCCGCCGGCAATGGTTTCCCAAACCGGAGGCGTACAAGGCGCAGTTGCAGGGAATCTACGAATGGGAAGCGTACAGCCGATTGCAGAAAATTACGGCGCCAGCGCTGGTGATCCATGGTGAGACGGACCAACTGGTCCCGGTCGGCAATGCCGATCTGATTGCGGCGCGGATTAATGGATCGCAACTGGTCAAGCTGCCGCACGCCAGCCACATCTTTGTCACCGATCAGCCGGAGGCTTCGCTGAAGGCCATCATGGGATTTCTGGGTAGCCAAGCGTCCTGAGCGACGGCGCTACCGGCCAGCGAAACAGATATGGCCGCTCCTCAGTCTCTCTGTGTCAGGTACTCTTCACAGCTTGTTGCGGCTTGCCTGCAATCATGGTCCATGCGCTGATCGCGCTGAGCAAAGCCAACCCTGCCGAAATGCACATGACCCACCTGAAGCCTGAGAGAAATGATTCATCAATCGAACGTTTCAGTATTTGCTGTTGATCGCTATTCAATCCCTTCGGCGCTTCGATCTGAGTCAATCGGTTTCGTTGTTCCAGCACGGCTTGCTTCATGGGTTCGGGAAGCTTCGACGCATTGAGCTTCTCCGCAAGTTGATCGTTGAAAACATGAAACGCCACTATTCCCAGCACTGCAATCGATAAGAGCGACGCGATGCGGGAGACCGCATTGTTCACGCCGGACGCCACACCGGCCTGATGTTCGCTGACCGAATCCATCACAGTGGTTGTGAGAGGCGCGACAACGCCGCTCATTCCCAGGCCAAGGACGACCATCGCGGGAAAGTAGGTCGTCCAATAATTCCCGCCAATGCCCGGTCTGGCGAACAAGAGAAAGCCGCATGCGGCAACAACTGGTCCAATCACCAGCGGAAGCTTTGCGCCATAATGAGCAACCAGCCCGCCGGCCCATCGAGAAAGAAAAAACAGAATCAGGATGAGTGGCAGATTGGCTGCGCCGGCTTGTGTTGGCGTGTAGTCCTGGACCTGGATCAGGTTGTAGGGAAGAAAGAAAAGCAGCGCACCTAATGCCGCATAGAGTAGCAGCGTAAGAAGATTTGCGCCGCTGAAATTCATTGAGCGGAAAAGGCGTAGCGGAACCAGGGGAGAGTCTGTCCTTGCTTCCCGCCATAGAAAGAGCGCGATAGCTAATACCCCAACAGTCGTTGTCCCCCGCGTCACAGGATTCGTCCATCCGCGGTTTGGCGCTTCAATCATGCCGAAGACCAGCAGACCAAGGCCGAGGGTAATCAGGAATGCGCCGGGAATATCGAGCTTACGATTGGCGCGTTCACCACAACTTTCCGGAACAAACAGAAGAGAAATCGCTATGACAGCCACAGCGATGGGAAGGTTAATGAAGAAGACCCAGCGCCAGGAGAAGTGCTGCACGAGCCATCCACCCAGAACGGGCCCGATGGCGGCGGTAATGCCGGTGAATCCTGACCATGTGCCGATTGCTTTTCCGCGCTGGTCTGTTGGGAAGGCCGCGCTGATGATCGCCAAACTCCCCGGCACGAGCATTGCGCCGCCCACTCCCTGCAAAGCCCGAGCCGCGACCAGATGCCG
>DAHUXR010000121.1 GCA_027307045.1 Acidobacteriaceae bacterium
TTTCAAAACTTATACGAACTAGAATTTGATGGTGGCCATAGTGTCCCTCGCTTGCGCTTCGGGGTTTTAGAAAAGCGCTGTCTCTTTCTTTCTCCTTTCCACAACGCAGTGCGTTATACTCCGCAAAGAAGATCATCCCCCGAGGTGTTGTGAGCCTATGTCATTGAAACTTGCTCGTGAAATGGAAACTGAGACGGAAGCAAGGACTTTCAACGACGATTTTCCCGCGCTGGAAGAAAAAATCTATAAAGCCATTGAACTGCTGAAGTCGGCGCGTGAAGGCAAGGCCGCCGCGGAGCGCGATGCCGGTCGCCTGCGCGAGCAGTTGGAAACCCGTGAAGAAGAGTTGGATGTGCTTCGCGGCGAAATGATCGCCCTGCGCAAAGAGCGAGAGGAAGTCCGCGGGCGCGTGGAAAAGATGCTCAAGCAGATCGACACCCTGGTGGCGGAAGGCTGAAAGCTATGATCTCGTAATAGTGAGCGGCGAGGCTGGCGATATGCCGAGCCGATTGCCCAGGAGCAGGGAATTTTAAAAGGGTGAAATGCTTTGAAGCGGTTTGGAGCGAAGCGACAATCATGACGGTCCAGCACAACATGACCACCACGCAGTTTGAGCTGCATGGCTTTGAAGTGGTGCAAACGCTGGGCATGGTGCGGGGAATCATTGTGCGTTCCCGCTCGATTTTCGGCACTATCGGCGCCAGCTTGCAGACATTGGTCGGCGGCAACATCACGCTGTTGACCAACCTTTGCGAAAGGACGCGCCAGGAAGCGCTGGATCTGATGCTGCAGCATGCCGGGCAGCTTGGCGCCAATGCCGTGGTCGGCGTTAGGTATGACGCGACGGAGATCATGCAGGGTGTCACGGAAGTTCTGGCCTACGGGACGGCGGTTGTGGTGCAGCCCAGGCGCGGTTGAGTCGCTAGGCAGCCTTGGTCGCCGCAACGACGAAATAAAACACTTGACCCGGCATTAACTCGGACGATAATCAATCCAACCGAAGTTTTTTTGCGAAGGAGAATCAGCTTGGTGACTCAACCGACAGCAGCGCCGCCCGTCCGAGTGGAAATTTACGATCAGGTTTACAACCTCCGCGGCGTGGATGCGGAGTACATCATGAAGCTGGCGCAATTCGTGGACGGCAAGATGCGCACCGTGGGCGAGCAGACCTCCACCATCGATTCCCTGCGCCTGGCCGTACTGGCCGCGCTGAACATCGCCGACGAATATCACATCCTGAAAAAGAAATATGACCTGCTGGCGGGAGAGTTTAATCGCCGTGCCGGGCAGTTGGCTGGGGCGTTGGACGAGGTCCTGCAGGACGAACGCCGGACGGGCTGAAGTCGATTAATATTTTCTCGAGACGATTTTCTTTTCTATTCCATTCTTTCAATCTTGAGGCGTAGCAATGCGACGTCTCTGCGTCGCCTCTGGTGCTCGGCAGAGGTTTTTATTGTCCTGGCAGAGGTTTGTAAAGTTTAAAAAATGGCCATCCGGCCACTTGCCATCTACTCTGCTTTTCTTTAGCATCAGGGCTGATAACCGGCCTGCAACGCAGGTGAGAACGGTAACCGTTCATGAACCAACATTCAATGAACAGGGGGCCTGACTCGTATAATAACGGCTCGGTGTGCGAGGTTCCGCCAGTACGGAAATGCCTAAAGAGCCGCGGCGGGTTCCCACCGTCTTAGGACGGGTTCAGAACGGCCCGGTCGCACGGCCAAGTGGGTCGGTTTTCTTCCTTTTTGTCGCTGCGCTCCAAACCGCTATGGGGCTCTTCTCGTGGTCACGTCATTCTGCTCTTGACGTAAGCCGCTCGCCGCGTGGTCAGGCTCGCGGCTCTGATATTTGTCGCTGCGCTCGAAGCCGCAGAGAATCTCTCTAAACATCGCGCCCAGTTCACCCGATCCTCTGATCTCTCGATTTACAATCCTCACAGTGGCAGAGACTCCTTCAACTCAATCTCTCACCGTTCCGGTCGACGCCGTTGGTACGCGTCTGGATCAATGGCTTGTCTCCCAGCTTCCCGCCGTGAGCCGCGTGCGGGTTCAACAGTTGATCGAACAGAAAAAGATTCTCATCAAAGGAAAGACCCCTAAGCCGTCCATTAAGCTGCGTGGCGGTGAAGAAATCGTGATCACTGGCGCCGTCGAACTGCCGCCGCTAAGGGCGTTTGCGGAAGATATTCCGCTCGATATCGTCTATGAAGACGAGAGTATCGCGGTCGTTAACAAGCCGGCGGGCATGAGCGTGCATGCAGGTTCAGGCAAGGGTGAGGCCGGCAATCGCGGCACCATGGTCAATGCCCTGCTGCATCGCTTCAACCAGCTTTCAGGGATCGGCGGAGAGCTAAGGCCGGGAATCGTTCATCGCCTGGACAAGGAAACCAGCGGTTTAGTGCTGGTGGCAAAATCTGACCTCGCTCATCGGAAGCTGGCAGAGCAATTCGCTCGACGCGAGGTCAAGAAGACATACATCGCTCTGGTGCACGGCTGGCTCAAGATGACAAAAGGGACCATCAACGCCGCCATCAGCCGGGATATGGTCCGCCGCGCACGCATGACAACGCGCCGTACGAGTGAAAGCCGAGCGGGCCGTGCGGCGGTCACGCACTGGCAGGTAACTCAACAGATTGAGGGCTCTTACGGCAAATTTGCGCTGCTGGAAGTAAGGATTGAGACAGGACGGACGCACCAGATTCGGGTACATCTCTCGTCGATTGGGCACCCTGTTGTGGGCGACACTTTGTATGGCGCTCCATCACGCGTACCCAGACAGCAGAGTTACGGAGGTACAGCGCCGGAGGTTGCATCCCTGAAAAGGAACTTTCTGCATGCTTTCGCGATACAATTCCGGCATCCAATCAGTGACAGGCCGCTTTCGTTCCAGCAGCCGTTACCGGCTGAGCTAAACGATTTTCTCCGGCGAATCGGGGATTGAGGATTGTTTGTCGAAGACTATAATGTGCGAGAGAAGCCCTGATATGTACCTGAAAAAGACCCTTGCGCTGTTGTTCGCGTTCACTTTGGTTTGCTGCTCTGGATTGGCGCAAACCACGCCGCCAGCGCAGTCGCCGGCCGCTGGACAAGCCCCGTCACCTACCGCGAGCGCCGTAGCGCCCGGATCTGCGACAACAGCCGGGGATGACCTGCCGGTACAAACGTTCCACAGCCGTTCGGACGAAGTGAACGTCATCTTCACCGTTACGGACAAGCACAACAAGTTCATCAAGGACCTGAAAGAAAATCAGTTCAAAATTCTGGATAACAACAAGCCGCCGAGGCAGATCACGAACTTTTCTGCCGAAACGGACCTGCCGTTGCGCGTAGGGTTATTGATCGATGCCAGCAATTCCATCCGCGACCGCTTCCTCTTTGAACAGGATGCGGCCATTGAGTTTCTGCACCAGATCATCCGCCCTAAAACGGACAAGGCATTTGTGCTGGCCTTCGATGAAGTTTGGGACCTGACGCAGGATTTTACCGGCGATCTGGACAAGCTGACCAAAGGCGTAAAAGTGATCCGTCCGGGCGGCGGCACGGCCCTTTGGGACGCCGTGTTTTATGCCTGCCGTGACAAGCTGATGAAGGAAAAGGAAACCGGCCCCGTGCGTAGGGCCATCATTTTGGTCTCAGACGGCGATGACAACCAGAGCCGTGTCCTACGGCAGGAAGCCATTGAGATGGCGCAACGCGCCGGCGTGATCGTTTACACCATCAGCACCAACCTGAGCAATAACCCTGACGAAGGAGACCGCAGCCTGAAAATGCTGGCGGAAACCACTGGCGGCCAGGCCTTCTTCCCTTTCAAGCTCCAGGATGTGGCCAACGCGTTTCATGATATTCATGAAGAACTGCGCAGCCAGTATTCCGTGTTCTATAAGCCTGAAGGATTTGAGGCCAATGGGCAGTTCCGTCCTATACAGATCGCCGCGGAAAACAAGAAATTCAGGGTCCGGGCAAAAAAAGGATATTACGTGCCTCGCCAATAGCCCAGGCATTTCAGTTCCATAAGCAAGCCCGGCACTGGCCGGGCTTTTTATTTGATAAAGCGCATCCTCGGCGCTTAGACTCGCCAAGAGATTTGCCAAACGGTTGCAACTATAATAAGTAAATTAATAATCACTAAATCAATCGCATTTTTATGATTCTCAACAAGTATCTGTTCCTTTTGATTGTGATGTGTATTGTCGCGACCATGGCCATGGCCCAGCA
Source organism: Acidobacteriaceae bacterium (assembly GCA_027307045.1). Taxonomy (GTDB): domain Bacteria; phylum Acidobacteriota; class Terriglobia; order Terriglobales; family Acidobacteriaceae; genus Angelobacter. The sequence continues at coordinate 4,215 of DAHUXR010000121.1, forward strand.
GCCGACTCCTGCTCCCACTGCAACGCCATCGGCTGGCAGCCAGCAGCAGCCAGACAATGCAAACAGCGATTCCAAGAACCAAAAGATCCCCACGGTCCGCGTAAGGACGGATGAAGTCAACGTGGTTTTCACCGTCGTGGATAAAGACGGCAGATTTGTGCGCGACCTGAAGCAGGACCAGTTCAGGATCCTGGACAACAAGCTCCCTCCGCGGCAGACGATGAACTTTGCCGCGCAAACCGACCTGCCGTTGCATGTGGGATTGCTGATCGACGCCAGCAATTCCATCCGCGACCGGTTCCAGTTTGAAAAGGAAGCAGCTTCGGAATTTCTCTACGAGATTATCCGGCCCAAGGCCGATAAGGCTTTTGTGCTGGCCTTTGACGAAACCTGGGACGTCACTCAGGATTTCACCGGGGACATCGATAAGCTCCGCACCGGCGTAAAGGTCATCAAGGCCGGAGGCGGAACGGCGATGTGGGATTCAGTCTATTTCGCCTGCCGCGACAAGCTGATGAAGGAACCGTCGAGCGGTGCGGTGCGCCGCGCGATTATTCTCATCTCTGACGGCGAGGACAACCTGAGCCGCGTGTATCGCGATGAAGCGATTGACATGGCGCAACGCGCGGGAGTAATCGTCTATACAATCAGCACCTCTCTGGTGGAAAAACACACCAAAGGCGATGACGATTTGAGAAAGCTCGCAGATGCCACGGGCGGCCGCGCCTTCTTTCCCGAAAAACTGGATGACGTGGTTGCGGCTTTTTCTGATATTCAGGAAGAGTTGCGCAGCCAGTACATGATCTCTTACCGCCCAGATCAGTTTGTGGCCAATGGTCAGTTCCGTCCGATCCAGATCATGACAGCCAGCAAGAAATACAAAGTCAGGGCGAAAAAAGGGTATTACGTCTCCAAGCAATGAGTCAGGTGTTTATTCCTTCCGGCTCCGCCACGATCACATAATAGCCGCGCTTACCGGCTCGCCGCCGCGTCATTCGGTGGATAGTAACCTTTGCGAGCCTGGATCTTGTATCCATCCTTCGATTTGACCTCAAGCCGCCGGAATTTACCGTCATTCACTGGATTGGTGGAACTAAAACCGAGCAGATACTGGCTGCGCAGTTCAGCGGCAATTTCGGCAAACGCTTTATCCAGTTTGTCCGGGCGACTCACGGTAATGAGGCGTCCGCCTGTCTGTTCCGTAAGTTTGCTCATGTCGCCATAGTTCGAAGGATACATGGGATCCGTGATCAGCAGGACGTAAGCCACGGTGTCCGCCCTTTGCGCGGCTTCAATCGAATCTTTCAACCGCAGTTTGCTTCCCACATCGTCGCCATCGGTCAGTATGACCATTGCTTTGCGCCCGACTTGTCGGCTCAAAACTTCGTCAGCGGCAAGGTAAACGGCATCAAACAGCAGAGTACCCTTATTCTGGCCGGCTGCCGTGGGCACAGGGCCGGAACCTCCCATGGGCGACATGCCTACCGTGTTGGTGTTAATCCGGGCTTTATTGAGTCCGCCACGGAGCAAATGCAGATCGCCTGTCAGGTCCTGGAGAAGGTCAACGCTGATATCAAAGCTGATCACAAAAGCCAGGTCTTTGCTGGTGAGCACTTTTTGCAAAAATCCGCTGGCAACCACCTTCTCCTCGGGCAGCGTGCGTTCCATGCTCTTGCTGCTGTCGATCAGCAGCCCCAGCGTGATCGGGACGTCGCTCTCCGTGGAAAAATATTTAATCGTTTGCGGTTTGCCGTCTTCCAAGAGCTCAAAATGGTCTTTGCTGAGGTTCGGGATCAAGGCGCCGTGCTTATCTTTTACCGTAAACAAAACGTTGACTACGTTCACGTTCTTGCGGAACACGGGTATCTTGCCCTGGTCTTTGTCCGGAACCTGATCTTTATCTTGATTTTGAATCTGGTTCTTACCGGTATTTTCCTGCACGGCAGGGGGAGCAGCTTCCTGCTGCGCAAACATCGAAACCGGAATAACAGCGATAGCGAAGACGAGAAGTAAAGTCCGCATAAAGGCCTTTGGGCACAGCCTTTCTAAATGAAATGTATTGTGATCTATTGTATTAGATGCAGTCGAGTTGCCTCAGAAAAGCCCTGAAGCCTTACAATGGACGTGAGAGACGTTCCCGCTGAAAAGCCGCAACATTCCGGGCCCAAAAACGTTCTAAGTGGTAGGAGGAGCTGATGCTTAGGTTGACCCTTGGGAAGAAAGGGCTGATTTGTGCCCTGGCGGTGGCAAGTTTGCCTGTTCTAAGTCAACAGACCCTTCCCGATGGACCCAAGCCAAAGGAGGCGCAGCAGTCGCCTCAGAACGTCCCCGATGCGCCCCAGCCCAAGGCCCAGCAACCGGGCCAATTCCCTGAAAATGCCCCTCCGGCGCCGATTAATACGCATCCTGACCAGCCGGAAGCCACACCAACTCCAACGCCCGTCTCGCAACGGCAGCGTGGAGCAGGTCAGAATGACATTGTCACTGATGTGGGCAAATTCGGGACGATGAGCATCGCCGTCAATTTCGTGCAAATACCAGTGCGCGTGAAAGATAGCTCAGGCAGACTGGTTCCCGGGCTCTCTTCCAATGATTTCAAGGTGTATGAAGACGGCGTGGCGCAGCAGCTCAAGTTTTTTACCGCCGATGCGTTTCCGCTTTCGGCCGCTGTGGTTGTAGCCACGGACCTTCCGTCAACGACCATGAAGAAGGTGAATGAGACTCTGCCGGCGCTCATTGGCGCATTCAGTGAGGTTGACGAGGTTGCGCTCTATCGATATGGTCACACCGTGCAGCAGGTTTCCGGTTTCTCAGGGGCATCAAGTATTTCCACCGCTACCGTCAATCGCATCAAGCGTCCTGGACGGCAGGGCGGCCCACCGATGACGGGCGGGCCTTTCGGCGGTGGACCAAGTATCAACGGCCATCCGGTGAGCGATCCAAACGCCAATGGCGGCAGGGCAGGCGACGTGCAGACACCGCCACGCGAATTTTACGTGTTGAATGACGCGATCCTGCGGGCGGCCCAGGACCTGAGCAAACGCGATAAAAAACGCAGGCGCATCGTCTTTGTGATCAGCGACGGGCGCGAGCAAGGCAGCTCGGCGGGTTACGATGAGGTAAAGCGGATCCTGCTCGCCAATAACATTAGCGTTTACGGCGTTGGCGTGGATACCGCCGCCATCCCAATATATGACAAGGCCAATCGCATTCGCGTTCCGGGTTTTGGCACCGGAAACATACTTCCCCGTTATGCTTCTGAAACGGGGGGCGATATGGTCGCGGAATTTGACCGGTCGGGAATCGAACAGGCCTACGCCAAAATCGCCGATAGCGCGCGCAATCAATACACGCTGGGATATACGACGCAGGCGACAAAATCGAGCGCTTTCCGCACTATTGACGTGCGGGTGCTGCGCCCCAATCTGAACGTCATTGCCAAACAGGGCTATTACCCGTTGCCGCCGCAGACACAACAGGCCCCAAAACCATAGGTTACTTTTGGTTATTGCCGCCGGAATTACTGGATTTGGTACTCCGGCAAAGAGCGTAGAATTAGAAGCGCCCCCTCTGCAAGTCCGTTATGATATAAAAAAGTCTTTCAGCAACATGGCTGTTCGGAACCGCAAGCAGGATTTTGCGCCCGCCGAGTGCTAGGAGAGTCTTGAGCTTTATTAACTTTGCCGCACGCGAAATTAACTGCAAGATCGTCTATTACGGCGCCGGTTTGGGCGGTAAGACCACGAACCTGCAGCATATTTTCGACAAGACGGTTGACAAACAGAAGAGCAAGATGATCTCTCTGGCCACGGAAACGGACCGGACGCTCTTCTTCGACTTCCTGCCCCTTGACCTGGGGACTGTCCGCGGCTTCCGCACCCGATTCCATCTCTATACGGTTCCCGGCCAGGTTTTTTACGATGCCAGCCGAAAGCTGATCCTGCGCGGCGTGGATGGCGTGGTTTTTGTGGCCGATTCGCAGGAAGAGCGTATGGACGCCAACATTGAAGCGCTGGAAAACCTGCAAGAGAACCTGAAAGAGCACGGCTATGACTTCAAGAAAATCCCTTACGTCCTGCAATTCAATAAGCGCGACCTGCCCAGCGCCATGGCCGTGGAAGAACTGAAACGCGAACTGGCCAAGAAAGATGAGCCTACCTTTGAAGCCGTCGCTTTCCAGGGAAAAGGCGTTTTTGAGACTCTGAAAGAAGTAGCCCGACTGGTGCTGATCGAACTAAAAAAGGGCTGAAGTCCAAGCCAATGGCAACTGGCAATTCGCCAAACAATTTCGCCGGGATCTCCACAAATAAGCAGATAAAAGAAAAGTAGCCGCGAATTTCGCGAATGCACACGAATCAGCTCAAATATGATTCGCGACTTTCCGAGTTGATTCGCGGCTGATTTTCTTTGTCTCACCTCAAGCCAGAGAACATTTCGGCAAATTCAGGAAATTACCTGCACGGTAAATCCTCGAATGGGCCGCTGATAATAATCCTGAAAAGGCAGTGAGCGTGGCGTTTTTTGGTTTGATCGAGAATTCTCAAAGCCGTGTTGAATAGGCCAGGTTTGTTCTGTAGTCTTTTTTGATCCATGTTTTTTCGACAGTGGATTTCCAGGGTGTTTGGAGAAGGAAATCAGAGCGCAAAGGAGAAATGCATGTCGAACAACAACAAAAACCGGGTACTCAGCCGGATGGGTGCTCGCCAACTCACAGCAAACGAAATTGAGCAGGTTGCCGCGGCAAAGTTGACCTTTGCCAGCGTTCTAATAACCGCCCCAGTCAGCAATCCTGACGAGTCCTTCGATCAATAGCCCCTTTACGGCTTGTGATCTAAGCATAACTTCCACAGATTTAATTCAGCCCCAGGACGTTGGGGAAGAAAGCCAAAACTGGAAGGAGAAATTTATGTCGAATAATAGCGATAAACGGGTACTTTGCCGAGTGGGCGCTCGTCAACTTACACACAATGAAGTGGAGCAGGTTGCCGGAGCAGGATTTACCCGCGCTAGCTTGACCGGAACCAACACGATGAGCAGCCCCGATACCGACATGGACTCATAGCTCCGTAGGTGAGCTCCAATGCTTTCGATTGGTTGAGCCTGGCCGGATTGGGAGAAGGCCAAACTGAAAAGGAGAAAGCTCATGTCGAATAACAATAACCGCGTGCTTATCCGCAAGGGGGCGCGTCCGCTGGCCCAGAACGAGGTAGACGAGGTAATCGGTGCCGTCCTGCCTTCCATCTTGAGCGTAATCCGCACTAACAGTCCCAGTGGCTCGGACTTCACCACCGACGAATAGGCAGTCGCGGCTGCGACTCGACACATTGATCCAGCCCAGGATATGGGAAGAAGAAATCAGGACAGGAAAGGAGAAATGTATGTCGAACCAAGACAACAACCGGGTACTCACACGCATGGGCGCCCGCAAGCTCTCTCAAGAGGAACTGGACGGAGTGTCAGGGGGCCTGATTCCAACGCGTCTGAGCACGCTTGTAACCGGCACGTCCAGCAATCCCGACCAAAGCTTTGACACATAGCCAAGCAGGCGGATGCGAGCAATCGATCTGTCTGAAACTCGTGATGGAAAGGAGAAATGTATGCCGAACGATAACCGGGTGCTCACCCGCAGGGGTGCTCGTCAACTTTCCCAGGACGAAATTGAACAGACCTCCGGAGCGGCCGCCACGCTCCTTAGCGTGATTATGACCACCACCACCAGCGGTTCATCAGACCAGAAGTTGGATTCATAGCTGACAACACGCACTTGAAAGGAGAAACTTATGTTGAACGACAATAACCGGGTACTCACCCGCAGGGGTGCCCGGTCACTCACCGAGAAAGAAATGGAACAGATCACGGCGGCGGCAAACACGCTTGCCAGCTCCCTGGGAACCGGCCCGGTCAGCAATCCAGACGACATTCTGGACCAATAGCTGCCGCGCGCAACTGAAAGGAGAAACAGATGTCGAATGATAATAACCGGGTGCTCATCCGGAAGGGTGCTCGCCAGCTGACGCAGACCGAGATAGAAGAGGTCGCGGCCGCGAAGCTTACCGTTGCCACCGATCTTCCAACCGGTCCTATCAGCAGTCCAGATGAGATGCTGGACCAATAGCTGCCAGGCCGTTTTTTAAACCCAAGGAAGTGCAAACTGCGGAAGCGCGGGTTGCAGCCCGCGCTTCCGTCCTTATCGCAACCGTCAGGGCCATGACTTGCGCTCGGATACTTAGTCTCTCAGCAGCTTATGGAAGAAACCTGAAAGTGGAAAGGAGAATTCATGTCAAATAAAGACAATCGGGTACTCACCCGTAGGGGCGCACGCCGGCTGAGTGCCAAGGAAATCGCACAGGTCACGGGGGAAAGATTACGCCACTCACTCTCATGTTGACCGGATCCCCAAGCGGCACGGATGTGAGCCCGGACCAATAGAATTCCTCATTCGCTTGTAAGAAATGTAATACTTCCCTGAGACATAACCAGCGGAGTGCTGACGGCATGCTGGCGCTCCCAATCTTCTGTCCGGAACAATGGCATGAAAATCATCGTGCTGGCGCACCCGAAAGATGACCATGCGGCCCCTGTTTGCTGGGCCCTGGAACAGGCCGGTTACCAGACAGCATGCTGGAGCGGCGTTTCTCCAGACGAACAGGACCAGGCTTCGCTGTTGGTAAACGAACAGCCCTGCATCAGGCTGGGGCCACACCGGCTGGAAAGCGATGACGTTCTCTGGCTCCGCCAGGCAGATGCATCGGCTGGCGCAACAACCACCACGTCGCCCCATTCCTCTTTCTTTGACGCGCTGGTCTGCATGCTGGAAAATCTGCCTGTACGGTGCATCAACCGCTATTCAGCCTCATGCCTGGTGCGGAACAAGGCGGTGCAGTTGCGCCTGGCCGCGGGGGCGGGATTGAAAGTCCCGGAGACGCTCATGGCAAATTCTCCAGCGGCGGTGCGGGAATTCTTCAATCGCAATCCTCATCAGGCCATCTGCAAGGCCTTTGCCACGCACGTATGGCAGCAGCAAGGATCGCCCGATGTAACGGTGACAGAAACCTTCTCCCTGGATCGCGAGGAGCTGCCTGCGGACGACGAGGTCTTCACATATGCTCCCGCCATCTACCAGGAGAAGGTGAGGAAGCAATTCGATGTCCGCGCGGTGCTGATGGGAGAGCGCGTCTATTCGTTCGCCGTGCGCACCCCCGCCAATTCTCTCGACTGGCGTCATGACGCAGCCCTGAGAAACGTTGCCGTGGAGCGCATCGTCACGCCCCCCACGGTGGAGAGCGCCATACTCATGTTCGCCGCCGCAGCCGGTGTCTGCACTGGCTCGCTGGATCTTGCCGTGGACCGCAACGGAGAATGGTGGTTCCTTGAGATCAACGAGCAGGGCCAGTTCCTGTGGCTCGACGACTTTTGCCCGCAAGCCCAACTACTCGAGAAATTTTGCGCATTTCTTACCGCGCCGCAAGGCTCCGAGCAGACGCTGGAGGAGCGCCAGAGTCTCTTTCCTTCGATCGCCGAATATCAACGATCCCACCAGAAAGAGAAAGCCCTGAACATCGCCACTGTCTCGGCGGATGCACCGTTCAAGTCCCTGGAGCCATGAAGGAGCAATCAGCAATCGATCTTTTTAGCCAACCTCATTACCGCAAAGAACGCGAAGAAAAAAATAAATTCAACTTCAAATTTCTTTGCGGTCTTTGCGTTCCATTGTGGTTCGGCTTTTGGCCTGAGAGTGCAGATTAATTGTTGTCTAAGATCGCGGCCCAAGGCACACTTGGTCCTCAATCAGAAGTTCGAGACAGCCTGATGCGTGAGCGGCTTATGGCCTCCCTCTCTGGCTTCTTTGGATTTCTTGCCGCATTGCTGGCCACTATTGGACTCTACGGCGTGATTTCTTACATTAGGTGATCCGTCGGCGGAGTGAGATGGCATTCGCATGGCGCTGGGCGCTGATCGCATACGCGTCCTGGGCCTTGATGCGTGAGGCTGTCAGGCTGCTGGCCATCGGGCTTGCCGTGGGAACGGTGTTGGCACTGGTGGGAGCAAAAGCCGCCACCAGCCTGCTCTTTGGATTGAATGCGCACGATCCGCAAACTTTTATTTTGTCCATTTCCCTCTTGGCGATTGTCTCACTGGCCGCCAGCGCGCTGCCTGCCTACCGCGCCGCGCTCGTGGACCCGCTGGACGCATTACGGAATGAGTGATAGCCAAAAATGAACGGATGCAGGTCTTCATGAAACTCCGTTCGAACAGGTAACAGCAACTCGGCTTGCGGGCCCGGCGCGGCTGAAACGCCTTTTCCGCATCTTCTCACCTCCTGAAATCATCTGATTGGCTTTCCCGTTGCGTTAAGATTCTCCTTGGAGGCCCCGCCATGTCCATCCGTCCTGTCAAGAAGCTCATCAAGTCAAAACCCACCATGGAAGGTGCAGGCGTGCATCTGCGGCGCGCGTTCGGATTCGGCAATACCTCTGACTATGATCCCTTTCTCCTGCTCGATGATTTCCGCAACGAACTGCCGGAAGATTATCTCGCCGGATTTCCCTGGCATCCGCATCGCGGCATTGAGACCATCACGTACGTTCTGGCCGGGACGGTCGAGCACGGTGACAGCATGGGCAATCGCGGCGCAATCGCCGCCGGTGACGTGCAGTGGATGACCGCCGGCAGCGGCATCATTCATCAGGAAATGCCCAAGGGCGATCCCACCGGACGCATGCACGGATTCCAGCTCTGGGCCAATCTTCCGTCGGCGCTCAAGATGACCCCGCCGCGTTATCAGGAAGTAAAGTCTGGGGAAATTCCCGAGATCACGGACGATGACGGCACGCATGTCCGCCTGGTGTGCGGAAATTTCTGGGGCAAAAAAGGCCCGGTGGAAGGCATCGCCGCCGATCCCACATATATTGATGTCTCGGTCGCGCCCGGCCGACGCAAGACCCTGCCGGTGGAACACACGCGCCATGCCTTTGCTTACGTTTTCGGCGGATCGGGAAAATTCTGCAACGCCTCCGGCCCTCTTGCGGTCCCGACGGAAAGCGTGAATTGGCTGGACACCGCGCCGCCCTCGCACGCCGACAATCGTTCTCTCATCCTGTTTGACAGCGGCGACGAAGTCACCGTGCAGGCCGGTGAAGACGGCATTCGATTTCTGCTGGTCTCCGGAAAACCGCTGCAGGAGCCGGTGGCATGGTACGGGCCAATCGTGATGAACACGCAGGAACAGTTGCGCGATGCGTTCCAGGAGTTGGAGAAGGGGACGTTCTTGAAGACGAAGAACGCCTGACCGCCGATCTCAGGCGAAGCGTCCTAGCACCTGATTGTTGTGGCACAGGCACTCTTGCCTGTGCTCAAGGAATCGTGAAGGATGCAGGCACAGGAGGTCTGTGCCACATCCCTTATCCGACCTCGGAAGGGAAACAACAAGCGAGTTGAGTCATTAATTCGGCTATATCTACTTACGTTTTACTGTGTCCCACGGCGGGGTGGAGCGGGTCTTTAGATGTTCAGTTTCATGACATCCTTTACACAATGTTCCGAGACATCCTTTACACTCCCGCCCGAATGGAGCGAGGGCGGGAGTAAATCAGCTCTCTCCAAAGAGGGCAAGGATGGCTTGGGGAATGAAAGATATTGGTGAGCAACGGGTGCGGTTTGTGGTGGCAGTCAGCCGGAGAGAAAAGCCCTTGGCCCAGCTATGTCGGGAATTCGAGATCTCGCGACCGACGGGGTATGTGTGGATCAAGCGTTATCGCGAACAAGGGATTGCGGGGTTGGAAGAACACAGTCGTCGACCGCGGCACATTCCGCGACAAACGGCAGAGGCTTTAGAACAACGGGTGATCCAGATGAGGAGCCGGTGGCCGGACTGGGGAGCTCGTAAGATCGGCAAGAAACTGGAGGAAGCGGGGGTGAAGCTGCCGGCCAGTACCGTGCATCGTATTTTTCTACGTCACAACCTGGTGCGGGAGCAGGACCGAATCCCGGCGGCAGTCAAGCGGTTCGAGCGGGAGGCGCCCAATCAGCTGTGGCAGATGGATTTTAAGGGGCCCAAAGGCTGGCATGAGCCGGTGGGGCCGCTTTCGGTGCTGGACGATCATTCGCGCTACGTGACGGCGCTGCAGCGGACCGGTTCGACCCAGGCAAAAGGTGTGCAAGAGGCCTTGGAAAAGGCTTTCTGCGAATGTGGGGTTCCGGAAGAAATGCTGATGGATCATGGAACACCGTGGTGCAACGGGCAAGGGTATCGGGGCTGGACCAAACTGACGGTGTGGTTGATGAATCAAGATATTGAGCTGCACTTGAGTGGCTTGCGCCATCCGCAGACGCAAGGCAAAGTGGAACGGTTTCATGGCTCGATGGTAGCCGCTCTTCTCCGT
>DAHUXR010000122.1:0-13525 GCA_027307045.1 Acidobacteriaceae bacterium
GTTGTACTCATGCTCATGGTGCACCTCATAGCTGCTGACCGTGTAAAAGCCTGACCACTCGCGATAATTCAGGCTGTGGCACAAGGCGAAGGTGCGGTCATGAAATGCGGTACCAACGGGCAAAGGAAAACCTCAAGCAGTGAAAGTAGGCTGACGGATGATTATAACGGGGTTGTGGGGCTGATGACGAAACCCGAATCCACCACGGAGGCACGGAAACACGAAGAACAGCAAGTCAATTTTTCAATCGCAACTCGATTTATACTTGTACTGGTGAAAATAACCGTTACGCTTCGTCCCGATCTAGTTGGCTGGGCCGAACGCACCGCGCGCAAGATGCGCATTTCGTGCAATCGGCTTTTTTCGACGGCGATCACGGAATTTCGGGAGCGCCGCCGAACGAAAAAAATCACAGAGCGACTCAACCAGGTCTACGCAAAAGAATCGTCTAGAATTGCCTCAATTTTGCATTCTGCGCAGATTCGCTCTCTCGGTAGAGATCGCTGGTAAGCAACCTAACACGATCGTCCCCCCTAATGCAGTGAACCGCCGCGCAGCGTCGCACTAGCTAGCAAGTTGCTGCCGACCCTCAATCAAGTAGTGCACTCGTAATTCTGCTGAATTCTTGAACATATCGCGAACAGGGTCGTGTAGCTCGAAAAAAAGACCGAAACTCTTACTCGATCCGGGAGCCAATTCAATTGGGCAGTATTCACCTACTCCCAAGCGGCTTTCGTAGATCGTACTTCGATCCGCCAACTCGCAGCCCGTGATAGTAATCGATGACTTGGGTGTGTTCGTCAGCTTCGTTTTTGCGCCATAAAAGCGCGAGTAGCTGAATGAATTAACCGCGAGATCTCAATTGCTAGTTGACCATAGACAGTGCCGAATTTTCCGGATGGAACCTGTCGAATCGTTATCCCGGGATCACAGCCTATCAGTATAGCCACCACGGAAAACAATAGGATTTTAGCTATCCTTTTCGGACTTTCTCTTAATTGTACGCAATATTATGCAGCCCCTTGAAACAAGGTCCACGGGAAGCCTGGTCCACAGAGACAAAGATCCTAAGCCTCCGCTAGAATAAGAAGTCACTTCCCTGGTCTTGTGTCCAGTTCTCGTTGACGAACGCGTCTCCCTATAACAACATGGCAACTGCTTCCAACGGCTCCAGCTCAAAATACGACGTGATTGTGATTGGCGGAGGCCACAACGGCCTGACCAACGCTGCTTATCTGGCGCGCGCCGGCAAAAAAGTGCTGGTACTGGAGCGCCGCCACGTGCTGGGCGGGGCCGCGGTGACAGAAGAGGTTTTTCCCGGCTTTAAGTTCTCCGTGTGCTCTTATGTGGTCTCGCTCCTGCGTCCGGAGATCATTCGCGATCTTGATCTGCCGCGCCACGGTCTGGAAATCCTGCCGCTGGATGGCACATTTACGCCGATGCCAAATGGCGATTACCTTTGGCGCGTCAACGACCATGGCAAATCACGCCGTGAGATCGCCCGCCACTCGAAGGTCGACGCCGAGGCTTATGAAGAGTTCGGCAAGGCCATGCAAGCCATGTGCCGCTTTGTGAAGCCGATCCTAAGCATGGTGCCGCCCGATCCTTCCACTCTCAACCCGCGCGAACTGATGAAGATGCTGTTTATTGGCAAGCGCTTCCAGGGCATGAGCAGCGAGGACAAATACAACCAGGTCCAGCTGATGACCATGAGCGCCATTGATTTTCTGGACCAGTGGTTTGAAACCGACGTGCTTAAAGCAACAATGTCGGCTTCTGGCATCATTGGGACTTTTCTTGGCGTGCGCTCGCCCGGGACCGCATACGTCCTGTTGCACCACTACATGGGAGAGATTGACGGCGCATTCCGCTCATGGGGATTTTCGCGCGGCGGCACCGGCGCCATTTCCAATGCGATTGCCCATGCGGCGCGAGAATTCGGCGCGGAGATCCGCACTGAAGCGCCGATTGCCAAGATCATCGTGAAGAACAACCGCGCGCAAGGAGTGGTCCTGCAAAATGGCGATGAAATCTATGGCGATGTGATTTCTTCCAGCGTTGATCCGCGCTTGACGTTCATCAAGTTCATTGAAGAGAACCAGCTACCGGGAGAGTTTCTGGAAGACGTGCGGCGCTATAAGTTCCGCGGCTCGTCCGGAAAAGTGAATATCGCGCTGGACGCGCTTCCCGATTTCAAATGCCTGCCCGGCCCCGGCGCGCATCTTCGCGGCGCGATTTCCATTTCGCCCAGCGTGGAGTATATGGAGCGCGCGTATGACGACGCCAAGTATGGCAACTTCTCTCGTCGTCCCTATATCGATATGGTAATTCCGTCGCTGACTGATCCGTCCGTAGCTCCGCCGGGAAAACATGTGATGTCCTGCTTTGTGCAGTACGCGCCGTACAAGCTGCGTCCGGGATTGAACTGGGACGATCAGCGCGAAGCGTTTGGCAACACCGTGATCGACACCATCTCTGAATATGCGCCGAATTTGAAAAGCATCATCCTCAACAAGCAGGTGCTTACGCCGCTGGACCTGGAACGCGACTTCGGGCTGAGCGAAGGCAATATCTTTCAGGGCGAGCTTTCGCTTGAGCAGCTTTTCTTCCTGCGTCCCGTGCCGGGTTATGCGCAATTCCGGACGCCCATCAAGAACCTTTATATGTGCGGCTCAGCCACGCATCCCGGCGGCGGCATTATGGGCGCACCGGGAAGACTGGCGGCGTTGGAAATTCTGAAAGACGGAGCCAGCTAGCCGATGGCTGAGACTCGCGACGTCATTATTATCGGCGGCGGCCACAATGGCCTGGTGACTGCCTACTATCTGGCCAAAGCCGGTTTCAAGCCGCTGATTCTCGAGCGCCGCGCGCAGACCGGCGGAGCAGCAATCACTGAAGAATTCTCTCCGGGCTTCCGCTGCTCCACGCTCGCGCACGCCGCCGGCCCACTGCTGCCTGAAATCGTGGCCGATATGCAACTGGCGAAGCACGGTTTGAAGCTGGTAACACCAGAGATCGCCGTGACGGCTCTTTCGCCAGACGGTCGTGCCTTGAGTCTTTACAACGACGCAACGCGAGCGGCACAGGAGATTTCACAATTCTCGGCGAAGGACGCGGAACGCTATCCGGTTTTCCAGCAGTCGCTGGAAAAGATTGGCCGCGTGATCAGCGACGCATTGAAACTGGCACCACCCAACATTGACGATCCCAGCCGCGGCGATCTTTGGGCCATGCTCCAGACCGGACGCGCTCTCCGCAAGCTGGGCAAGAAAGATATGTACCGGCTGCTGCGTTGGGGGCCGATGGCCGTTGCCGATCTGGTTGCCGAATTTTTTGAGACAGAACTTCTGCGCGCCACTATTGCCGCGCGTGGAATCTTTGGGACCGCCATGGGGCCGTGGTCGGCTGGCAGCAGCCTGGTGCTGCTCATTCGCGCCGCGGGCGATCCGCATCCGGCGGGCTCGTCTTTTTTTGCCATCGGCGGCACAGGCGCGATTACGCAGGCCATGACGGCAGCAGCCAAAGAAGCAGGCGCGGAGATACGCACGTCGGCGGAAGTAAAAGAGGTCCGCGTGAAAGATGGCATCGCTACTGGCGTGGCTCTTGTTGGCGGCGAAGAGATCTCGGCGAAGGGAATCATCTCCAACGCCGATCCGCGCAGGACACTGCTTACGCTTGTCGATCCGACACATCTCACCCCGGACTTTGTGATGAAGCTCCGGAACATCCGCATGCCGGGCACGGTGGCGAAAGTTAATCTGGCGTTGTCCGCGCTGCCAAAGTTCACGGCGCTCAATGGAAATGACGCAGCATTGCGCGGACGGATTCACATTGGCCCGGAGATCGATTATTTGGAGCGCGCGTTTGACGAATCGAAGTACGGGAACTTCTCACCGCATCCGTATCTTGAAGTTACGATTCCCTCGCTCACGGATTCGTCGCTTGCACCAAACGGAAAGCATGTAATGTCCGTCTACATGCAATACGCTCCCTTCAAGCTGAAGAACGGTGATTGGGACAGCCAGCGCAGCAACTTGGGCGAAACAGTTGTGAAGACACTGGCGGAATACGCACCGAATTTGCCATCGTTGGTAGAAGACGGTCAGATCATCACGCCTAAAGACCTGGAATCGACTTACGGACTCACCGGCGGACACATCTTCCATGGCGAACTCGCGCTGGACCAGTTTTTCACCATGCGTCCACTGCTCGACTGGGCGCGTTACAACACGCCGATTCAGAACCTTTATTTATGCGGCTCCGGCACGCATCCCGGCGCGGGCTTGACCGGCGGATCAGGCGCCAACGCGGCGCGGGAGATATTGAAACAGCTGCGTCGGTAAAACCAACACCTTTGAAACACGGAGGAAAGGAGGAAACGGAGGGAGAAAACTTACCGCGGACCGGCGCGGATCACGCGAAAATTATAGGACCTTAAAATTGAAAAACAACCTCATTAAGAAAACACGCAGAAGCTTAGATTCCGGGTTCATGTTTTATCGCTTGTGTTCCTCTCCGATTCCTCATTTCCTCCGTGTTTCAAAGGTTTTGGTTTTGTGGCAATATTCAACTGATGTCCACGTATTCCAACACGCGTCCTGCAGTCGCCGTTTCTGACGCGATGACGCTTCCGCAGCGCTACTACACTGATCCAGCTTGGTTCCAGCGCGAGATGGAAGCCATCCATTTCGACATGTGGCTCTGTGCCGGACGAGCCGGCCAGATTCCCGATGCCGGAGATTATTTTCTGCGTCAGTTTGCCAATGCCAGCGTGATCATCACGCGTGACGAACACGGCACGATACGCGCGTTCCATAACGTCTGCCGCCATCGCGGCACCATGCTGTGCCAGCAGGAAGAAGGCAAATTCGCCGGCCGCATTCAATGTCAATATCACGCATGGACCTACAAACTCGACGGCACGCTGGCGAACGCTCCTCACATGGAAAAGGTGCAGGGCTTCTGTGAGGTCGACTATCCTCTGAACTCTGTCGCTACCGCTGAGTGGGACGGACATATCTTCATCAATCTTTCTGCGCGGCCCATTCCATTTGAACAACATCTTGCCGGCCTCGATCGCAAGTTCGCGCCGTGGCGCATGGCGGAACTTCAGATGGTCGAGCGCCGTGTTTACCACCTCAAGGCCAACTGGAAGCTGATCATCCAGAATTATTCTGAGTGTCTGCACTGTCCCATCGTGCATCCGCTGTTGCAGAAGCAATCGCACTACATGAGCGGTGACAACGAGCCGCCGCAGCCAACATACCTTGGCGGCCGCATGGACCTGCGCGAAGGCGTGCAAAGTCTCACCATGGACGGCTCAACGAAACGCTGCTCGCTTCCCGGCCTGAGCGCCGACGATCAACGCTACGTCTATTACTATTGCCTGCTACCCAACTTCTTCCTGAACCTGCATCCCGATTACATGCTTACGTTCACTATGTGGCCCAAAGCGGCAGACCAGACGGACATAATCTGCGAATGGCATTTCCATCCCGACGAAATTCGCAAGCCGGGTTTCACTCCGCAAGATGCGGTCCAATTCTGGGACATCACCAACCAGCAGGATTGGCAGCTCTCCGATCTGGCGCAGCAAGGAATCGGTTCCAAGGGCTATCAGCCAGGGCCCTACTCGAATCGCGAAGAACTATTGCTTGCTCTGGACCGGTTCGTGCTGCAGCGCACCGACAAAAAGCGGTAACCACTAAGGACGCGAAGCAACACGAACGTGTTCGTCGCAGATCCTTCATGTTCCTTCGTGCCCTTTGCGGCAAAAGCTCTTAAAATTTCGCCAAACTCTCCATCGCCTTAAACAAATCTTCAGACTGCGGCAGGATCACATCTTCCAGGATCGGCTGGTATGCGACGAAAGTATCTGTTGCGGCCACGCGTTTTACTGGAGCGTCAAGGTCTTCAAAAAGTTCGTCGCCAATGCGTGCGGCGATCTCGGCCCCGTATCCCCAACTGCGCGTGTCTTCATGCACCACCAGCGCGCGGCTGGTTTTGCGGACAGAAGTCGCAATCGCTTCCCAGTCATACGGATTGAGCGTACGCAAATCGATCAACTCCACGCTCACATTCTGCTCGCGTTCAATTTTCTGTGCCGCCTGCAACGCGCGCGGAACCGTCGCGCCATAAGTAATGACGGTCAGATCATTTCCTTCTTTAACGATTCTCGCTTTGCCGAACGGAACCATATAATCTGCGCCGGGATAGGGAGCGCGACCAAAAGTTTCACGGTAGAGCCGTTTGTGCTCCAGGAAAATTACAGGATCGTCGCAGCGAATCGCGGTACGCAGCAGCCCGTTGGCATCCAGCGCATTCGACGGGAAACAAACTCGCAGTCCGGGATTATGCGTAAACAAGCTCTCTCCGCTCTGCGAATGATAGACAGCACCGCCGGTGAGGTATCCGCCAATGGCCACACGAATCACCGCCGGGCACGAGAAGGTTCCATTCGAGCGCCAGCGCATCACAGACATCTCGTTGCGAATCTGTTGATACGCGGGCCAGATGTAATCAAAGAACTGAATCTCAACCACCGGCTTGAGCCCACGAGTGGCCATGCCAACGGCGCGGCCCACAATGTTGGCTTCCGCCAGCGGAGAATTGAACACGCGGTCACCGCCAAACTCCATTTGCAAGCCGGAAGTCAGCTTGAACACGCCTCCCTTGCCTTTGATCTGTTTTTCCTTGAGGTACTCTTCGCGGCTGCAATCCGCCACATCTTCACCAAACACCACAATTCGATCATCGCGGCGCATCTCATCTTTCAAACAGGCGTTTATCAGGTCGGCCATGGTCTTGTCGCCGCCTTGTGATTGCAGATCGCTCGCCATCTTGCGCGGATCAAGGTCTTCAGAGTAAACGTGCCTGTAAATCGAGTCGGTAGTAGGAAGCGCCGCCTTCAAAGCCTGCTCGGCCGCGGCTTCCACTTCCTGGTCCACTGATTTCTCCACCTTGTTCACGCCGGCTTCATCCAGAATGCTTTCGCGAATCAAAAACATTTGCAGCCGCGTAACAGGATCGCGCTTTGCGTCTTTCTCGCGCTCGGTGTCAGGTCGATAGAGGCGCTCGTCATCGGAAAGCGAGTGCGAATACGGCCGCGTGACGTGTCCGTGGACCATTGCCGGACCCTTGCCTGCCCGAATATAATCCACCGCGCGCTTACATGCGGCGAAAGAAGCGACTACGTCAGTTCCATCGCATTCCTCCAAATGCAAGTTGGGAAAATTGCTGACCAGCTTAGACACGCTTCCACCCGCTGTTTGCACTTCCACCGGAACAGAGATTGCATAGCCGTTATCTTCAATCAGAAATAGGACAGGCAGCTTAAGATTGCTGGCAGAATTCATGGCTTCCCAGAACTCGCCTTCACTAGTGGTGCCCTCCCCGGCGGAGACGTAAACCACTTCATCGCCCTGGAACGTTACATTCTTGTGTTGGCGATAATCGCCGTCATGCTTCGTTGCCGCTTCCGGATGCCTTCCAAAATATCGGCCTGCTTCAGCGCAACCCACCGCTTGCAGGAACTGGGTGCCAGTGGGCGACGATTGGTTCACAATGTTCAGCTTCTTATGCCCCCAATGTGAAGGCATCATCCGACCGCCGGATGCAGGATCATCGGCCGCGCCTACACCTTCCAGCAGTTGCTCGTAAGGAGTCATGCCCAGGGCCAAACAGAGTGCGCGGTCGCGATAATACGGATAAAACCAGTCATAACTCGGTTTTAGATTCAGGGCCACCGCCACCGTCAAGGCTTCATGTCCCGCGCTTGAAATCTGAAAGAAAGTCTTCTGTTGATTTTTCAATACCTTTTCTTTGTCGTCGAGCCGGCGCGAAAGGTACATGAGCCGGTAAATCTCCACCAATTGCTGGCGTGTGAGCCCTTCATAATTCTTTTCAGTTTTTGCCGGCATCTCAGCCACTGCAGAAGCATTCTTCTTGGACTCAATCTTGGTTACAGCCATGGGTCTCCTCTAAAAAGACTACGGGTGGGGTTTTGGGGCGTACTTGGGAGTACCTTCCATTTTAAATCCTAAGGTGTTTACCGGGATATACTGAAAATGGATGATTCGCAAAAATCGCCCCATTCCGGGCCACACCGCCAAACTGCTTATTTTTGACCTCGACGGAACCCTGATCGACTCCCGTGAAGACCTGGCCAACTCCATCAATGCCATGTTGATTCACTTTGGCAAAAAGGAGCTGCCTCATGAAGTCATTGCCAGCTATATTGGCGATGGCGCTCCCATGCTTGTCCGTCGCGCCCTGGGCGATCCTGACGATGAAAGCTTTGTCCAGGATGCCGTGCTTTATTTCATGAGCTGGTATCGCGAACACAAGCTTGATAACACTTATGTTTATGACGGCGTAAAAGAGGCGCTCTCGGCCATCCAGAAAAGCCGTGACGGAGCTTCCGCCCAAGGGATTCCAGCGCTCAAGATGGCCGTCCTCAGCAATAAGCCCGTCGGCCCTACGCGCGCGATCGTTGAAGCTCTTGGCCTTGGGCCGTATTTCTTCCAGGTTTATGGCGGCAACAGCTTCCATACCAAAAAGCCCGATCCCGCCGGCGTCCAGGCCCTGCTGGAAGAAGCCGGCGCGGTCGCGGAAGAAACGGTCATCATTGGCGACTCAGACATTGACGTGCTTACGGCCCGCAACTCCGGGATTTATTCCGTCGGCGTGACCTATGGCCTTGCGCCGCACACCCTGCAAGACGCCCCGCCGGATGTGCTGATCGATCATCCTCGCGAATTAGCTGACGTGCTGGGAAATCGCGAGCAGTGCCGGTTGGAGTTCCAAGTCGACTGAGAAGCGTGTCACACCTGAATCGTGTGGCACAGCCGCCGCCCCTGGCTGTGAGTTTTTCCGATCAGTGTCATCCGTGTTAATCAGTGGTCAGGTTTTGGGTTTTCCGATCACGCGCGATGTCGGCGATAGGCGCGCTCTGCGCGCCCTTCCCCACCCCCATTTTTTCAACTTTTATTGCAAACAAAGAGACTTACACTAATCAACGCCTGGGTAACCCAAACGTGGCCCTTGCGTGACGCTTGGGTGGCCCTTGGGTGACCCAAGGGCCACCCAATCCCAAACCCAATCCCAATCCGCAGAGGGTCGTAAACCGTCCTGGCTGATTACTGACTGCTAATTGCTGAGTGCATTTTCAAAGACCCCACCCTTCAACCGCCTGGGCGGCGTCGGACAGCAAAAACCTGTCTTGCGCAGTCTTATTTTATCGTTTTTTATTCGCTACTGTCAAGAGGAAACATACAGCTACACACGGCCTCTGAGAATCTGTTCGACATCACGACGCCCATGCAGAATGGAAACAACCTGCAATGGCTTTGTGTCGGGGCGATAAACAATCAAGTAGGAGTAAACCGGGAAGAATTTCACTGGCTGGTTCGTCAAGTTCCTGCGCCAATGTCCAGCGCCGGGATTTTCTGATAGAAAAGCGACCTTAGCCAGAATTACGGATTCAACACGGTCCGCCATCTCCGCGCTGCTTTGTTTCTTAATGTAACGCCAGATTTGAACCAGATCGGTCGCGGCTTCCGGCGCAAGCAGGTACCGCCCGCTCATTCAGGCTTGGCTTTCAGCTTTGAAAGATAAGCTTTCAACCGCTCCTCAGGAATTCCCTCTCCTCGATCAAGCTGGTTAATGCCACGCTGGATCTTTGTTTTGATTCCTTCTCGATTTTCCAAAAGCCAGCGATCCTGCTCTTCCTGGCTCTCCAGCAAGCGTAGCAGCAGTTCCTCGACGGTGGTGGATCCTGTCGCCTCTAGTTGCTTTTGCAGCCTTGCTTCCAGCTCAGCGTCACGAATTTGGATCGTCATTGCGTTGCTCCCTGCCGTAGTGGGCTCTGCCCTTCATGCTAGTCAAAGGTGGACGAAAGTCAATATCCACATCGTCCTCTTAAGGACACGTTTTGTGCGTTGAAACTAGCGCGGCACGGGGGAGCCCCGGACTTTAGCCCGGGGGACCGGCGATCAAAAAACGCGCTTTAGCGCTGGTGGTTTTAAGCAGCTAACGGCGCGATTTCTTCTTCTGTTTGGCCAGCTCTTTTCTCCGCTCTTCAGCTTTTATAAATACGTCATCCGGATCGGCTAGTTCCTTTTCCCGCGCCTGCCGCACTTTGCCATAGCGGTTCCAGTCGTCCAGCTCGGTGCTATGCAGGATTTCCAATAATTCCTGGTTTATTTCCGCTTGCAACTCCTGCGTAAATCCCTGGAAATTGCGCAGGGATTTGGACGGAAAAAACCTGATTGCTTCCAGCGTTTGGCAATGCATAACTATGGCGGCAAACGAACGGTTCAGCCGGTAGAGGGTGTGATAAATCTCAAGTTTTTTGTTAACGTCAAATGTAGCCATGTTGCCTGACTCCTTTGGTGAAGGCGATTTGGTCAGGGCTGCGTTCGGTGTTTACCGCACCGGCGCAGCCTGCTTTTAAGCTTATACGCGCAAATAATTGGCGAAAGCAATAGCAAAACAAGGAATATTTTCGATAATGCATTGGTGACTATCAGATTCAGCTTAATTTTTAAAGTCATTTGCGCGAATTTTGCCGTTTGCGACCGATAGAAAATAAAGCGGAAGGCTGCCAATGAGATTCTTTGGGTTCGCGCCTTGACGTCATCAGTCGCCGTGGAAACCGACCCAACTTCCCAACCTCTTCGAGGATGCCACCACGGGCGATACCCTTTAACCCTGTCATCCTGACTTAGCACAAACGACCCTGAGTTTGACGAAGGGGAGCGAGGGCGAGTGGAAGGACCCCGACACTGCATCCTTCGCCATGCCGCTTCAGGGAGTTCTCACAAGATCGTTCGACGTGCTTCGCGACGAGATGAGAGCACACTGTCCTCCTCTGCGTCTCACTCGAAAATGCCGCTACCTGAGAGTTGCCATCCCGAGAGATCCGTCCGCGAGCATGCGTTTTCTTCAGCTTGCGAGCAGGACCCGAGGGATCGGCTCCGCTGCAGCTGCGGGACCTACAAATACATTTTCATGCTCGCTTCGGACCGCCCTGCATCCGCCTCACCAAAATGAAATCAGCTAAAATTGATCAGGATATCCGTTATGGAGAAACTCTATTGGTCTAACTGCCCTTTAGTCGAAATCGATCCTTCGCGCGTCAGCGGACGCCCCGTTCTAAAGGGAACGCGGATGCCGGTGGAAGACATTATCGCTAATTATGAATATGGGGTATCTATCAGCGAGATCTCAACCCAATTTCAGATTCCTGCGACGATCATCGAGGAGTTGCTGAGCTATGTGGAAAGATAAATCCGTGGAAGAGGCTTGGGACAAGGAAGTAACACGCCGGATCGCAGACTTGAAAGCGGGAAAAGCGGTAACCGTTCCA
The DNA here is from genome assembly GCA_027307045.1 of Acidobacteriaceae bacterium. Taxonomy (GTDB): domain Bacteria; phylum Acidobacteriota; class Terriglobia; order Terriglobales; family Acidobacteriaceae; genus Angelobacter. The sequence goes on from DAHUXR010000122.1 coordinate 11,369, forward strand.
TGGGAACAACTGCATCGCGAACTCCTGGCCATTGTGAATGAGCACTAAACACGTTGACGTTCCCGGCAGAATACGGCCGAGTATTGAAACATATCGCCTCTAATCAGTGCTGATTAGTGTCATCAGTGTTATCAGCGGTAAGGTTTTCCAATTTCGGCGATGTTTGGCAATCTTGGCATTTCTGGCAATCGCAGTTCCCCGCTGTGGTATGTTCTTTCCTATAGCCACCCTTTGGAGCAGCTCTTGGCAAACCCGGAACATTTTGACGTCCTGATCGTCGGCGCGGGCCTTTCCGGCATTGACGCCGCGCATCACCTGCAGAAATTCTGCCCCCGGAAAAGCTACGTGATCCTGGAGCAGCGTGAGCGCATCGGCGGCACATGGGACCTGTTCCGCTATCCCGGCATCCGGTCGGACTCTGACATGCTGACCATGGGCTACTCGTTCCGGCCATGGACGCACCCAAAAGCCATTTCGCCGGGCGAGGACATTCGCGAATACATCACGGCCACGGCCCGCGACGAAGGCATTGACCGCAACATCCGCTTCCGCCACCAGATCAAGCGAGCAGAGTGGTCTTCGGAAGATGCTAAGTGGACGGTTGAGGCCGTCAAGCAGTCATCGTCTTCAGGCGGAAGCAGCAATACGGCAGGAGATATGACCTCTGGCGGCGTTGTCACAAAAGAAGAGGCTGTTATCCTGACCTGCAACTTCTTGTTCTGCTGCGCAGGCTACTACCGCTATTCCGCCGGATACCTGCCGGAATTTCCCAACGCTAGCCGTTTCAAAGGACGCATGTTTCATCCGCAAGCCTGGCCTGAAAATCTTGATTACGCGGGAAAGCGTATCGTGATCATCGGCAGCGGCGCAACGGCGGTTACGCTGGTTCCGGCCATGGCCAAGACTGCGGCGCAGGTGACCATGCTGCAGCGCTCGCCCACCTATGTGATTTCCGCGCCAGAGAAAGACCGTATCGCCAACTTTCTGCGCCACATCATGCCCGCAATGTGGGCTTACCGGCTCAGCCGCTGGAAAAACGTGGGGTTCATGACGTACGTTTACCAGCTCTCGCAGCGCTTTCCCAACTTTGTGAAGCGCGGCATCATCAAGAAAGCGAGCAAGCAACTGGGGACAGACTTTGACGTGGACACGCATTTCACTCCGCGCTATCGCCCCTGGGAGCAGCGTATGTGCCTGATTCCTGATGCGGACATGTTTGAGGCCATCAAATCAGGCCGCGCCAGCGTCGTCACTGACCAGATTGAGATCTTCACGGAAAAAGGCATCCTGCTCAAATCGGGCAAAGAGCTTGAAGCCGACATCATCGTTACCGCAACCGGCCTGGCCATGCAGGCCTTTGGCGGGATGGAACTCATTGTCGACAAACAGCGCGTTGACCCGGGCCAGGTGCTGGCGTACAAGGGCGTAATGATGTCCGGCGTGCCGAACTTTGCCTCCGTCTTCGGCTACATCAACGCGTCATGGACGCTCAAGGCCGACCTAATCTGCAACTATGTCTGCCGAATTTTGAATTTCATGGACAGCAAGGGCGTGCGCCAGGTCACTCCCCGGCCCGTGGATGAAAGCGCAGCTGCGCCTTTTGTCGAAAATTTCAGCTCCGGCTACATTCAACGCGCGCTGGCCGGCTGGCCCAAGCAGGGACACAAGAAACCGTGGCGCGTTTATCAGAATTATTTTCGCGACACCATCAGCCTGAAATGGACGCGCGTTGACGATGAAGGGCTGGAGTTCTCGAATCCCGTCGCCGAGATTCCGCGGAAGTCGCCCAAACTGGCGGAAGACAAGCAGATGGCAATTAGCAATTAGCGATTGGCAGTTGGCAATTAGGCGTTAGCCAAAATCCATACCTACAGTTGATCAAACACTGAGCTCAGTGATCGAAGGGAAATCCACCTAAAAACGCATTTGCCCGGAAGCGCCCTTCCATGTCACGATAGAGAGATTTCCTCTCGTCAAAATTGCAACTAGAGAGGTATCCGGTGCTGTTTTTCTCCGCGCCTCCGCGTCTCCGCGGTGAAACTGCTTTTTTAAGGACCAAATGGATTTTCGTCTAGCATCCGATTACAAGCCCAAAGGCGACCAGCCCAACGCCATTGAAGAGCTTACCCGTGGCATTTATGCCGGAGAAAAGCACCA
>DAHUXR010000122.1:13535-14442 GCA_027307045.1 Acidobacteriaceae bacterium
GGGCGTAACCGGCTCAGGCAAGACTTACACCATGGCCAAGGTGATTGAGCAGCTCAATCGCCCGGCGTTGGTGCTGGCCCACAACAAGACTCTGGCGGCGCAGCTTTACCACGAGTTCAAGCAATTTTTTCCTTCGAATGCCGTCGAATACTTCGTCTCTTATTACGACTACTACCAGCCTGAGGCCTACATTCCCGCTGGCGACGTTTATATTGAAAAAGAAGCCACCATCAATGACGAACTGGATAAGCTGCGCCTTTCCGCCACGCGGTCTCTCTTTGAGCGCCGCGACTGTGTGATCGTAGCGTCAGTCAGTTGCATCTACGGTCTGGGATCGCCGGAGGCCTATTACGGCATGCTGCTCTTTCTGGAAAAAGGGCAGAAGATCAAGCGCCAGGATATCTTCAGCAAGCTGGTGGAAATTCTTTACGAACGCAATGATGTGGACTTTAAGCGCGGCACGTTCCGCGTGCGCGGCGACGTGATCGAGGTCTTCCCCACCTACGACGACAATGCCTATCGCATCGAACTCTTCGGCGACGAGGTGGACTCGCTATCGCAGATCGATCCGCTATTCGGCACCGTCAAGCAGAAATACACGCGGCTGCCGATTTATCCCAAGAGCCATTACGTAATGTCCAACACCACCAAGAACCAGGCCATCGGCACGATCTTAGAAGAACTGGCGTGGTGGGAAGTCGAGTTAGAAAAACAGGGACGGCTGGTTGAGGCGCAGCGCATTCATCAGCGAACCATGTTCGATCTGGAAATGATCAAGGCCATGGGCTACTGCCATGGCATCGAAAATTATTCGCGGCATTTTACGGGACGGCTGCCGGGCGAGCCTCCGCCCACGCTGCTGGATTACTTTCCGCGCGACTTTGTAATTTTCATCGACGAATCGCAT
>DAHUXR010000123.1 GCA_027307045.1 Acidobacteriaceae bacterium
GGGGGTAACAGTCCAAGGGGAACATGCAAGAAGATGTGAGTAAAACAATGTGGGTTGTCTGTTTGCGATGCACTCTTGCGGTAGGCCATGTTTACTGAAAGCGACCGTAGCCGCGCATCCGGTGACAAATAGCTGGAAACACATGACTCTATTGATGATCGTTTACCCGCATGTCGCTTGTTCCATAAGAACTCTGGATGGAGTGACTTTTTTAACCACCTGCTAGATATATTTCTCCCTTAGCACCGCCGCATGGTGCGTTACGTGTCCGGCCACAATGTACGCGCAGGCCCTTACCGTAAACGGATTGCCGCTGGCAACGCCCGTGCGCCGCCACGCTTCTTCAGGAAGATTGCGAAAGAACGATATGGTGGCGAGGCGAATCTCACGAAATTCCTCCACATGCCGCGCCCACGGGACATCGTCTGATCCGGACGCGGCCACGGCAATGTCCTGGTCGAAACTGGGTTGCGCCGTGTCAAAATTGCGGGCAAACCACAACGCGCGCATCAGGAAGACGCGCTCGGTATCGTTCACGTGGCCCCACATCTGCCGGATACTCCATTTCTCCGGCGCATAACGATAAAGAGACTTTTCTTCCGTGATGCCGCGCAGAAAAGGCAGCGTTTCATCCAACTGGCCCTGCAGCGTGCGGAGAATGTCATCGCCGGTAACGCGGTTGATATAGCCGAAATAATACGGAGCGGCTTCGGTGGTTTCAGGGCGGCCGATGATGGAGGTGATCATGGAAATAATGTTAGCAGCCTGGGATGAGTGGAGCACAGGCGCTCCTGCCTGTGCCGCTTGCCGAACACTTGCGTCTTTTGCCGCCGATCATGAAAAATGGGCTGATCATGTTTCGCCGCAAAGCGTCGTCAGCCAAACCGGAGTCGGTGCAGGCCACCAGTGGACGGATTGAGATCGAGCGCCAGGGCCACGTTGCTTACCTTGAATACACGCTGGCCGGGAAGATCCTGCAGCTTATCCATAGTGAAGTTCCGCAGGCGTTGCGGGGACAAGGCCTGGCCTCTGAGCTGGCGCATTCGGCGTTTGAGTGGGCCCGCGAACAGGGCCTGAAGGTAGACGTTATCTGCCCTTCCGTCGCCGAATACCTGACCAAACATCCTGAATATGCTGACCTGGTACTCTGATCCGATTAAGACCGCTATGCAATTGATTGCAGAGGGTTTCTGGGCGCGGATTTATAAGAATCCTTAATTTGCCGCCTTGTAACCGGGCGAAACGGCTTAAGCTCGATCATAAGAATTTATTCATAAAAGAAAGGTTCTTTCCCGGCGAGCTTATGATGTGCACGTCCAAACTGCGCTGCGGCCATAACATTGTTCAGAACAGCTCAATCTCCATCGCTTCTCCTACATTAAAATTGTTAATCTTCTAGGCCAATCTATATTTTCCCGGCTATTTTGTACTCGCATTCCAGCCCTTCCGGAACCTCAAGGCTGGAAAGACTACTAAGAGTCACCGTTCAGGCCAAATTGCGTACCGACTGAAACCAACCGGCTCGTGCCAGTACGCCTGACGTGTGTCTAAATCAAGGAGCCTCATCTAAATGAAAAAGAGTCGACGCGATATTTTGAAGTTCGGAGCCATGGCGGGTGCGGGACTGGTGATTCCCAAATTCGCTTCCGGCCAGACAGTCAATACCCGGGTCCACACGCAAGGCGGTGTCACGTTCCATGGTCACGTCCAGCATCCGCTTGGACAACTCAAAACCGCGGCCACGCAGGGCCTGCTTACTCCCTTCGTGGACCAGCTGCCGATCATGCCGGTGATCCACCCTGATCCCAACGGCGTAACCCATATCAGGATGCAGCCTGCGTTGCAGAAAGTGCACCGTGATCTTCCGCCCACTCCCATCTGGGGCTACAACGGCATCTGGCCGGGCCCGACGATGGAAGTGCGCAGCGGCGTTCCGGTAAAGATCAAGTACCACAATGACGCTTTGCCCACCACGCATCCGCTGCCGGTGGATTTCACCCTCCACGGATCGGAAGCCGACAAGCCGCAGGTGCGCAACGTTGTCCACCTGCACGGCGCCAAGATCCTGCCTGAAAGCGATGGTTACCCCGAAGCGTGGATTTCTCCCGATGGCATCACCGGCCCGGTGTTGTACAACCCAGATGCGTTTGTCTATCCCAACGACCAGCAGTCCACCATGCTCTGGTATCACGACCACACTCTGGGCATCACGCGCCTCAACATGATCCAGGGTCTGGCCGGCGCGTACCTGATCCGCGATGCGGTGGAAGATTCGTTGAATCTTCCAAAAGGACAGTTCGAAATCCCGCTGATCATGCAAGACCGGTTGTTCAATCCGGACGGCACGCTGCTTTATCCCACGGCTGACGGCGGAACGCACCAGTTCTGGATCCCAGAGTTCTTTGGCGACACCATGTGCGTGAACGGCAAGGCGTGGCCGGTGATCGATATTGAGCCGCGACGCTACCGCCTGCGCATGCTCAATGGCTGCAACGCGCGCTTCCTGAACATGAACCTGGTCATGACGGATGCCAACGGCGTAGCTCATGGCATGGCGGGCCCGCAGTTCAACGTGATTGGCACCGATGGCGGCCTGCTGCCCGCTCCAGTGGCATTGACCACGCTGCTGCAACTACCGGCGGAGCGCTTTGACGTGATCGTGGACTTTACCGGCAAAGCGGGCAAGAACTTTGTGCTCACCAACAACGCTCCCGCGCCGTTCCCGGGCGGCGGAGAAGTTGTGCCCACGCAGATCATGATGTTCCGCATTTCCAAGCCGCTGTCGTCGAAGGATACCAGCACGATTCCACAAGTCCTGAATCCCGCGCCGATGAACATCAATCCTCAATCCGCGGTGAAGTCGCGCGACCTGGTCCTCACGGAACTCGATCGCGCCTCAGACGGGTTCCCCATCATCGGGCTGCTCGACAACAAGAACTGGGACGATCCGGTCACTGAAGATCCGAAAGCGGGCTCCACGGAAATCTGGAACCTGATCAACGATACCGGTGACGCTCACCCCAAACACATCCACCTGGTGCAGTTCCAGGTGCTAAGCCGGAGACCGTTTGACCAGACCACGTTTGACAACACGGGACAGCTCGTCTTCACCGGCCCGCCGCAGGCTCCGTTCCCGGAAGAAGTGAACGCTGCCAAAGACGTGGTGAAGTCCTTCCCGGGCACCGTGACCCAGCTGATCATGAAGTTCGATCTGCCAACGGGAACGCAGGTAATTCCGGGCAACCGCTACAAGTTCGTGTGGCATTGCCACATCCTTGAACATGAGGACAACGAAATGATGCGTCCAATGGACATCATTGGATGAATCGAGCGCCAGGCGCGCGGCCGGTTTGTGCAGTTGGCAGCCGGCCGCGGCTTGCGGCGTTTCAAGAACATCGATCTTCCGGGGTGTGGCGAGCGGGCGCCACACAATATTTTTCATACGTCGGTATCAATCAAGCACAGGGACTACCCATGAAATTTCGCGCATTCATTACTCTCATCGGTTTCATATTTGCGGGTTCGCTTTACGCGCAGGACCAGCCTGCTCCTGTCGCGCTGCCCGTGCCGGACATTGAAGTGGTAAATCAAAATGGCCGGCACGTGCGTTTTAATAGCCAGGTAGTTGAAGGGCGCATTGCTATTGTTACGGGATTCTTTACCAACTGCAGCTCCATGTGTCCTTTTACGCAGGAAAAGCTTGCCCAGGTGGCCAAGCTGCTGGGGCCGCGGCTGGGGAAAGACGTGGTCATCATTTCCGTGAGCGTGGATCCGGAGAATGACACGCCAGCACGCATGAAAGACTGGGGCGAGAAATTTCACATTGGCCCCGGATGGACCCTGCTCAGCGGCAATCGCACACAGGTGGACACGCTGTTGAAGTCACTGGGATTGTTTGTTGAGCTACGGCAGCGGCACCAGTCAGCTCTGATGATCGGCAACGCGGCCACCGGCTGGGTACGCATCAGCTCATGGACGCCCTCAGAAAAACTGGCCAAGCTTGCCGAGACTATGTCATCAGCAAGGCCTGCGGCGAATGCAGGCCTTCATCGTCAGTGAGATAATGTCGGCGTAACAGCTTGCTCTGACGCGCTCGCGGTGGATACTTTCCCGGAAGAGCGACTCCGTCAGCAAGGCTGGCGTTAAGAGCATTAACTCATGACTGGAGCTTATTCGTTCACCTGTGATTACTCGTCCACGGACGCGCTGTGCCCGCCTGAACCAGGTGGCTTGGTTCTGGCAAGTGGGTGACAGTTATTTGTACGGCGATTACGTGGTCACTCGACCGTTTCCCGGCGTACGTATCCGCATCGTGGATTTTCCCACCAGGACGGAAACTGGATATCGCTACGATTCCGACGTACGTCTCCGCAAAGAATGCACAACGCCGAGGGAGGAAATCGACGCGGCTTACCGTAATATCCTGGCACAAATTCCAGCGCATGACATCGAAGAAATTGAGTCGTTTGATTGAGCGTCGGAGAGAACCGGCTTCACGTATTCTCCCGCGGCGGAAGGTAACTGCCTTTGCGGCGCATTTCCGCGATCCACTCCTTTTGCGGATAATCTGACGCCAGCAGCCTGGCAGCTTCCTTCTCCACGTCATAGGCCACGCGGCAGATGGCCGGCCTACCATCTTCAATCAATAAATAAGACGCGCGTGGATCGCCATCGTAAGGCGCGCCCACGCTGCCGGTATTGCACACGGTCATGCTTCCCACCTTGCGTATGAATGGCCGGTGAATGTGGCAGTAGACAATGATTTCTGCGCCGACGGGCGTGTAAGTGTTTTTCAGTTCCTCATCGTCTGCCGTGTCCATGGGCGCGCGCCAGAGATTGCCGGGACTTGCGTGCATCAGCGCCAGATTTTCATGTCCCTGGTTTTCAAATTGAAGCTCAGTTGGCAGCGTGCGCAGCCACGCCAGCCGAGTCTCGCCAATCATCCGGCAGGTTGCCGGCCCGGATATATCAAACAGCACTTTGAAGAGCGATTTCAGCTTGGGCGCCGCCGTTTCCAGTCCGGGCCGCGCCGACGTGTCCCATAGCATTTCATCGGTGTTGCCCAGCACTCCCTTCCAGCCTTCCTGGAGAATGCAGTCAATTACCTCGCTGGGATTGCATCCGCCAAACGCAAGGTCGCCGCCGTGATAGACCACGTCCGGCTTCTGTTGCCGCAGATCGGCCAGCACGGCATCCAGCGCCGTCAGGTTTCCGTGAATGTCTGCAAGGATGGCGATACGCATACGCCATTATCTTTCATTTGTTGCCCTATTTTTTGCCTGCAGTTTTTAGATGCGAACATTTCACTTGCATGGTTTGCTGTCATTCGCCCGGACCTTTCATTCGGCCTGTTGCGAGTTTCGCAATGGCGTCGCGCAGTTCCAAATCCGAAGCACCGGGTTTGGAAAAAGTTATCTGGCCATTGGCATCAATCAACACATAATAGGGAATACCACTATTGCTGGGGAATGCGCGCCAGATCTCGCCATCATCATGGAAATTAGCCCAGGTGATTCCACGCTTCGCAAAAAAATTATCGCCAGTATCGGAGCCTTCATCCTCGTCGATGCTCAGAATCGTCAGGTCTCTTACCGGGCTTTCTTCTTTGATTTTCTTGAGGTTGTCCAGTTCGGCCACGCATGGCGGACACCAAGTAGCCCAGAAATCCAGCAACACAGGCTTACCCTGGAAATCCTGGAGCGTTACACGCGAGCCATCTTTGCTTCGCAATGTAATCGAGGGAGCAGGCTTGCCCGCCAACAGGTCTCGCGGCTCCCACGGATTTACAAACTGCTTTACTAACTTTGCTCCCGCCGGCTGTTGAAATAGGAAAAGTGTGTCCGGGGCAGAGGTTTCCCCGAGTTCCATAACCGGGAACAGGGTGGTGCGGTCCTCAGAGGAATGGCCCACATAGAACCGGATGGCTCCTTCCGAATGGACATGCTTTTTGCGAATGACCAGCTTGTCCTTATCAATCCAATAGGTAACATTCGTCACTGTATCCGACGTTCCCCCACGATATTTGCTCTGGCCCCGAAGCACATAGCAAGATATGGCTTTGCCGTCGATCAAGACAACACTGTCAGGCAGATAGACGGGTGACAGCAACGTATCGCCCTGGGACAGTGTTTTCAGCAACCCGAGAGCCAATGACAATTCAGATTCCCAGTAATACACAGGGCGCGTATGGGAATTGGGAGCAGAAATCGGCGCTTGTGTGTATTCATTGGCCTCAGGATGGTAATAAGTTTCAGCGTTTCCATCCGATATCTTCACCGCCGAACCCAACGGTCCGTGCCCTTCAAACCGATAACGCTGGCCGGAAGCGACCCCAGCAACCATGGTTGCTTTCTCGCGGTTCGTAAAAAGGTCGCCTTTCATCTCCCGCTCTTCAACGGCCTCAATGCGGTAAGCCTTGGCGTCACGGTATTTTTTGCTGACTTGTTGCAGCAGACTTGCAGCATCCGGCCTGTTCTTTTGCTCTAACGCAGCCTGGCTAAAACTGAGACCACAAATACTTAGCAGCAAAAAACTAGCTTTCAAAAGACGAACCATACTTGCTCCAATCTTTCCATCGGTTTGCGCATATTCAAAGCTAGAACGGAGGCCTTGAAATAAACTTGCAGGCAAAGTCGCTGATTTTACTGTGTGAGATCGCCGGCGCCACGAAAATGGCTGGTGAAACGATACACTATTGAAATGAGCACCGAGACTCTGAACTCACTGGCCCAAGCCTCATCTTCTTACCTGCGTTCCGCCATGCACCAGCCGATCCACTGGCATGAGTGGGGGCCGGAAGCGTTTGAAACCGCGAAGCGTGAGAACAAGCCCATTCTCCTTGATATCGGCGCCGTCTGGTGCCACTGGTGCCATGTGATGGACCGCGAATCCTATGAGAGCCCCGAGATCGCGGCGATTATCAATGAGCATTTCATCGCCATCAAAGTCGATCGCGACGAACGCCCCGACGTTGATAGCCGATACCAGACCGCGGTGCAGGCCATCAGCGGGCAGGGCGGCTGGCCGCTCACGGCGTTTCTTACGCCTGAAGGCAAGCCGTTTTACGCCGGGACATATTTCCCGCCGCAGGATTATCAGGGGCGTCCCAGCTTTAGCCGCGTGCTGCTGACGCTGGCGCAGGCCTACCGTGAAAAACACAGTGACGTGCTGGAGTCGGCCGAGAGCGTGATGAGCGCCATCAGCCAGGCTGAAGGCTTCGCCGGCAAGTCCGGATCGCTGAAGCCGGAGCTGATTGACAGCATGGTGGAATCAGCCGTGAAGTTGTTCGATCCCGAGCATGGCGGCTTTGGCTCCTCGCCCAAATTCCCGCATCCCAGCGGCATGGATTTGCTGATGCAACGCTGCGCCGAAACCGGCAATGCAGAGCTGCTGAACGTGGTTACTGTTTCGCTCGACAAGATGGCGCGCGGCGGAGTCTATGACCAACTCGCGGGCGGCTTCCATCGCTACTCCGTGGACGAGCACTGGATCGTTCCGCACTTTGAAAAAATGTCTTACGACAATTCCGAGCTGCTCAAGAATTACGTGCATGGCTATCAGCTCACGGGCAATGAGTTTTTTGCGTTTGTGGCAAAAGACATTGTCCGCTGGATGGACGAAGTGCTTTCTGATCGCGAGCACGGCGGCTTTTATGCCTCGCAGGATGCCGACATTTCACTGGACGATGACGGCGACTATTTCACATGGACCCTGGACGAAGCCGAAGCCGTGCTGAGCACCGACGAACTGCAGGTGGCCATGCTGCACTATGACATTGGCGAAGTGGGCGAGATGCACCACAATCCCGCCAAGAACGTACTGTACCTGCGCGCCAGCATTGCAGAAGTAGCCGAGCGTGTGAAGAAAACGCCGCAGGAAGTGCAGACGATCCTTGATTCAGCCAAACAAAAGATGTACGCAGCGCGGCTTCAGCGCACTACTCCCTTTATAGACAAGACGGTTTATGTGGGCTGGAATGCGCTCTGCATCTCCGCTTACCTGAAAGCGGCGCGCGTGCTGAAGCTTGAAGATGCTCGCCGGTTTGCCCTGCGCTCACTGGACCGCATCCTTTCTCAAGGCTGGGACGCGAAGCTGGGCTTGCAGCGCGTGCTTGCCTATTCAGATCCGCGGGCGGCGAAGCGTCGCGTTCCCGGCGTGCTGGAAGATTATGCGTTCACGGCCATCGCCTGTCTTGATGCCTATGAAGCCAGCGCCGACCTGAGCTATTTCCATTTTGCGGCAAAGATTGCCGCCGCCATGGCCGCGCGCTTTTATGATCCGCGCGAAGGCGGCTTCTTTGATATGGCCAGCGGGCCTGACGTCGGCGATGGACTGGTGCTGGGAGCGCTTGCCGCGCGACGCAAGCCTTTGCAGGATTCACCAACACCGGCCGGTAATCCGATGGCTGCAATTGCTCTGCTGCGGTTGCACGCTTATACCAATGATGCAAGGCACCGCGATCTGGCAGAAGGAACGCTGAAAGCCTTTGCCGGAATCGCAGCGCACTACGGGCTGTTTGCTTCCACGTATGGAATCGCCCTTGATATGTATTTGCGTCCGCATACACAGGTGGTGGTGATCGGCAGCGGAGCCAGAGCCGAGCAACTGGAGGCAACGGCGCTCAAGCATCTCTCTTTGAACCAATCCGTTCTTCATTTGCAGGAAGGTGAGGCGGTGCCGCAGATGCTTCCGCCGGCGCTGGCCGAAACGATCCCCAACTTGCCGGCGATCAAGAAAGGGCATACGGTCGCCGTGATCTGCAGCGGCTTCAGCTGCAAGCCGCCGATAGCAGAGCCTGCGGAGCTGGAGAAAGCGCTATCGTCCTAGTGCTGGGCCAAAAATCCGTGGAATACGGCGTGTGTGTTGACGAATACTTGACGAGCCATGACGAAAGCCCTCTATCTATTGCTTCTCTTGTCCCTGGTTGCCGGGGCAACTACGCTGGCCAACTGCCAAGAGATTTTGCAATGTTCCGTGCCATCGACCCGCCCGGGAGCTACAGACGACGACTTTGTGCGACCCAAAAGCGCTGAGGAGGTCGCAAGATTTAAGCAAGCGCCGCATGGCGCAAAGCGGCTGGGAGCGCATGCTATTGAAGTCGGCTGGGCCGGTGGGAAGCGCATTCTGAAAGACAAGCCGCCTTACAACGAACCTCTCGACGGTCTCCGCTGGACATATTGCGGCTATAACGCTGATTTGAAATTGCACATGCTGCTCAAGGAAGATGAGGCGCTCTTTACGGGAGCGCTCGTCGATGACGCGACCGGGGCGCTCTTGCCGGGCGGGCAAAAGGTTTTGTTCTCAAAGAACGCACAATACTACCTGGCTTACGAACAGCCGGACGGCCAGGATGGGGAAACAATCAAGCTTTACCGGGGCAACGGTACATTGATGTGGGAAGGTTACAACGGCTTTCTCTCAGCAAACGGAAAAGATGTTCTTGCAAACTTTGAGGACATGCACTGGGACGAGCAGGACCGGCTGCAGGCCATCGCGCGCCTGGACGATGGAAAGACACAGATTGTCACGCTGACTGAAGGCAGCGCCGGCAAATGGGATTGGCTGCCGCACATTTCGAAGTAGCATGTTGCTTTGCACACCGCGCAAACCTCACCACAGATAACGCTGATTTACACGGATCAAAAAAGTTCAATAGGCCATTTGAATTCGTAAATCGGTGTTCATCCGTTGCGAGATTGTTTTTGCCCAAAGCGGTAGCACGCTCTCAGATGGTCTTCCCCAACAGAACCAAATTGAAAACAGCCAAAGCGCTCAGATTACATATATCCTTCCAGTACTGCGGCGGCGCGGTTCAGTGCGTCGGTGAGCACTTGCAGCTGAGATGTTGTAAGCTGCGCGTCTTTTGCATCAATTGATTCATTCACGCCGGGGATCACCACCGCGGCGTAGCCGGTGTATTGTCCTGGCGCGTAGATGAGATGCCGGAACCACGGACGATTCGGCAATCCCTGCGATGAAAGCAGCGCGCGCTCAGCGGCAATCAAAACCTGGTTCAGCTTGGCTGCATCCTGCGGCGGATTTTTCTGGATGGCCAAAACTTTGGCTCCCGCATTCATGAAGCGCTTCGCCGCCTCTGAAGCCTTGGTGAAATCAGGAACGTTAGCGCCCAGCATGCGTGTGGCTTTGTCGCGTGAGCTCTCGATATAAGCGCCGATTTCTTTGCCATAAAGCTCGTAGTCATAGGGCAGCACGTCAGCCTGTGACATGTGCAGCGCTTCAACGCCAAGGACGCGCGCCATCTCCTGCTCGTAAACAAATGTGGGGTCGGCAAATTTCTTGAACCAGTTGAAGTTGTCAAAGGCGGAGTGGTAGACGCCATACTGTCCGCTGGACGTCATGTCAGTGGATGGAATGCCCAGGTGCTGAATGAAAACGCTGTAGTCGGACCCGCTGCCGAGATCGCCGACAGGAACATCGTTTTCAACATGGGCGTTGGGCATGCGGCCCTGTCCGCTGTCAGGGCGGCGTTGCGGCTGTCCCATCTTTTCATCTTTCCAAACGTTGTAAAGCATGCCACCTTTGGGGCTGGGGACAACCTTGGTTACGTCGCGCATAAAACCTTTCAGGCTCGGCACCGCCGATGCGCCAAAATTTGAGCCTGACACCGCTACATCCAGATTGAAATACGCGACGGCGTGTGCCAGATCTTTTTCATGTTCCTCGCCCCATTCTGTACTCCCTATCAACCCCTCTTCCTCTGCATCCCAGCTGGCAAATACGATCGTGCGGTCGGGCTTCCAGCCGTGCCGCAACAGATCGGCAAAGCCGTGGACTGTCTCCAGCATTGCCGCCGTGCCGCTGTTCGGGTCCACCGCGCCATACACCCACGCATCACGATGGTTCCCCAGCACCACCCACTCGTCGGGATATTTCGTCCCCTTAATTTTCCCGATCACATTCCAGATGGTCCAATATCGATAATTCTGCCTGAGGTGCATCTTCACTTTCACCGGCCCGGGGCCAACGTGATAGGTAAACGGCAATGCGCCTTGCCAGTCGCGCGGCGTTTCCGGCCCAGCCAGATTTTGCAGGATCGGCTCCGCGTCTCCGTACGACAGCGGCGTTGTCGGAATCTTCGGCATGTCCGCCGCCTTCTCCGGCGGCACTCGCTTCGACTCCGGCAAATCAACGGTCGAAGCAAACCCCGGCGTCGTTGGATCGCCCGGATACTTGAACATGTACTGAATCGATCCGCGCTGCACGCCGCTTTCCGGACGCCACGGCCCCTTCGGATAAACGTCGCCCTTGAAGTATCCGTCATCAATCGGATCAGAATAGATGATTACTCCCGCCGCGCCGTGTTCTTCCGCCACAAAACTTTTCACGCCGCGAAAATTATCTCCATACCGGACAATCACGATCTTGCCTCGCACATCGATCTTCATGTCCTCAAGCTTTTTAAAATCTTCCGGCCGGCCATAATTCGCGTATATCACTTCCGCTTCAACGTCGCCAGAAGGTGACGACCCGCTAAACGGGATCACCACTTTCGGATTATCAGCCAGCGGATCGCCATCCACATGCTCCGGCCGCGGCCCATTCATCTTCACGTTCGGCGGCGCGGTCACCGTCACGCTGATCTCTGACGGCCGATTCATCCATACCGAATACTTGACCTCTTCCGTCTCCAGACCGGCAATGTCAAAGTGCTTGGCCACGTGGTCCGCCGTAAATTTATCTTCCGGCGATCCCGCGATGTGAGGAGCCGCCGTGAGTATCTTCAAGTGTTGCTCCGCGCGCGCCGGGCTGGGACTGGCCAGAAATTCCTGGTCAACCTGATACTGCTTGGCAAAATCCCTGAAGCCAAATATTTGCGTGGGGGCCGCTTGCGAAGCTGCGCCCCGCGCAGAAGCCGTGCCCTGCGTGGGGCTAGCTTGCGCAGCCGTGCCCTGCGCGGGCGCACTTTGCGCGGACGCGCCTTTTGCGGAAACGACCACGGGCGCGTTGTGGCCCGAACTGTTCTGCAAAGCAAAACTGGAAAGTACAAAGACCGAGATAACAACGACGATAAGTTTGGCGCGTTTCAATTTGGTACTCCTGGTTGGTTCCACCCAAGGTTTGTGCACTAACGTACTGCCTTAAGTGGAAACAAAAAAGCTTACACTATAAAGCAGCGTTCATTCGAATCGCCACCAACAGGGTCATGGGAATTTTGAGTACCAACGCGGAAATAAGCGGCGGCGGCCCGGAGCGGCCACCGGTCGCTGGTCCGGTCTGTGAATCCACGATCGTCAAAACAAAGATCGGCGATTCAACGATCGGCGGAACAACGCTCTGCGGAACAACGACCGCTGAATCAACCACCGCTGACGCCATCGGCCAAGTAACTGTCGATGATCTAACCGCCAGCGATCTAACCACCGACGCGCCCAAGCTTCCGCGCGCTGACGCCGTCGATGGCCTGGCCCTGGGGGCCGTGACAGACGCTGCCGTGACGGACGCTGCCGTCACTGACGCGGCTGAAACCACGGTCATAGAAATTCCGCGGCTCGCCCGCGCCTTGCGCCATCGTGATTTCCGCCTCTTCTGGACAGGCAACTTCCTCTCCAACATCGGCACCTGGATGCAGAACATCGCCCAGGGCTGGCTCGTGCTGCAACTTACCAACTCCGCTTTCTGGCTGGGCGTGGTGGGCTTTGCCGCGTCGTTTCCCATTCTGCTGTTTGCGCTCATCGGCGGCGTAATTGCGGACCACGTCAACAAGCGCAAAATGCTCATCGTTACGCAGTCCGCCATGATGGTGTTTGCTTTCATCATGGCCGCGCTGGCCTGGTTCAAAATCATCAACGTGCATGAGATTATTTTTCTCGCGCTCGGCACCGGCATCGCCATGTCACTCAATACGCCTACCTATCAGGCGCTGGTGCCACAACTTGTTCCGCGAGAAGACCTCACCAACGCCATCGCGCTCAACTCGGCGCAGTTCAATATGTCGCGCGTGCTGGGCCCAACGCTCGGCGGGTTTGCCATGGCCATCATCGGCGTGGCCGGAAACTTCTTTCTCAACGGACTTAGCTTCCTCGCCGTGCTCATCGCGCTCACTCGCATCCGCTATACTGAGCCAGCCGCTCCGGCTGAAGGCCATCTCTGGGAAAAGCTGAAACAGGGTTTCGCTTACGCCTTCCGGCATTCAGCCATGTCGTCTCTCATTCTGCTGGTCGCCATCGGCAGCCTGCTGGCCATTCCTTATCTCACCTTTGTCCCTTACTTCGCCCGCGACGTCCTTGGCGCCGGCGAGCCCGGCCTCGGCATCCTCATGGCCTGCTCCGGCGCGGGCGCGTTTCTCGGCGCCATCACCATCGCCTCGCTCATGCATCTTCGCCGCCGGGGGCTCTTCGTTGTCCGCGCTTCCGCCGGATTCTATGCCGCCATCATCGCCTTCACCTTCTCGCGCAACTTCTATCTTTCCGGACTGCTGCTTGCCGTCGCCGGCTATTGCATGATCATCTCCGTTGCGACCATCAATTCCTTATTGCAACACCTTGCTGAAGACCACATGCGCGGGCGCGTGATGAGCATCTATTCCACCGCGTTCCTTGGCTTGCCCCCGATCGGCTGCCTCGTCGCCGGGTCTCTGTCTCATCTCTTTTACGCGCCTCACGTCATCGCCGGAATGTGCTCCCTGGCGATAGGAGGAACCCTGGCCGTGTATGTGAATAAAGAAGGGTTGCGGGAGTTGGATTAGTTTTTCTGGTTTACTCCCGAGCGGAGCGAGGGAACCCTATTGCAACGAGAGTTTAAGGGACTTGGATTATCTTTCGGCAATGCTGAACCCTGAGCGAAGTCGAACGGGGAAGGAGGCCCTATCGTCGCCATACTGTCTGCTTCAATTCAACCGAACACTTCAACCGCGTTACCCGTGTGGCACAGCCTGGCCCCATGCAAGCCCGATTCTGGCTTGCGTGGGCGGAGGCGCCCTCGGCTGTGCACCGTTTTTTGATTGCTGAGTGCTGATCGCTGATTGCTGGCAATCAAGGTTCGTATCAGGGCCCGGGCTTTAGCCGGGCCGGAAGGATGCCCTAAAATCCACGGCTTTAGATGGGATGAGACGGCTAGTCTCAGCGGAACGAGCTATGATGCCGTCCGCAACGCACTCGAGGTGCAAAGGAGACCAGCCAATGAAGAAGAGTAACAGAGTAACAGAGAAGCAGAGTGGAAGGA
>DAHUXR010000124.1 GCA_027307045.1 Acidobacteriaceae bacterium
GCCTTTGAAACACGGAGGAACGGAGGAAAAAGTGAAAAGATACTGATATAGATTTGCGTTTGACGTTTTTCTCGCGCGATCCCCTACAGACAAGAATTAATTGTAATTTCCTCCGCTTCCTTTATTCCTCGGTGTCTGAAGGTTTTGGTTCAGGTATAAGCCTGGTATCCATCGTCCCGCCCAGGCACGATCAGCTCATCCAGCTTCAGGAATTCCTGCACCACTTCTTCATGTGCCCGTTCCATCTCGTGGACGGTTCCTACAAAAATAGCCCGAGCCTCATGCAGAAACACGATGCGGTCAGCCAGCTTTTTGGCCAGGCGCATGTCATGCGTTACCACAATGCTGGTGAGCTTGAGCTGGTGTTTCAGTTTCTGGATGAGGTCGCCAAGGAGCTGTGCCATGAGAGGATCGACCATGGTGGTGGGCTCGTCGTAAAGAATGCATTCCGGCTGCGCGGAGAGCGCGCGGGCGATGGCTACGCTGCGCTTCATCCCGGTGGAAAGATCGGAGGGCAGAAGATCACGCATGGCTTTTACACCCACCATGTCGAGCAGGCCGTCAACTATCTGGTAGATCTGCTGCTCGTCGAGGTCGTGACGTTCGCGCAGCGGGAAGGCGACATTCTCGCCTACGGTAAGTGAATCGAACAGAGCGCCGTTCTGAAAAACCATCGTGACTTTTTTGCGGATGCGTTCGAGATGCGCTTCCGTGGCTTCAGTGATGTCCTCAAAGGCAACGATCACGCGGCCGGAATCGGGCTTGAGAAAACCCATGATGTGGTGGAGTGAAACGGACTTTCCCACGCCGCTGCGGCCCAGAATGCAGAGTGTCTCGCCGGGGAAGACCTGAAAGCTTACGTCCTCCAGGACATGGTTATCACCGAACGCCTTGTAAACGTGCTGAAACTCGACGTAGGGTTTCTGTTCCGAATTTTCAGGAGGATGGCTCATGTGTCCTGACCGGAGAAGCGGCGGCGCGCGCGGGCCAGGTCCTCAGGCGTGTTTAGATTCTCGAACATATCGGCGGCGAAGGCAAACTGGCGCAGCTCGGACTCTTTGATTACCAGCGTCCGGCCTTGGGGAAAGAGCGGCACAATCTTGTAATTGCCTTGGCGCAGGGCTTCCTCGGCGATGGGACGAAAGTCGAGCGAGTACACGGTGCATAGCGGCTGGGTGTAGTCGTCAATTTCTGGTGTGGTGACGATTGCGCCGGATTCGATGGCCCTATCTGCGAGGTAGGAAAGAAATTCCGACGACAAAAAAGGCGTGTCCACGGCAATGATGAGGTTGAACTGCGTTTTCGAGCTTGAAAGCGCTGCATGGATACCGCCGAGCGGGCCGCAGCCGGAAAAAATGTCTTCATAGACAGGGCCGAACGCGCCGTAGAGCTCTTGTTTGCCGAGGATGGCAACATCGCGGCATACTTCGCGCAAGGCCGCCAAGGCATGCTGCAACAGCGTGAGCCCGTTGAGCGAGAGTGCGGCTTTGTCCTGGCCCATACGCGTGCTCTTGCCGCCCGCAAGAACAAAACCGGAGAGCTGGGAGTGGACCATCGTGGATGATTCTAGCGTGCGCGATAAAAATAAAAAACCAGGGACACGAAGCGCACAAAAGAATCCGTCATCCTTTGTGCCCTTGAGGTCCCTGGTGGCGTGCACTTGCCTCGACGGGAAGCTATTGCACGGTAATTGTCCTGGCTGCTTTGTAAACGTTGCCTTTGCCGTCCCAGGCCTGGAATACAACGGAATGGGTCGCCTTGGACATGCTCACAGTGGCGCCAATCTTGCTGGTGGAAGCGGAAGCGACACTCACGCTGTCAACGTAGATGCGCATAAAGGTAATGGGATTAGAGGCGGTTGCGCTCGCCGCAAGGCTCACGCCTGGCCCAGTGACAATGCTGCTTGTGGGGGAAGAAACCTGGACCAAACCTGCGGATGCCGTCCCAGTATTGCTCTTGAAGAATTCACGCATGTCCGGCGCGGTGTTGGCCGCGGCAGGGAAGTTCGCCGTGGTACCGAGGGCTTCCAGCATGGTTCTTAAGACGCTAGGGTGATGGTATGTGGTTACCGATTTAAAACCGGCTTTGATTTGCGGGCCGATCATGGCTACAACGATGTGTCCACCGCAGCCTGTAAGCACCGTAGCGCTGCAGCGATTATCGGTGCTCAGGTCGGCTTCATCGGCCCAGATGATGAGCACGCCGTCGCCGCCCGGCTGGAATGGCGCGGTGGCAAGCAGCGGCCCAATATTGGACTTGAGCCACTGGTCAGCAGTCCAGAGACAGGCGCCCAGATTCGTGCCGCAGTTATGCATGTCATGGTCGCCATCGGGCGTGATGAAAGCAAAGTTCGGCAGCGTTCCGTTGGCAATGTCCTGTGCCATTACCGTGGTAGAAACGTGGTGCATGAGCAGGCTGCTGTTGGCCATGTCAGTGAAATAAGGCAGCGGAGCGTGACGCTTCATGTATGCGCCGGAGAAAAGTCCGGTGAAGCCGGCATAGGGCAAACTCTGTGCGTAAGACTTAAACGTCATTCCATTGGTCAGCAGGTGGCGCTCAATGTTGTCCACGTTAAAGACGGCAGTGGTGCTATTGTTGTCGGTAATTTTCTGGCCGGCAGTTACCCAGAAATAGTTTTCCAATGAACCGTGCTGGTTGGCGTAAAACTGAGTCGCCAAACCGCCCTTATTGATCAGGCTGTTCAGGTAGGGCATGGAAGCGCTGCCGACGATGTGTTCATAACTGCGGTTTTCTTCCGCCACAATGTACACGTGTTTCGAGCGGGGAACTTGAGCGAATGCGGTCACGCCGATAAACAGCGCCAGCGCCATGGACAACTTGCCTGCGATGGAGGTTCTCTTTGATCGATTCATCATGGCGAGCACTATGCGGCAAACGAGCGTGGCAAGAAATCGGTAAGGACGCTTAGGGCCTGTGAGAGCCTTACCCGACACCAAACCAAGCAGAGTAGCTGGATTCAGAGGGATTCCACAGCTTAAGACGTTCTAATAAAGAGAGATAATGGGATGAACGGGAAGGTATTAGGAGGGATTAAGACGAATAATAGTTTTGGGTCGAGAGAGAGGAAACCATAAGGCAGAGACTCTGGGTTTGCCAAAGCAGAGACTCTGGGTTTCGACGGAGAACCTCAAAGAAGGCCCTAGTATGCGCGTGACTCCTCGGTTAGTGGATTTCAAGGCCCATGATCCGGCCCGCGCCATCCAGTTCCAGAGTTCCTTTGCCCTGTAGGACAGAGTCTCCGTTCATCCCGGGGACGGTAATAAAGACTTTTTCTTCGATCAGTGTGGCAGAGTGCGTGCGATTGAGGTATTCCAGAGACCGGCGGCTTCGGCACGGCTCAGGCAGGCTGAAAGCCACGTCGGCCAGTTCGCCGGTTTCCGTGACGGAGATGGCAACGTCCACGGAGTGGCTGCCTTCAACGTCGCGGTCGTCGTCAGTAGGATCAAGCGTAGGCTTGAAAGAGACGTAAAAATGGAAACGCTCTTTCTCCGGGTTGTAAACGCCACGCGCTATTCGCAGGGACATATGGGAACGGAATTTTTATCATATTTTGTCTGAAATCTCGAACGCCGTCTCTTGGGGCGTGAGAGATCCCTGCCGCCGGTGACTATCTTTAAGACGTGAACGTGAACCCCTGCGGTCCTTGAGACAATATGGATCCCTCACTCGCAAAAATCGGCGGGTTCGGGATTTCAGAAACGCACATTTAGAATCTTTCCATGAAGGTTTTCCTCACCGGTGCGACGGGCTTTGTCGGCAGGCACATGCTGGAGCGACTGCTGGCGGAAGGCCATGCCGTGAGAGCGGCGTCGCGGGGGCTACCTGAACAAAAGGCGCGACTTGTCCAGGGCTCTCATAAGGACGGCGATTTCCAGTGGGTTCCCGGCCACATCGTCGAAGGCACAGGACTGGATCACGGCGTGCAAGGCTGCGATGCGGTGATCCATCTGGTGGGAATCATCGTGGAGAAGGGAACAAATACTTTTGAGAACGTGCATCATCTGGGGACGCGCAATGTGGTGGAAGCGGCAAAGAAGGCTGGAGTCAATCGCTTTGTGCAGATGTCGGCGCTGGGCGTGCGCGCCGATGGCGTTGCCCCATACCAAAGCACCAAGTGGAAGGGCGAAGAAGAAGTCCGGCAGAGCGGAATTCCGTTTTGCATCCTGCGGCCGTCTCTGATCTTTGGCGAAGGCGATGGGTTTGTGACGCAGATGATGGCGACGATGCGCTCGGCTCCGCTGTTTCGTCCGGTGCCGGGAGACGGTACGCCTAAATTCCGGCCCATTGCCGTTGAAGACGTGACGACTTGCTTTGTGCGCGCCCTGACCTATGAATCGGCAACAAACCAGACCGTCGATTTAGGCGGGGCTGACGAACTGACGCTGAACGAAGTGCTGGCGGAGATCGCGCGGTGCGCTGGTGTGCGCAAGCCGGCGGCGCATATCCCAATGCCGCTGATGATGGCGGGAGCGAGCGTGGCGCAGAAACTGCTGAAGAACCCTCCTGTGACGGTGGACCAGCTGCGCATGCTGAAAGAGGGATCTACGTGCGATATCGGGCCGATGAAACGCATTTTTGGCGTGAATCCGCGCGGGTTCAAAGGGTGCGGACGTAGCCCGGACGTAACTACGAACTAAGCTGATTTACGGGGTACCCCTAGGGCTGAATTCAGCGACTCTGGGCCTTGACCGGGGTTAAAATGAGGATAGCAACATATGGATTTTTGGCCGAGTAAAATCTGTTCTGGCGTATGGCTGTAAGTGATTGATTTACAAAATTTTACAGTGCAGTGCAATCGAATTCAGCTGCTCTGCATCTAACCGGATATACGCCACCACATTTAGAGGAGTTAAAGGTCATGAAGAGAAATCTTTCGGTGGTCCTGATTGCCATGGCGCTGTTGGCCGGCTGCTCGCGCATAGGTAGTCGCACGGACGCGCAGGTCGCTTCCGATGTGCAGAACAAGATTAACGGGGACAGCAGTATCCCGGACAAGCAACTCAACATCAACGCCAATAACGGCACGGTAACGCTCACGGGAACCGTGGCCAGCGATGCCGCACGCAATGCGGCCGCCAATGACGCGGCTCAGATTGAAGGCGTGAAGACGGTGGTGAACAATCTTGAGGTCGCCCCGGCTTCAGCGGCGAACGAGACGGCGCAGCCGCAAGACCAGGCGAGCAATAATCCTCCACCTCCGATGAGGGAAGAGCGTCGTCCTTCAACCAGCACGCGTTATCGCAATTCGCGTTCGACTTCCAGCAGGTCAGCAAGCAACAATGGCGGCGATACGGGATTGCGCACCACGGTCCCCTCAAGCAGCAGCAGCGGAAATACGGGCAGCAGTTATGACTCGTCACAATCGAGCGCTCCGCCGGCTCCAACGCCAGTGCCCGCGCCGCAGAAAGTTACCGTTCCCTCTGGAACGCAGTTGAGCGTGCGCCTGAATGATGAAGTGGATTCAGAAAAAGCACAGGTTGGCGATGTGTTTCATGGATCGATCTCAGCGCCGGTGACTATTGGCGAAGAGACGGCCATTCCCACCACGGCCGATGTTGAAGGCCGCGTGGTGGAAGTGAAGTCGGCGGGGCGATTCGCGGGACAGTCCGTGCTGACGCTGGAACTCACCAAGCTAACGATGAACGGCAAGACCTACAGCCTGCAGACCAGCCAGTGGACGAAGTCCGGCAATGGCCGAGGCAAGTCAACGGCGGCAAAGGTTGGCGGCGGCGCGGCCGTAGGCGCGGTGCTGGGCGGAATCTTTGGCGGCGGTAAAGGCGCAGCCATTGGCGCAGCAGCAGGCGCAGGCGCGGGAACAGGCGTTTCCGCAGCCACCAAGGGCCAGCAGATTATCCTGAAGCCTGAAGCGGTTATCGCCTTCCAGTTGCAGGGACCAATCACGGTGACGCCGGGAGCAAGCCGGTCAGCGATGAATCAGTAAGCTAATTTCATGCTTATGCGAACGCCGCCATTCGTGGCGGCGTTTTTTCATTGGGCGGGCGGCGCGCAAGTCGCGCCCTGCCGAAACATTGAGCATGCGGCTCGGTCGATTTCCAAACCCGCTCATTGCGAATTCAGCATCTAATCTGTGAACGGCAAGAACCCAAAGGCAAAAACACTCAATGGCAAAGACCAAAATTAGCGCCTTGATCCACACGTGTGACAACGCCCGCTCACTGGGGCGCGCATTGGATTCGCTGCGCCAGTGCGACGAATGCATTGTGGTGGACCACGGCTCGCGGGACGAAACGGTTAAAGTCGCTAAAGAACACGGTGCAAAGGTGATTAACGCCGTCCCAGGCGTGAGCAATGGCGCGTATGCTCAGAACACGCGTAATCCTTGGGTGCTGTGCCTGCTTCCGCATGAAGCGATTGCGGAAGACCTTGAAGCGTCATTGCTGGAGTGGAGCGATGCCGAGCAGGACTCGAACCAGATGGGCTTCAACATGGCCATCCGCGAGCAGAATGGCGCAGGATGGAAGCCGGTGGACGCGGAGATGCGCCTGGCGAATCGCAAGCAGATCAACTGGACCGGCGACCTGCCGCCCGCGAATCCGAAATTGCCGGCGCTACCGGGACACATTCTACGCATCCCTGATGGGGATTGAAGCGTCTTCGATTTGGTAATTGAGTAATTTGGTAATCGGGTAATTGAGAAGCTGTTGGAACAGCTGCTTCTGAGCCCTGGCACTCCACTCGTCAAGCTTTTGCTTTTCAAATTGCTCAATTACCAGATTGCAAAATTGCCCAATTACCCCTTGACCAACTTCTGTTACCTACCCAATTATTAAATCTTCCATATAATCTCCCTCAAGTCCCAACGGAGCGGAGCGAGCCCTGAATAATTTTGATCTAGCCGGAAACGTGTATTTTCTTGCCGCAGCGTTTTTTCTGTTTGGGCTGGTCTTTGGCAGCTTTTTGAACGTGTGCATCTATCGCATGCCGCGTGAGATTTCCGTCGTGAGCCCGAGGTCGGCATGTCCGGCGTGCGACACGCCGATTGCCGGATACGACAACATTCCGGTGCTGAGCTGGCTGATTCTGGGCGGCAAATGCCGCAAATGCAAAGCTCCGATTTCTGCACGCTACGTGGGAGTGGAATTGCTCACGGGCGCGCTCTTTGTCCTCTCTTACCTAAGCGCGCCGACGATGGTTCGCCTGATCTATCAACAGTGGGCGCTCGACGTGCAGCCGAACGAGTACCTGATTGCGGCAAAAATGTGTGTCCTGTCTTTCCTGCTGATTGGGCTGATTTTTACCGACGCGGAGACCAAGCTGCTGCCGGATCTGTTGACGAAGCCGGGAATGGTGGCGGGCGTGGCTTTCAGCCTGCTGGTGCCGCTGGAAGGGCCCGCGCATTACTTTCTTCCAGCCGTCGATAACTGGCGCATTCTCTCATTGATCAACTCGATTGCCGGCGCGGTGTTGGGATCGGCATTTATATGGGGCGTGGCGCTGTTGTATGAAGCAGTGCGCGGCGTGGAAGGCATGGGCAGGGGAGACGTGAAGCTGATGGCGCTGATCGGGGCATTTCTGGGCGTAAAGCTGACGCTGCTGGTGCTGCTGCTGGGGTCGCTGATCGGCAGCTTTTTTGGCGTGTTCCTGATTCTATGGGTATGGGTAAAGCGCCTAGTGCGGCGACGCAGGGCGCATCGCCCGGAAGCGGGCAGCGTGTCACGCAGCCGGGCGTGGAATTCCGCCATCCTGATCTACAGGAATTTTGAGATTCCTTTTGGCGTGTTCCTGGGGACGGCGGCGCTGATTGCGGGCTTCTGGGGGACGGCGCTTGTGCAGTGGTATGTGAATGTCTCAGGGCTGGGAAAGCTCCACTAAGAGTTCTTGCGGTTCAACCCTTACCGCTGATGACACGGATTAACACTGATCTACACGGATTAGAAAAGCAAATCGAGTAGTCGTGAGCCCCGACCACGCGACGAGCAGCCTGCCACAGGAGCCGATTCCATAATTGGGTGTGAGTGCTTAGCGGGAGGTTTGGGAGCGAAGCGACATAAAACTAAAGTCCGGTACGGCGTTTACCCTATCGTTTCTGCCCAGGGAAAGCAGGAGAATCGTTTGCGGCTGAGCTGTAGAATAATAGGGAAGAACGATTAAAAGGTCTTTTTTATGAAAAAGCTTTTAGTGATATTTGCATTGTGTCTGTTTGGCGCCGCGGCGTATGGCCAACAATCGCTTGGGGATGTGGCGCGTGCGAATCGCGCGAAGAAACATGCCAGTTCAAGTACGGTAAAACTGGATGACGACAGCATGCCGCACAGCTCAGCGCCTTCCGGCGGGAGCGAGGCCGACGCGGCCAGAAAATCCGACGACAAGAGCGCCGACGCCAAAGACGCCGACCAGAAAGACGCCAAGAAAGACGCGGCGGATGCGCAGAAACAGAAGACCGACGAACTGAAGAAGCAGATTGATGACGAGAAGAAAGAAGTTGCCACGCTTCAGCGCGAGCTGGACATAGCGCAACGCGAAGAGCGTCTGAGGGCGGCCGCGTTCTATGGCGATGCAGGCACCATGTTGCGCGACCAGACCAAATTTGCCGACGACACCCGCAAAGCGCAGGACGAAATCAATGGCAAGAAGCAGGCGCTGGACGCCGCGCAGCAAAAGCTGGACGCCCTGCAGGAACAGGCCCGCAAGGCGGGGATACGCAGCGAATAACGGTGCAAGGTTGAATCGCCATGCCGATTAACGATCCAAATACTCTCCGGATACATGCACCTTCGTACATCCATTCCCGCGGCTGCTCCGTCTAGAATGAAGTGAATCTGATTACCTCAGACAAACAATGACATCCATCAAAAAAATTGGTTTAACCACCTTTCTGGCCCTGGCGGCGTTGTGCCTGGGCTGCGACTCCGAGCCAACCAAGGCCCCGGCCGGCAACACGGGGCAGGCGACCGTGCAGACTGAAACAGGACGCTTTGCCCTGCAGAAAATGCTGGCGCCTGCGCGTGGATGGTCAGGAGACGCGCTGCCGGTGCGGATGGAATCGACCAACCTGAAAGGCAGCAACGGGCAAGACGGCAAAGCAAATTTCTGGCGCGCGCAGTTTGCGTCACCGGGGCGGCAGAAGTCGGAGCCCTTTACATGGTCCGGGGTGGCGACGGAAGACACGCCCAAAGGAGTAAACCATGGCGTGGAAGATACGTACAATCCGGCGAACAGGTTGGCGCGTCCGTTTGACCTGAATTTCCTCAAAGTAGATACGGACAAGGCGTTTGAAGTGGCGCAGGAACACGGCGGCAAGAAGGTGCTGGAGAAAGATCCCAAGACGAATGTGGGATACCTGCTGGATTTTGATGGACAATCAAGCCAGCTGCGCTGGCACGTGATTTATGGTGGCAGCGAATCGACAGGCAAACTCACGGTGCTGGTGGACGCCAGTTCCGGGGTATTTCTGCGCAAGGAATAGCTACTTGGATTGCTTGCCCAAGGTTTATTTAGCGCATTTCACTTACCCAGGACCCAGTCGATTTGAGAAATTGCCTTTTTGGCGTTCTTCGCGAACTTCCCTTTGGGCTGGGCTTCAAGATACTTCCTGTAATAGAGCCGCGCCGGGTCTAGCCGCTGCATACCTTGCAGAGATTGGGCAAGCCGGAACCAGATCAAAGGATTGTCCGGGGTGAGGCGCAAAGCTTCTTCAAATCGCTCACGAGCGCTGTCAAAGTTATTGCCGGAAAGATATGTTTCTCCCACGTCAATATCGTGCGCCGCGAGCTGTGTTGGATTTGCGGTGGCGCTTGACATAGTCCGCTCCGCCGCCTGCGGCTCAACACGCTTCAGCCCATCCTGCGCGTCCTTTGATTTCGGACCATTCGGCAGGATCTCAAGATATTTGCGATAGTTCTGCGCGGCGAGAGAGAGCAAATCAAGCTTCTCCTGCGTGACGGCCAGACCAAAGATGGCTTCAGCATCATTGGGCTTATAGGTAAGGGCGTGATTAAAGCGTTCCAGCGCGGCGCGGTAATTCTTGAGCTTGAGGTAATAGTGGCCGACTTCAACGTCCTTGGCGGCTTTGTGCGGGTCCCACGGCCTCAGGACGGTTTCATCTTCGGCCGGGGCGGCGGGCTCGTCCTTGGCTGGGTGGATATCGGTGTCAATTTGTGAGTCCCTGCTGGAACTTTCTCCGCTTACGCTGCCACCTGTGGGGCTGGTGCCGGGAGCGTCACCGGGGAAAGGCGGCCGTTCATACTTATCGTCACTAGACTTGGGCGAGGGCTCATTGGCCCCGGGCTTTTGCTGGACGTCACCGGGAAAAGGCGGGCGATCATATTGGTCTTTTTTTTGCGGCGGCGGCTGATTGGCTGCCGGTTTCGGCGTGGGCGTTGGAGTGGGCGTGGGCGAGTTGCGTGGCGTGATATGGGGCTGATCGTCCTGGCTATCCTGGGCCAGAGCGTGCGGCGCAGGCAGCAGGAACAATGCGGCAAAAAACAGGATTACGGCAATAATATGAGAGCGGGCGTTCATATACTTATTCTATTGGAAGATCGAATGGCGGGAGGAATCTTGCAGGGCGGATTCATAGGCAAAAACCAAAGGCCGCCAGAAAAATCTGGCGGCCTCTGTTTCTGCGCAATGTCCCGGGGGAGGAGAGACTACCGGCTCGGGTTAGGAGTGGTACTCTGCGCAGAGCTTGGTGTTTCGGTGGCGAGAACGTTCGTCATAAGGCGAACGTCAACGCGGCGGTTCTTAGCGCGGCCGTCAGCGGTGGTGTTGGGAGCGGCGTATTTGTCTTTGCCCATTCCGATCAGGTAAATCTTGTGCGCCGGAATGCTCTTGGAAGAGAGATACTGCACCACGGAGTCAGCCCGTTTTTCGCTCAGCTTGTAGTTATATTTTGCCGAACCTACGGAGTCAGTGTCGCCTTCCACAACAACCAGATAGCCCTTGGTGTTGGGGACCTCAGCCAGAAGCTGGTCGAGAGCAGTCTTGGCTTTGGCGGTTAGATCGGCCTTGTTGAAGGCGAAGTGAACGGATGTTTCAGCCACGGGGCGATAGTTATCCAGATTGGCGACCTGGTTGGCCAGGGCGTCTGCGCGGGTATTGGCCTGCGTTGCCAGGGTCTGGGCCTGGTCTGCGCGATTGCGGGCGTCCAGCGCCTTGGTGTCTGCTTCGCCGGCCTTGGTGTTCGCGCCTGCGATGCCCGCGGTTGCGCGGCTATCAACATCGTGAATGGCGGCGTTGTTCTTGGCCGTTCTGGCGTCAAGTTCGTTGGATTTGTCGACGATTGGCTGGGTCTGCTTGCGGACATAGTTCTTTGTTGTGCAACCAGTGCCGATCATCAACGATGTGCCGGCCAGCAGAACCAAAAGGCTTGATTTCAAATTCATGGGGAAAGCTCCTTAAGACCCGACGCGGCGCAGGGTGTTGCCGCCTATAAAGTCACCCTAGACAAGAGCAAGTGGCATGCCAATGCCGTGCCGGAGACAGCTTAATTGTAAATGATTTATAATCAATAGGTTGAAGGATTATCGCAGGCTCTGCCTAGGCCCGCCTGAGTGCCTGACAGTAGAATTTTTACGCACCCGGGGCCTTACAGGAAGAATCTAGGTAGTAAGCCTCAACTTTCCCCCGATGGATCTGACAGAGAAAATCCGGACAATCCCGCTCCGGCCGGGAGTTTACCTATATAAAAACGCCGAAGGCGAGGTCATTTACGTAGGCAAAGCCAAGAACCTGCGCGCCCGTGTACGGTCATATTTTCAGGAAGGCGTGGGCGAAGCCAACGCCAAAACGGGAAGCCTGCTGCGCGAAGCGGTAGACGTTGAATATATCGTCGTTGATAACAACAAAGAGGCGCTGGCGCTTGAGAATAATCTCATCAAGCAGAAGAAGCCGCGCTTCAATATCCTGCTGCGCGACGACAAAACTTATCCATATATCAAGCTGACGCTGGGCGAGCGCTTTCCACGCGTGTATGTGACACGGCGTCTGCGCAAAGATGGCAGCAATTATTACGGCCCATATTTTCCCGGTAACCTGGCTTACCGGATCGTTGACCTAATCCACCGCAGTTTTCTCGTTCCATCCTGCAAGGTTGACCTCTCGCGATATCATCTGCGGCCATGCTTGCAGTACTACATCAAGCGCTGCCTGGGACCGTGCGTGCAGGACCTGACTACGCCGCAGGCTTACTTAGAAGCGGTGCATGATGTGCAGCTTTTGCTGGAAGGCCGGCAGACCGATCTGGCGAAGTCGTTGCGCCTGCGCATGGAAGAAGCCGCGGCGCAGCAGGAGTATGAGCGGGCGGCGCGGTATCGTGACATGCTATCGACGGTGGCGCAGCTCCAGGAAAAACAGCGCATGGCGGCAGCCGAAGGCGACGACCAGGACGTGTTTGGCTATCACTATGAAAACGACATGCTGGCGGTGAATGTCTTTCACCTGCGCGGAGGAAAGATTCTTGATCGGCGCGAGTTTTTCTGGGAAGAGTTGCCGGATAGCACCTCGATCCCCGCGGACGAGTCGCAATGCATCCAGGATCCAGGCAAGTGTCAGGGCCCGACTTCAGTCGGGCCGTCAGCATCGCCTAACTCCGGGGCTTTAGCCCCTGAAAAAACGCCCAGTTTTTCTCCTGGTCCGTTATTCTCAGCCCTGATGAAGCAGCTCTATATCGACCAGCAATATGTTCCCCGCGATATCCTTGCGCCAGTGGACTTTGAAGATCGATCGGAACTGGAAGAGTTGCTGTCAGAAAAGCGCGGCAGCAAGGTGGAGATATTGGTACCGCAGAGGGGCGAGAAGCGGTCTCTCATCGACCTGGCCGCGCAGAACGCGAAGCAGTCCTTTGACCAGCGCTTCCGCGTGATGAAGCCGCAAGCCAAGGCCGTGCAGGCAGCGCTGCAGGACGCCCTCGGTCTGCCGGATAGTCCAAAGCGCATTGAGTGTTTTGACATTTCGCACATACAGGGCGCGGAAACCGTTGCGTCCATGGTGGTGTGGGAAGAAGGCGCGATGAACAAGAGCGAATACCGCAAGTTCATTGTGCGCACGGTGACCGGCGTGGACGATTTTGCGTCAATGCGCGAGGTGGTGACGCGCAGATACAAACGGCTGCGCGACGAAGACAAGACTTTCCCCAGCCTGGTGCTGATCGACGGCGGCCTGGGACAGCTTCACGCGGCGGCGCAAGCGTTGGAAGAACTGGGCATTACCAACCAGCCGCTGGCGGCGATCGCCAAAAAAGAAGAGATCATCTACGTTTTTGGGCAGGAAGACGATCCTGTGGTGCTGGACCGGCATTCTCCGGTGCTGCTTTTGGTGCAGATGGTGCGCGACGAATCCCATCGCTTTGCCGTGACGTTCCATCGCAAGCGCCGGCAGATGCGCGACCGAAAATCCGTACTGCTGGAGATTCCCGGTGTGGGCGAACGCACGCGGCAAAGATTGATCCAGCATTTTGGCAGCGTGCGCGCCGTGCAGCAGGCAGACGCCGCCGCGCTGGGTGCGGTGTTGACAAAGAGCCAGACGGAGGCGGTGTTGAGGCATTTTCAGAAGGAAGTCTTGTAGAAGCGGCCAATGCTTTGCCGAGATCCCCTTACTGAACCACCAACGTAAGATTCATTTGTCTGCTTGCGCCCGCGCTTATTGCCGTCACGGTGAGGGTATAGTTTCCTGGCGGTGTATTTTGAACCTGTGTGCTGTGTTGGCGTTCCGCAAAGGCCTGTACGGCAGGCTGAGCGTCACTGGTAATGGTGACGGTTCCGGCGGCAAGACTGCCGAGCGAATTTAAGACTGTAAGCACGCAGGAGGTACCAGCTGGGACAGTGTTAGAGCAGTTGCCGCCGCGGCTCGCCAAGCCATTGCTCAGAACGATGCTGCTGATGTGAAGGTCCGCGGAACGGCGTTGCGCAAGAACAAGAAGGGTGCGACTGTGCTCAGGCTAATTTCAGGAGCATCGGTCGGAACGATTTTGGCAAAGAAGCTACCGAAGCTGCCTCCGGTAATCGTTCCGAGCTGCGTGCCGACCACGACCGGATCAGGATGAGGAATTTCATTTTGCGGCGAAAGCGGGCCGACAAGATAGACGTTCCTTTCCTCCGTGTTTCAAAGG
>DAHUXR010000125.1:0-6794 GCA_027307045.1 Acidobacteriaceae bacterium
TTGTTGCAGCGCTTCATCATCGCCGGACCAAACGGCTTGCCGGGGCCATGGACAGCGGACGCGCCCATGGGAACGCGCGTCATGCTTTCGACGCCGCAGCCGATGGCGATGTCATAGCTGCCGGCGATTACGCCCTGCGCGGCAAAATGAATGGCCTGCTGACTGGAACCGCATTGGCGATCGACGGTGGTGCCGGGCACGGATTCGGGGAATCCAGCGGCAAGGACAGAGTTGCGTCCGACGTTGAAAGCTTGTTCTCCTACTTGCCCCACGCAGCCGGCAATCACATCGTCAATGCGCGCGGGATCAAGCTTGTTGCGCGCGACCAAGCCTTGGAGGGTGAAACCCAGGAGATCGACCGGGTGCCAGAATTTCAGCATGCCGTCGCGCCGGCCCAGCGGCGTGCGGATTGCATCAACGATTACGGCTTCTCTATTCATTTTGTCGCTTTCGCTCCAACCCGCTTACGCAGTTTTGGAGAAGTTGAATCATTCTGCCTCGTAGCAGGTGGCTCGGCGCGTGGTCGGCCTCACCACCGTTCCTGCACTCAGGTCGTCATGCGGCGGCGCTCGCTTTCTGATCGAAGTCGGCAAAGCCTTTGCCTTCTTCCGCCAGACCCTTGAGCAACGGCGCGGGCTCCCAGAGTTCTCCATGCTGTTTGTGAAATTCGCAGATGCGGTCGTAAACTTTTTTCAAGCCAACCGTGTCTGCATACCACATCGGGCCGCCGCGGTGCGCGGGGAAACCATAGCCGGTGAGATAGATGATGTCGATATCGACGGCGCGCAGCGCATAGCCTTCTTCCAGGATGCGCGCGCCTTCATTCACCAGCGCATAGATCAGTCGATCGACAATTTCTTCTTTCGAAATGGCGTGCTGCTTCACGCCGGCTTCAGCTGCCCACTTGCGGACGTTCTCTTCCACGGTGGGATCAAAAATGGCGCGGCGGGTTTCGTCATACTTGTACCAGCCTGCTCCAGTTTTCTGCCCGTAACGTCCCATTTCGCACAATCTATCTTCGGCCAGCGGCTGGCGGACGCCGGGTTTTTCCAGGTGCTTAAATTCTTTGCGGATGCGCCAGCCGACGTCTAATCCCGCCAAATCGCCCACCGCCAAAGGACCCATGGCGGCCCCAAAGTCATACATCGCGCGGTCTATCGCTTCGATTCCCGCTCCTTCTTCCACCAGGAACTGCGCTTCACGCCGGTAAGGGCCAAACATGCGGTTGCCGACAAAGCCTCTGCAATTGCCCACCAGCACGCCAACCTTGCCCAGCTTTTTGGATAGCTGCATGCATGTGGCGATTACTTCTTTGCTTGTCGCTTTGCCGCGCACGATTTCCAGCAGCCGCATCACATTCGCCGGGCTAAAGAAGTGCGTGCCAATCACCGCCTCCGGCCGCGTCGTCGCCGACGCAATCTCATCAATGCTGAGCGTCGACGTATTACTCGCCAGTACAGCGCCTTTTTTGCAGATCTTGTCCAGGTCGCCGAAGACGTGTTTCTTCAGCGCCATGCCTTCAAACACGGCTTCCACCACCATGTCCGCGGACTCAAAGCCGTCATACGTCAGCGTAGGTTTGATCAGCTTCATGCGATCATCCATCTGCTGCTGCGTGAGTCGGCCTTTCTTCATGGTGTTCTCATAATTCTTGCGGATCGTGTTCATGCCTCTGTCCAGCGCGGCCTGGTCAGTCTCTTTCAGCAGCACCGGGATACCGGCATTGGCAAAGTTCATGGCAATTCCGCCGCCCATCGTCCCTGCGCCGATCACCGCCGCCGAATTCACCGGAATCGTCGGCGTCTCCTTCGGGACATCAGGAATCTTCGCCACTTCGCGCTCGCCAAAAAAGACGTGAATCATCGCCTTCGACTGTTCAGAGAACAGGCACTCCATAAACAGTTTGCGCTCAGCCTCAACACCCTGGTCGAACGGAAGCTTCGTCGCGGCTTCAACCGCATCAATCGCGGCCATCGGAGCCATCAGCCCACGAGCTTTTTTGCGAGCAGCATCGCGCGCCGCGGCAAAGATCGGCGCATTCTGCTCCGCCGATCCCAACTTCTCATTTCGTTCACGCGTCTTGCGCGCAGGCTTGCCGGCAATCTCGCGGGCAAACGCCACCGCACCGGTCAGCAAGTCGCCATCAATTAATTTATCTACAATGCCCAGCGCCAGCGCTTCTTTCGCTTTAATCGGATTGCCGTCCGCGCACATCTCCACGGCTTTCGCCACGCCTGCAAGCCTGGGCAGGCGCTGCGTTCCTGCTGCGCCAGGAATAATGCCAAGCTTCACTTCCGGCTGCCCCACCTGCGCCGTCGGCGCCGCCACGCGATAATGTCCCGCCATCGCCAGCTCCAACCCTCCGCCAAAAGCCGTGCCATGGATCGCCATCACCACCGGCTT
The DNA here is from genome assembly GCA_027307045.1 of Acidobacteriaceae bacterium. GTDB lineage: Bacteria > Acidobacteriota > Terriglobia > Terriglobales > Acidobacteriaceae > Angelobacter. Next base: position 2,404 of record DAHUXR010000125.1, read on the forward strand.
GCTGCAATCTTCAATGCGGCCCAGCAGCGGCACAAAAGGCACTCCGCCGCGCGTCTTCCCAGACGTCATCTTGCCAAACTCTTTTATGTCCGCGCCGGCCACAAACGTTTTGCCGCCGCCAATCAGCACCGCCGCTTTCACTGTTGGGTCTTTGCCAACCTGCTCAATCGCTTCGGAAATGCCTTCCGGCACTCCCGGGCTCAGCGCGTTCACCGGCGGATTGTTGATCGTAATAATGGCAATGTCGTTGTCTTTTGTCAGTTGGACCAGATCGCTCATGGGATTCTCTCTTGTGTTGATTTCGGTTTTCGATCTCGGGCTTTTGGTCCCGGGATTTCGATTTTTAGATTTTCGGTTCTTCGGTTTTTAATTTCTGATTTTCTATGAATGCCTTGCGCCTTCCGATTTAACTGATTCCTGCTTTTACCGCAGCTTTCAAGCGCCACATGCGCGGATTTGATGACCGGGTAAAGTCTATTGAATGGCCATTCAGTCCGTCAAACGAATTGCCGGCATCGCCGTAATCGGGAAAAGACAAATCTCACGGAGGAACACGCATCGGGAAAGATCGCAGCAAGACCGCCCTCCGCTTCTTCCGTTCCTCCGTGTTTCAAAGGTTCTCTGCACCTTCGATATCGGCGATGACGCACGGTTTAGCACGATATCTTGCTGGTGCGGTAACACTCGTCACCTGGTATCTGGTATTTCTCACTTATGAGAAGGAGCCGGGCAAAATTCAGGGGCGGCATTGAAGATTTGTAGCTCGCAATCCGTGAGAGACAAGAACAAACAGGGCAGGGCGCAGCCGTTGTCTTTAACAATCGCGGAGTTTGTCACGCATCTCTTTCGACCGAGTTTACGACAAGGCCCTTCTTTCCTTATCTAATGCTACGAAATCCATTGCTGACGGTCGAGAAGCTATTGAAAGCCGAAGAATTTTGGTGGCGGCGGTAGGACTCGAACCTACGACCTACGGATTATGAGACCGTCGCTCTAACCACCTGAGCTACACCGCCAAAAGGTGAGGGGAAACGGGACAAAAAACAAGCTGCGCGACCTGGCGTCGGCAGCAGATTTGATTGTAAAGTCCTTCGATTTCCGCTGTCAAACACAAGCCTGTAATATCAGGGAGTTCGACCAAACCTGGCTGTGCTGTTTCACATCACAGCCGGGCAGCAGGATGCGAAGAATTGTTTTAAAAGAGAACGCCCTGAAGCTGCATGCCAAACGGGACAGATCCCGGCTGATAATGGAAGGAATCATATGCTCACTCCAATGGTCCGCCAGTCCGACGTTGCCACACTCGATGCCATTCTGCATGCCTTCTATGAAACTGTTTCCGGAGCGGTTGGCCAGCCGCGGGACTGGGACCGGTTCCGCTCTCTTTTCCTGCCGGGCGGACGCCTGATGCCGGTCGTCTCCATCCCCGGGGAAAAGGCCGGCGTGCGATTCCTGAGCACGGAAGAGTTCATTCATCGTGTAGAGCCGATCTTCGCAGTGGAGGACTTCTGGGAGCGGGAAACGGGCCGGAAGACCGAAACAGTCGGCCACTTCGCACACGTGCTCAGCTCGTATGACTCTCTCCGCAGCCCGGGCGGAACACCTTTTGAACACGGCGTGAACAGCATCCAATTGCTCAATGACGGCGCTCGCTGGTGGATTGTCAACGTAATGTGGAACACTCCCCGCGCGCAGTAGGGCCTCGCCTATAAGTGTTGATCAATCGCCATAATGCTCCGTGATCAGGGCGTGAGTGAAATCGCCCGTTATCGCCAATTTACTGCCATAGGGCATAATGTGGGGCGTGCATAAGGGGCTCACGATAATTCTCTATCGCTTGTTGCCGGGTTGACGGCATGCAACCGCTGGAAGAGCCACGTAGCGCCTAAAGGTGAATTGAGTGCCGCCGAATACGAAGTGTTTTCGGCATACATTGCCGGTAGATTCACAGGTAAAGAGCAGGCCGGCAAACAACCCCCCAAGGTCGTAATCATTTTTGATACAACCGAGTCGGGCAATGATGATCGCTTGAGAGACGAGAACGGGCGCCCCATCCCCCTGGGAAAAAATGGCAGAGACCTTGCACAAGGACTCTCCCGCTCTTCAACAAACGACCCTCGATGCGTTTCAACAAGCGAACACACAGCAAGCATCCCTTCGTCGTTCTTTTCGCCTTCCGATTGATTACAAGCTCGTAAATTCAGCCCAGCTTGAGTCCATTTTCAAGAACCATGGCGATGGGTGGCGCATCTTTTACAGGCGGTTTCCGGGCGCTCAGGGAGTTCTGACATTCGCACGGGCAGGCTTCAGTGCAGATGGCACGCAGGCGCTCTTCTATTGGAATAACAGCTGTGGCGGATTGTGTGGGGGCGGCATGTTTGTAGTCCTGGAGAAACGCGACGACCGCTGGGAGATTGCGCAGGAACTTGAGAAGCGGCTTTCGTGACAACCGGAAATATGGTTGGCAAAGAATCGCCATTTCAATCAATGACTCTCTTGCTTACGTTTTGTCCGCGGTGCCGCGCGGCAATGCCGATGCCAGCGCGAGTGCTGCTCCGGCGTAGAGCAACGTGTCCGCGACGTAATTTAGGGCTTCATTGATCTGTGGCGTTGACCCAATGACGGCGATCAGCAGACTAGGCAGATACAGGAATAGCGTGACGGCGGTCATCCATGCGCCAATCGAGGTTGCCGCGATGCGCGGTTTTATGTTCAGCGCCAGAGCAATTCCGGAGGCCAGCAGGACGGCTCCTCCAAAGTATCCCCATGCGCTGGGGAATGGGACCCAGGATGGCGTCAGCCTTTCTAAAGGAATGTCCGGCACGGACCGTGGATAAAGGAAATGTTGCACGGCATAGAAGACTGCGGCAGTTGCCAGGACGAGGCGCGAAAATACGATCTTCCATTTTGCCACTTGCGGCAGCTTCGGGTTTTGTAGTGAAGATGCGCGACTGAGCAATCCGGCCAGCGCCCATGCGCCTGCGCAGAAAGAGAGGTCTCTGAACACGAAGATCCACGCGAATCGACTTGATGGATGCCTGAGCGCGGACGGCAGATAAAGCATGCAGACAAAAAGAAAGAACATCAATCCGAGCAGGGTGGCGGACAAGCGCATGAACTTGCGCAAGGTGAGGCTGGTGGCCGCCGCGAGCAGCGCGCATCCCACAAAATACACCCAGGGCCTGTGCGGACCCGGCATCCAGCGCGGGACCATGTTCTGGACAAACTGCGGGCCGCGGAAATGCTCCGGCGCGAATACGGCAAGTGAAACGGCGATGAAGACCGGGCTCAGGGTGATGAGCTTGTCCCAACCGCGCGCCGCGCCGAGCTCTTTGCGAAGGATGAAAACTCCGGCGCCAAGATAAACAAGTCCGGCAAAACACATCCAGAAATCTGGTGATGAAAGCATCAGGACCTCTTTCCGCGAAGGCTGCTGCGCCGGGGATTATATCGCGGTTGCAGACTGAGGCGAGAAGAGATGGGACAGGATGCACTGAATGCGTGGTGGATTGTGCCGTCATCCAAGAAGCGGCTTCCCGCTAAAATAAGAACGAATGGACGGTCGAGAGAAAAGGTAAAGACGCAGGATTTTATTTAGCGGAGCGAACAGAGAGAACGCGTCTCGCCAGGCTCCGGAATTGATCGAATGGAGTTTTCTCTACTCCTAATCCTTGCGCGCGCATTTTGCTCAGGCCGTCGTTCAGCCGATTGCGAGCTACAGGTCCCATGGCGATGAATCGAAAAGCTTGTGAATTGTTGCGTGTCGTGGTCAACAGTTCAATCGCGGCGGTGAAGGTCCCGGAAGCGGTTTGTATCCCGATGTCGGCGAATGTGCCGGGAGAGAAGCGTTTGTCCATGCGAATTGTGCCGCCTGTAAGCGACAGCATATGAAGAGTGCCTTTGAGTTTTTCGGCGCCAATTGAAACAACCGCCTGCTCGTTATTCGGCACAACAAACCTGGGTGAACGAACGCGTCTTTGAGTCTTCATCCTTTATTACTCCGGCCTGACATGTTTGAGAGTTGAATGGTAGCAATCTCTCCAAACGAAAGGAACGATGAAGTGAGCTTGCTTGCCACCGAAGGACATGGCAGCACATGGCCATTCAGGCACGGGTGGGTTGGCGGACGCGCCAATCGCAGAATGGATCTTGGCAAATCGCGCACGGTCCGCCGGATATAAACGTTGTTAAGCTATGGCGGAAGCGTGTGAGAGTCGAACTTGAGGCGCTTTCGCGGCGTCTGAGTCGCGAGCCGAAATCCTGAGCGAGCAAAGCGAGTCGAAGGATCTCCACCCGGAAAGATGTTGGAGGACTGGCGGAAGCGTGTGAGAGTCGAACTTGAGGCGCTTTCGCGGCGTCTGAGTCGCGAGCCGAAATCCTGAGCGAGCAAA
>DAHUXR010000125.1:6893-9483 GCA_027307045.1 Acidobacteriaceae bacterium
AGCGAGTCGAAGGATCTCCGCCGGAAAGATGTTGGAGGACTGGCGGAAGCGTGTGAGAGTCGAACTCACCAGAGCCAGCAAAGCTAACTCTCGCCGGTTTTGAAGACCGGAAGGGTCACCGGACCCCATGCGCTTCCGTGTTGCATCAGTTTACAGGAAGAGCCGAATCCACCACGGCGGCACGGAGACACGGAGAAAACCCAAGATAAGGCTCATAAGAAAAAGGATCGCTGGGCATTTCGGAGGAAAACACTTCAGCGCTGGAGATCACAAAAAAACAATCTGCGGTTTTCTCCGTGCCTCAGTTGTCTCCGTGGTGGATGTTACTCCAGCGCTCCGCACACTCACTCAGAACGCAGCGCCTCCGCTGGATCGACTCGGGCGGCGCGGGCAGCGGGCATTGCAGACGCGATTACTGCGGCAGCCAGGATTACCGCAGCCGATGCAATCAACGGCAGCACTCCCGGCAATTGCACTATGCCAACGTATTTGCCGATGGTGCGTTCCAGAGCAAAGCCAACCACAACTCCCGCGACTACGCCTGCGCCGGCAATCACCAAGCCCTCCGTGAGAACTTTGGCTAGAATGCTGCGCGGCTGCGCGCCCAGCGCCTGGCGGATTCCGAATTCGCGCGTGCGTCCGCTTACGGAAAACGCGAGCACGCCCGCTACTCCCACAACGGAAATCAAGAGCGCCAACGTGGCAAATCCGCCGAATACGATTGCGTTCAGCCTGTCAGGCGTCAGCACTTCCGCGCGCACATCTTCCAGCGAACTGGCGCGCTCCACAGGTTGGTCTGCTGACATGTCATGGATTGTTCGCGTAATGGTGGGAACCAGCGCATACGGATCATTTTGCGCGCGCACGAAAAGGCGGCCGTTCCAGCCTTCCTGCGTTGATGGCTGATAGATCGTCATGGCAGGTTGCGGGATGATGTTTTCATCGTCCACGTCTGGCACCACGCCGATGATTCGCCGCGCCTCCGTGCTGATGCCGATAAACTTCATCACGCCGTCCGTCCATTGCAGATGGCGGTCCACGGCCTCGCGCCCGGGAAAGAGTCGCTGGGCAACGCTTCGGCTGATGATCACCACGCGCTCGGCGCCGTCGCGGTCTGTGTCCCTGAAGTCGCGACCTTCGACGATCGGCACTCCCAGAGTTTCAAAGAATCCGGGCGAGATCGAGCGGAAGCGTGCGCGCAGGTCTTCGCTGTTTTCGCGCCGCGCGCCTTCGACAGAGAATGTAAAGCTGATGCTCAGCGCGCGGCCATCGCGCCAGGGAACGCCGAAGCCTGAAGAGACATGTTGCACTCCCGGCAGCACGCTCACGCGCCGTGACACTTCACGATAAAAATCCCGCACCTGGTCCGGTGTTTTTCCTTCCGCCATCACCGGCAGGTTCACGGCCAGAACGTGCGCAGTTTCAAATGGAGGTTGCGTTTTCTCCAGCACCAGCAAAGTTTTTACCAGCGCGCCCGCGCCTGCCAGCAAGAGAAACGATGCCGTAATTTGTGTCACGGCAAAAATGCCGAGCCGACGGCTGCTTCCTCCGCTCACGCGCACACTGCTTGACAGGCTGAATCCCGCAGAAGTATCCGGGGAAGGCAGGCGAGGCACAAACGCCAGGAAAACTGCGGCTACCATCGCGAGCGCAACTCCGATCCAAACCATGCTGAAGTCCAGGGTAAGATCGAGGGCACGCACTGAAAATCTCGAAGCATATTTAGCCAGCACGGCCACCATCGGCGCTGCAATGGCAATCCCTGCCAGTGCGCCGCTGCCGCACAGCACAATTCCTTCCGCCAGCAGCGACCGCCTGAATGCCGTGGTGGTTGCTCCCAGCGCAGCCCGGATGGCCATTTCCGGTTCGCGGCGTACGGCGCGCGCCAGAATAAGGTTGGCAACATTGGAGCAGGCAATCACAAACAGCAGGCCGGATGCCGCAAACAGCACCCACAAGATTGTCCGCGCGCGTGAATTGATCTGGTCATGCATGCGCGTTACTTCAATCTGGTAATGGTCGCCGGGCTTGTAAACTTCAGGATGCGCGGAGACCATGGCCGAATGCACGGTGCGCAGTTCCGCTCGCGCAGCTTCCAGATCTGCGCCGGGAGCAAGCCGCGCAAACACCTCGGTCATGCGATGCTCGCGGCCGGTGACCATGGTCGCCGAAAGATGGTGCGGGCTGGTGACGATGTTGGCAATCATCTCGGTTTCCACCGGATAAGGAACTGACGGCTCCAAAACGCCAACGATCGTGGCGGAACGGCTGCCTTCAAAGCCGCCAAGACGGACCACTTTCCCGATCACGCCGCGATCAGAGTGCAGCGAGTTCACCCAGAACCGGTATGTCAGTACAGCCGCCCCCGCCGCGTTGGGACCGTCATCGTTGGGAGTGAGCAGGCGGCCAAGCACCGGGCGAAGACCCATCACGTCAAAATAATTTCCATCAACCACACCGGCGCGGATCTCTCGCGGCTCACCCAGCCCAACAATGGTGAAATCCAGGGCGGAAAATGTGCCTAGTTCCTTGATGCTTTTCAGCCCGCTGCCAATGTCATTGATTTCCGGGACTGAGAAATTGGTGTTTT
>DAHUXR010000125.1:9579-13897 GCA_027307045.1 Acidobacteriaceae bacterium
TTTCCGCGCCGATTCCCGGGGCGCTCTGGCGCACGTAGAGCAGGCGATCTTCGTCGCGATTCGCCAAGGGACGCAGCAGCACACCACGAATCACGCTGAAGATGGCCGCGTTCGCGCCGATCCCCAAAGCCAGGGTGATGGCCACGGTGAACCACAACGCACGCGCACGTGCTAATGACCGTATGGCAACTTTTAAATCGCGAAGAAAAGACATGAGGGGCCTCGGTTGATAGATGAGGTTATCAATGTCGCCTTGAACGGCGCAACGGTCTTAATGACTTAAGGTTAGACGTATGAGGGGCTGTTAGAGAAGCGGCCAGGAAACAATTCATTTCACCACGGAGATGCGGAGCGTTCAGATCGGGTGATCGCGCGTGATCTGGTGATCGGTTGACCGGAAGACCAAACTACCGCGTAGGGCGCGGAGACGCCGAAGAGAACTAAGAGATTCTACGCCCCGGATGCCGATACTTGTCTTGCAGGCTGCTTTCGCGGCGTTAAGGCAATCAGGGCGACTCCAATGACGACAAGTATTCCCGAAGCAATCAGGAATCCGGTGCGCAACTCTGGAATTTCAAATCCCAGTGTTCCCATGATCGCAGCGTGAGCAAAACTGGGCCAGGCGGCAAAGGCAATCAGGCTGCGGTGGGCCCGACGGATTTCGTGCCGCAACGAGGAGGAAGATGCCCAGAGTAGCGTGAATGGCCATCTGCATGGTGTCGCCCGTATCAGAGTTGACCGGGTTGTGCAGGCCCATGATCGCCGGAAAGGCAGCTGCGGTAAAAAATAACCCCACCATTACTAGTACGACTTTCAGCGCGCGTTCTCGAGTCATGCCATCTCTCCTCTCAGCCATTCACGTCATGGGAAACCAGAATCTAACACGGAGGCCACGGAGACAAAAAAAAGATCGGTTGATCGCGCTATGCTCGGGACAAGGCATCCGGCGTAATCCGCAAGATGTCATACTTCACTTCCACGCTTCGTCCCGGGAACTCGGCTTCGATCCTCTGCTTGAGTTGCGGCACTGTCGGCGAGCCGTTCTGGCCGTTGAGGCCGCGAGCGTCGTCCATCAGAATGACGTGCTGGTAGCGCGCATCTTTCAGGATGGCTTCAAGTTCGCTGGTCAAGCGCTGCTTATCGCCCTGGAGTCCGGCCCAGCCATAATAGCCGGCGTCCAGCCAGAAAAGCGCAGGCTCTTTCAGCCCCTTCAGCAGTTCCGGAACGAGTTTCTGGCTGTCGCCTCCATGAATATGCACATGCGGCGAACGGGAAAACTTTTTTGCGGCGCGCTGAGCCAACGCGGAATCAAACTCCACGGAATGGATTTCCGCAAAACGGTTTTTCATGGCCGCCACCATTTCGCCGTAATATGTTCCGGTCTCAACCAGCACGCGCAGGCCGTAACGCGCGGCATATTCGCGGACGGTGCGCTGCTTGAGCAGATGCGGAGAGCGAATCGGCTCGCCACGCAGCTTCCAGTACCAGTAATCAGGATAATGTCCCAGCGATTTGTAGACGCCGTAAAAGGGAGTGCGAGCGAGGAACCTGCGGAAGGCTTTCATGGGTTAAACAGGATGAATCGCGCAATGATCGCTGAACAATTGCCAAAAATGCCAAAAGTGCCAAAGAGTGAAAACTGAGAAGCAAAATCGGCAACGTGCATTGTCACAAGAGCGAGTCTTGCGCCGTCTAAATTTCAATTTGGATTCTTTGGCACTCTTGGCATTTTCTGGCAATCTTGAGGGTAGAGTCGCATGAGTCCAATGTCAAATACCAAACGCCGTTTACCGTTTGTGCAAGTGGATGTTTTTACCTCAGTGCCGCTGGAAGGAAACCAGCTAGCCGTTTTTGCCGACGGCAGTTCGCTCTCTGACGCGGAGATGCAGGCGCTTGCCAAAGAGACCAATCTCTCTGAAACGGCGTTCATCCTGCCTCGCGATGCCGCCACCGAGCGCGAGCGCGGCATCCGCGTCCGCATCTTCACCACAAGTGAAGAGCTTCCCTTCGCCGGACATCCGACCTTGGGCACGGCCATGGTTTTGCGAAATGATGCATCGAGGGGGAACGGCAAGGCGGAAGAGATTTCACTCGACCTGAACGTTGGCCGCATCCCGGTGCGCTTCTCCACGCGCGACGGCCTGCCCTTTGGCATGATGACGCAGCGTGACCCGGAATTTAAAAGCAAGCATTCGCGTGAAGACGTGGCGCGTGCCGCGGGGCTCGCCCTCAATGACATTGCCGACGACCTGCCGATCCAGACCGTGAGCACTGGCACTGCATTCGCAATTGTTCCGCTGAAATCTCTCTCGGTCCTGCAAAACCTCTCGCCCACGTGGACCAGCATGAAAGCGTATCTCGACAAGTCTGACGCGAAATTCTTCTACTTTGTTTCCCGTGAGACCGTGAACCCTGAGGCAAAACTGCAATCTCGCATGATCTTTTATAACGGTGAAGATCCCGCCACCGGCTCCGCGGCGGGCCCATGTGCCGCGTGGGCGGTGCACTATGGCGTGGTTCCGGCCGATCAACAGGTGCTGATGGAGCAAGGCGTGGAAATAAAACGTCGCAGCCAGATATTTTTCAGCGCCGGACGAAATAATGGCAAGATCGCCAACGTCCGCGTTGGCGGACACGTTGCAGAAGTAGCGCGCGGAGAATTTATCTTGTAGACAATATTTATTTTTGCAGACCATCCACGCAGCAAGCTCTCTATTTCCCGCGCTTTCCGGTCACGATTCCGGGCCGAAGAAAGTTCTCCACAGAGTTTTCCACTTGTTGGCGTTTCGGTTACTTGCTTCCCCGCTTCGATTGCCGTAAAGTTCCTGAACCAAAGTAACAAACACCCAGCCATAAAAACTTCCGTGAACGCCTTGCGCCGGTCAGCGACGGAAAAAATCCCAGGGGGAAAGAAAGATGCGACCGAAGAGAACGATTCTGTGCGTGGATGATAATGAGCAGGCGCTTTCCATTCGAAAACTAATGCTCGAGACGCGCGGCTACCGCGTGCTGGCATGCAGCAATGGCCAACAGGCGCTGGATGCCTTTAAGCAGGGCGGCGTTGATCTGGTCCTGAGTGACCTGCAAATGCCCGGCCTCGATGGCGCCGAGTTGGTGGCAAAGATCAAAGAGCTTTCCGCCTGTACCCCGGCGATTCTTTTTTCCGGCAAGACGCGCTTTTATGAGAAAGACACGCGCGCCGATCTCTTTTTGCCCAAAGGTATGTACGCCCCAATTGAGTTGCTGGAGCGCATCCGCCTGATGCTGGTGAAGAAGCGTGGCCCCAAACGGCTGAACTCAGTCGAACCTCCGCGGATGTCTGCCGCCAGCTGAACGGCTTTAATGTCGTGGTTTGCCGCTGTTTGTCCCGTTTCTCTCAATGCGCTGTCTGGTAATATCGACTGAGTGGCCCCGATCATCCAAGCAGAAAACGTAACCAAGGTTTACCGCATCGGCAAAGTCGATGTGCCCGCGCTCAGAGGCGTAAGCTTCAGCGTGGAGAAGGGCGAATTTGTCACCATCGTCGGCCCTTCCGGCAGCGGAAAATCTACTCTCTTTTATATTTTGGGCGGACTCACGCGGGCAACATCGGGCCGCGTGACCATTGACGGCGCGGATTTTGCCCGCTTGTCTGACGCGCAACGCACGGAGATGCGCAAGCAGAAGATCGGCTTCGTCTTCCAGAAATTTAACCTGCTACCCACTCTTTCCGCCAAGGGAAACATTGAGATTGCGAGCGAGATTGCCGGCAAAAACGGCCTGGATAAAAAACTGTTCGACCAGGTCACGCAGATGCTCGGTATTGCCGGGCGGCTCGATCATCGGCCATCGGAGCTTTCCGGCGGAGAACAGCAGCGGGTCGCGCTGGCGCGAGCCGTAGTAAACGGTCCTGCCCTGATTCTGGCCGACGAACCCACCGGCAACCTTGATTCACAGAACTCTGACATTGTGTTGAAGATGCTGCGCGACGCCAACAAGCAATTCGGGCAAACGGTGCTGATGATCACGCATAATCCCGAGGCTGCCGAAATCGGTGACCGCATCATTCATATGCGCGATGGCTTGATTGTCAGCGAGCAGGAAGATCCGCAGTGGGCAAGCAGGCACTGATTTTTTCGCTGCGCCACCACCTGCCCAAAGCCATGACAGGTTGCGTTGGGTGCTAATGAACTCAGGGACTGAACAACCAACGGACCGCTATCCAGGATTGCTTAACGAGTGAAGTCGAACCGCGAGCCCGACTAGCGCGGCGAGCGGTTTGCAACAGGCGCAGAATGGCCTCAGCAAGATAGAAAACTCTCGAGCGGGTTGGAGCTAA
>DAHUXR010000126.1 GCA_027307045.1 Acidobacteriaceae bacterium
TGCCGCGAAAGGTAGGTAAGCATATCGGCGGGAATTCTACTCCAAGGATGCAAGCGGAACACCATCGATTTTTTGGGGGAGGATTCGCTTGTTTGCCCGGAAGCTGCCGGGCCAATTAGCTCTGCAAAGCCAGTTGGTCGGCAAGTGCCAATTGCGCTCCATACTGCCTGACAGCTTGAACGAACCAATTGGCTTTTTGCATGTTCGACGCCTGGAATAAATAGTTCAGTCCGCCCGACGACTGTATTCCTATGCTGGCGTAACGCACGAGCGGAATTTGTGGGTTGTTGGCGAAGCGGCGATCCGGCCCTCCACTCTTATTTGTGTAGCGCCATGTTCTACCGATGATTTCTGCATCGGGCGGCACCGCATCACTTTCGACGAAAGTAGTCGGCCCGACCGTAAAGACCAGACTTCCATATGAAACAGCGCCAATCTGGTTCCCCTCATAAACCAAAATGCGATCAGGTAAAAAATATAACCGTTGCGGCCCTGTATTCACCATAGCAACAGCGGCATCGGTGCTGATGAAACGCGGCGGTTCTAGTCTCGTGACGATGCGATTTCTCTTAATAGAATACTGCGCACCCGCATGGTACTTCGTATTAGCGTTAGTCTCTCCGCTGCTGATCCGCCAAAGCCCACCCAAACCCCGCAATTGCTCGATTCCTTGAAGCAGTGCCACGTAGGCGCGTGCGGCTTCTGGTTCCAAAGCGTAATCAAGATGGAGAACCTTCCTTTTGTAATCAGCACTTGTGGCAATTGCATGTGCAACGGCCCCGACTAGAACTAAAGCAATCTCTATCCAAGCGGGTAGGTTAGCCAACATGCTGGTACCTACGACGAAAGCAGTAAATCCAATGACAATAGGGGCTATCCTCATCTTTTTGTGGAGGAAGGTTATATCCTGCAATAGCTCGGTCGCGCTTGAATCTTGCAGCGATGAAGCGCTTGCTGTATGAATGACGTGCGCGAGTTCTGGCTCAGGTGCAAGCTGGGGTTGAAGTGGACGTGGAACCGGTTTGGGCCGCAGCCCTGATGACCTCGATTGGAGGTACTTCTGGTAGTAAATGCCGCTGCGTCCCATCCTAATGTACGTGCCACGCGAGTTAGCCCCAATTCGCGCACCGCGCACACCCAACGAATAGCCAACGCCTGACTTCGACAGATTGACCCGGAGCGGCCCAAACCCACGCGACTTTCTAAAATACCAACTCATTACGACTCGGATTTTTCCAAAAGACAAAACCAATTACAACACTTATTGTTTGAGCTTTGTGACTAATGTTACTATTCGCGCATCTTGAACGTCCTTAAGTGTCCTAGCTGCGCGGCTGAGATAGAACAAGGAAGACCGTACTGCCCCGCCTGCGGGAGGGCGCCTAACGTGCCTTCCGGCCCTTCCTACGCGGCAACGTGGATGTTCGCCCTCATCGGCCTGTTGGCGGTTGGCTGCTATTGGGTTGCCTTGACCGCCAGCAAAGACACAGGCGTCAGTGCAACCCCATTGCCAACGCCGACGCTCGATGCCGCTGCGCAGTTCGTCCAACGATGCGGAAGGCCCGATCTGGATTCCATTACTCCCGCCAATTTGCAGCCGAGGGCACCTGAACGGTGGTCGTTGTTGTATAGATCGGCGAAGATCAGAGCAGATTTTGAGCGCGAAGCATCTAAACCCTCCACTGGATGGAAGAACGTCAGGTACTTTGACCCTGTTTCAGGAAAACAACTGAACTCACAGCAGGTTTTGAAACGGCTACCATGCACGGCGAGAGCCGCCACGCCGCCGTAGCGGAAGTCTGATGGAAGAGTCGCTAAGCGTGGAAAGTTAGAAGGTCTGTTTCGGCTGACGTAAAGAACCGCAGTTGGGCCCTGATACATACGCGTCATCGGCTGGGTCGAAAAGCCACGGATTTCCATCCCATCCCGCCAAGATCGGACTTGCGAGAGCCTCAGGAATCGCTTAAAGTTTCCCGGTCAGCAGAAAGCCCGAAAACGTGCGTACGCGGTAAGACCTGGAAGGCATCTAACCTTGTGAGGTCAACGTGATTCGAATCATTACCATCGAGCGCGAATATGGCAGTGGCGCGGCGCAGATTGCCGTGAAATTGGCCGACCGGCTGGGCTGGAAGCTTTGGGACCAGCAAGTAACACAGGAGATTGCGCGACTGGCGCACTGCCACCAATCTGAGGTGGCGCGACGGGAAGAACGCCGCGACCCACTCTACCAGCGCCTGCTTAAATCATTTGCGCTGGGAAGTTCTGAAGGGTATCGTGGCGCGCCGGCAGTGGAAATGCTGGACGCAGACAGCATCTTCAAATATGCACAGCGCATTGTTGAACAAGCTGCCGCTGCCGGCAATTGTGTGATCCTGGGCCGTGGATCGCAGCACTTTCTGCAAAGCCGTAAGGACACGCTGCGATTCTTCCTATACGCTCCCACGGAAGACAAAGTGCGCCGGCTGGTGTCTGAGGGCAACACACAAGCAAAAGCGGAGGTGCTGGTGGATACGGTTGACCGCGAACGCGCCGCTTTTATCAAGAATTATTTCCATGCGGAATGGCCAAACCGTCCCGTATATCACGCGATGATCAATACCGCGATGGGCGAAGAAGCCGTGGTGGAGGCGATCATGGGCTTTATGAAGCTGGATAAATTGCAAAAGCCTGCTGCAAACCAACCTATCGCGATCAGCCAGTAACACTCGCCTTGAAACCAGCGGAGCCGATTCCTCGGTCTTCACAGAAGCGAATGCGGAACTTCAAACAGGAACGATTGGTTCGCCCCCCTCGGGAACAGCAGGTCGTGGTGCTGGCGTCCTGGTTAGCGTGTCCAGTTTGCCGGCACCGATATCACACCTTCACGCCGCTTTTTTGGCCGCATCCTCCAGCGATTGCCACTCTGCTTCACTTAATTTCAGTTCTGCCGTGGCCACATTTTCCTCCAGGTGCCTCACTTTGGATGTGCCCGGTATCGGCAGCATGACGGGCGAACGGCGAAGCAGCCATGCGATTGCTACCTGTGAGGTCGTCGCTTTGTGAGCGTGAGCGATCTTATCCAGCACGCCGCCGGGCCTGGTCAATTCACCGGCCGCAAGCGGGAACCATGGAATGAATACGATCTTGTTTTTCTCGCAATACTCAACCACATCCTCATAGGCGCGATCAGTAATGTTGTATTTGTTCTGCACGCTCGCGACGCTGACAATCTTCCTCGCGCGCTGGACATCGGCCACCGTGGTTTCTGAAAGCCCGATGTGGCGGATCTTCCCTTCCTCCTGCATCTTCTTCAGCTCGCCCAATGATTCCTCAACAGGCACTTTGGGATCAAAGCGGTGGAGCTGGTAAAGGTCAATGCGTTCGACCTTCAGGCGACGCAAACTCATCTCAACGCATTGACGCAGATACTCCGCACGGGCCACCGGCGCCCACTTGTTGGGTCCCTGGCGCGTGAGGCCGCCCTTGGTGGCGATGACCAGGCCTTTGGGATAAGGATGAAGCGCTTCAGCAATCAGGTTCTCACTGATTTCAGGACCATACGCGTCAGCGGTATCAATGAAGTTGACGTTCAAATCAAGCAGGCGGTGAAGAACGCGTTTGCACTCTGCCGGATCTTTGGGACCACCCCAGATGCCTTCGCCGGTAATACGCATTGCGCCAAAACCCAGGCGATTGACGGTGAGGTCCTTTGCAATGGAAACGGTGCCGCTGTGGGCCGCATTCGGTGTCGTCATAATCACGTTCGATTCGGAGGACAGACAGAAGGATTCCAAAGATTAGGAGATCTCTGCCACAGGACGGGCGTGGCCGCAATTCTGCCCGGTGATTGTTGAAATAACACGGTTTAAAGAGAGCACCAAAGTACCATCACGTCCGTGAACAACTCTGCTCCTTAACTGGGGTTAAGATACGCATGACGCCGCCTAATAAATTCCCTCTCGGGCGCCGCCAAAAGTGTGCTTTTCGGCAGCAGAGCTGCGTACTTAATTGAGACCCAAGGAGAGTAGTGATGTCAGCAAGACAGATTAGCAATCGTGCAACCGGCAAAACTCTGGCCATGGCGCTGGCCGTATTCGTGATGTGCTGCGCGCTGGCCACGCAGGCAAGCGCCCAGTCAGCGCCGTATTTCGACCCGCCGCAGCTTGACCGCATGGTATCGCGCATTGCGCTGTATCCAGATTCTTTGCTGGCACAGACGCTGGCCGCCGCAACTTTTCCTGACCAGATTCCTGACGCATCTTACTGGGCGGATGAGCACCACGACATGAACGGCAACGAACTGGCCGCCGAGATCCAGGACGATGAACTGCCCTGGGACCCTTCCGTTCAGGCACTGCTTCCCTTTCCCGCCGTGCTGCACATGATGGCGTCTGACATGGATTGGACGACCGATCTGGGCAATGCTTTTCTAGGCCAGCAGCAGGAAGTGATGTATGCGGTGCAGAGAATGCGCCGGCGCGCGCGCGACTATGGCTACTTGCGCACTGGGCCGCAGATCATCGTGAGCGGCGGACCTTATATTACGATCATGCCGGCGCGTGTGGACTACGTTGTGGTTCCCACGTACGATCCGGTTGTGGTCTATGAACGGCCGCGCGCGGGCTTCTTCATCGGCGGCGCAATTGGCTTCCGCTTTGGCGTGGTGCTGGGAGCTTCTTACCGGCCATGGGGTTGGGGATATAACCGCATTGCCTGGGACCGTCGCGTGGTCTTTATCAATAACGCGCCGTGGCAGCGAACTTGGGTGAATCGCTACGAATATCACCATCCTTATACCGTCCGTTACTATCCTGAGCATCATTATGACAGGGACCGTGAAAACCATGGACGCGAAGTCTCGTACCGCGCCCATGAACGGAATGAAATACGCCATGAGGACCATGTCCGCGAAGAGCGCCGCGAGGACCACGGCAGGGCCGAGTATCGCCACGAAGATCACGGCCATGACGTCGCGCATGAAAACCATGGCCGCGATGACCACAGCCATGATGTCGCGCAAAATCGCGGGCATGAAGACCACAGCCACGACGTGGCGCAAAACCACGGGCACGACAACGGAAACCATGGAAACCAGGGACATGACAACGGAAATCACGGCCAGAATAACGGAAATCACGGGCATGACAGCCATGACGATCATGGCGATAAAGGCAATCGCAACCGCTAAGGCCTAAGCAAAACAACGTGGCGCGGCTCATTTGGGCCGCGCCATTTTCTTGCGACAACGTAATGAGTTTGTTGTAACCTGCCGGAGATTAACGCATGCCGCCGGTGGCAAGAAGTTGTTCGCCGGTGAGCCACCTGGAGTCGTCCGACGCGAGGAATGATGCGATGGAAGCAACGTCGCCCACCTGACCTGTGCGCCCGAGCGGGGTCTGCGCGATGTACTGCTTTTCAAAATCGGAACCAATCACGCCGGCGGTATGCGCGCCTTCCGTCTCAACCACGCCAGGGTTAATGGTATTGACGCGAATCTTGCGCGGTCCAAGTTCGCGCGCAAGCACACCGGTAATTGCATCTACCGCGCCTTTGGTGCCGGTATAAACCGCGCTGTTGGGCGGCGTAATGCGGCTGACGCCAGACCCAATATTGATGATGCTGGCGCCCTCTGTCAGGTATTTCACCGCCGCCTGCGTGGTGAGCAGAAGCCCGAGCACATTGACATTAAACAGCTTGTGGAATGAATCTTCAGTAACGCTCTCAATGGGCGCAAATTCATACACGCCGGAGTTGTTGACCAGAATATCTATGCGGCCATAGTTCTTGATGGCTGCGTCAATAATGCCCTTGGCGTCCGCGGCCTTGGAGACGTCACCACCCACGGCAACGGCTTTGCCTCCGGCTGCGGTAATGGCGGCGACAACTTTCTCCGCGCCTGCCTTGCTGGAAGCGTAATTCACCACGACCGAAGCGCCGTCCGCGGCGAGTGACTTGGCGATGGCCGCGCCAATGCCCTTGGACGCGCCCGTAACGATTGCGACCTTGCCTGTAAGCTTGCCCATATATATTTCCTTTCGAAAAGAAGTATTTGCTGCCGGAGTGCTTTGATCGCAACTCCCGAAAACCGATTGCCGCTCCATAGGATGGCAGCCGGCAGGCGAAAGATTCATTAGTTCCGTGTTTATGAACTATTGAACTATTTATCCGGAGGAGGCTAAGATAAGATTTAAGAATGAAGCCACTTTTTCACCCGTCGATTGACGATGTTACGGTAGAGGCGATCCTGCACGCCCTCTCTGACCCCGCGCGTGTGGCCATCTTTGCCCAGATTGCCGGAGCGTCCTGTCCGCAGACCTGCTCCAATTTTGTGAACATCAGCCAGAAAGCCATTCCAAAATCAACGCTCTCACAGCACTTCAAGGCGTTGCGCGAAGCAGGGCTGATTCGCGGCGAACGCCAGGGCGTGGAAATGCGGAACACGTCCCGCTGCGCGGAAATCGACAAACGCTTCCCTGGGCTGATCGCCGCCATCGTCAAGGCCCACAACATCCAGTTGGCAGAAGAAGCGTACCTGAGCAATGGCCGAAAGTGGAAGCCCGCAAGCCGGAAGTCACGACGCAAATAAAGTTTCCCTGCGCGGAGCCACAGAAGAGTAACGCGTAACGCGGAATAGCTCCATCTTGGCGCGGTGATCTTAGTGATCACCCAAATACGCGCCGGTTACATATCCCAGAGTTGCGCCCATAAGAATGTCCGACGGAAAATGCTTTTTGGCCGGATAGCGCGAGAGGCTTACGCCAGTTGCTAGCGCGTATGCGCCCCATTTAAGCCATTGGTTATGCGGATAGCGATGCGCGACCACCGCAGCGAACGCAAAACTTGTGGCCGCGTGTCCCGATGGAAACGACCTTCCGCCGGCCCAGAATTTTCCTGCGCCATTCCCCGTGGTGGGAAACTCGCGATCAAACGCAAGCTTAAGCCCCAGATCCACAGTGCCGGCGGCGCCCATGGCAGCCAGCGCCTTAAAACCTGTGTCGCGAAGATAAGAATGATGTTTGCCGCACCCGGCGCCATATCCGAGCGCGCCGAATCCAAGTTCCATGCCAAGGCCCACGTTCGACCACAGGCTTGCCGTCTGCTGCAATGATCGAGACTGTATGCGATTGTCCGCAGGGCGATCAACTTTGGCGATCATCACGCCAGTCGCCGCCAGGACAGGAAATTCCCATAGCAGATTCCTTGGTCGAATCACGGCGCGTGGCACAGCTTTCAGGCCATCTCCAAATTGCGTTGTCTCATTCCACGTCTGATGAGCGAATCCAGAAACGTTGCAAGGATTTTTGGAGTCCTGCGCGTGCCCAGCTACGCTCATGGTGACAAATAGAGTCCAGACCAGCAGGTTCCCTGTAATCCTGGGAAAGCTGACAAGAAAAGTTCTTCTTGAAATTGAAGAACACGATTTACAGCGGTTCATGGAAAGAACATCCCTAAGCCCCCATCTTTGCGATTGATGAATGCGGCCACAACAATTGGATGCAAATCAGCGGGCGATGCGACCCAGGTCGGCGCGGCCAATTGGTCAAGCCGCCTAAGAGCCATTTTTGATCTCATGTCGATTCGGCTTGTCGTACGGCGATCAATAATTTTGATGTAGTCCGAGGTTGTCTTGCCCTTTTTCTTCTTCAAGGTTTGCAAGTCGAGGCTGTCATAGTTTCTGGCGGACGCTATATCGCCTCACCGCAAGCGACGCGAGGGGCGCCCAAGGAGCGAGGATTTAAAAAGGAGAAGAAACCTGCAATCATGCTTGGACGTGTGGTAATGTCAAGCTGCCTGTGTAAAAAGCTTGAGGGTGCGATTTTTTCATTCCAGGTTGAATCTCTGGAAAATGGAATAGAGTAAATGATTCGAGCCACGCTTTGCACGTTCACAAAGCAAACCATGGACCGGGTGCGGCGCCGGACTTCAACGAAGCAGCGCTCGATGATGTTGGTGGTTCGTAACTTCTTCCACCAGAGACCGGCGTACGACGAAGAACGACAACAGTTCCGGCAGGTCTCGTTCCACTGGATCGCAGCCCCCAACGCGGGACAACCGTTCGGTCACAATCGTTTGCAGATGCTTACTCTCCAAGCCTCGCCGAAACAGATCCTGGAGCAGAGATTCCCAGTCGGCTTGGCTCTCGCCTCGTGTGCGCAGAAAGGCCAACAGTTCTCGCCGCCAATCCCCCTTCACCCCGTAGGCCACCAGCATTTGCACCCGCTTGCGGCCTGCGGACGCCGTACCCTGAAACTGCTCCGTCCAGAAACAGATACGCCCAGTCATCATCCAGCCGCGCCTGATGGAACTGTTTCACCGCCTGGTCCAGCCCCTGCGTGATCCGCGACCCCGTCTGCGGGCTCACCCTTTCCCCAGTCAAAGCCCCTACCACCCGCCACACTTGTCGTGTGCTGATGCCGCCAGAAACGCCTCCCGAATCAGCAGCGCCACTTCCTCGGCCCGCCGTTGAAACTTCTTAATCACCGCCGGCAGAAAACCTTTTTTCCGCGTCCCCGCGATCCGCAACCGCAACGTCCCAAAGCGAGTCATAAAATCTCTGGTGTAGTAACCGCTGCGATAGTCCTTCCGCTGCTCCGGCCGAGCATAGCGCGGACTCACCATGTACAGGTCGCGCTGTAGTTCCGACAGCAACTCAAAGAACTTCTGGGCCGATTGCTGTACCTGTCCCTGCAAGTCGCCCCAGAAACTCTCCTGCAGATCGTTTACAAAATGTTGGAAATGCTTGGTGATTGGTGTTACTTTCGCCATTGGGTGTAAGGCTCCTTTTCTCACGATTCTGTTTTAGCTTGTGAGGCCAAAACCAACTTACATCCTCTTGCCTTTTACACAATCGAAGTTAGGTCACCTGGCGATCCAATGGCCAATGCGCTCGCTGAACTGCCGCAAATCCGTGTGAATACACGCCTTACAGCGCGAGCACCTGAATCTTGCATCTAATAAAACGATGGCAATTCGCGACCGATATCCCCAAATCATGGAGCACGTTAAAGCTCTGCACGCCAAGGCTCGGCCTCTCCTGAATCGACGTGTAATTTCACTGGCGCTGGTAGTCATTGGTGCAGTGCTTCTCGGTTACGTCGCTGGACAATATTTGGGGATGTACCGCAGCCAAAAAAATCTTGAGGCCGAATGGCAGCGTCAGGCGGCTACGGTGAGCGTTCCCGGAAAAGCGCCAATTTCGCCCGACCAGATGCTCACACGCCTGGAGATTCCCAAGATCCAGATGGACGCAATCGTTGTGGAAGGAGCCTCACGACGCGAACTTTCTGAAGGTCCCGGACACATGAAGCAGACCGCCCAGCCCGGCGAAACCGGAAACGCCGTGATCACCGGCCACCGCGATACCTTTTTCCGCCACATCTACGAGCTCAACAAAGGCGACCAGATTCAAGTCCGCCGTAGCGGCCGCGTTTTCACTTATCAAGTCACCGGAAAAAGAATCGTGATGCCGGAAGATATCAGCGTGATCAAGCCCACCAACGATCCGCAGCTTACTCTCATCACCTGCTATCCCACGTATTACATTGGCCCCGCGCCCAAGCGGCTGGTGGTGTTTTCCAAACTCGTAGATAGTGACGGCCAGCCCGCGAATCAAGCCGCACAAGCCCACTCCAACGCGCAGTAAGCTTCTCCTTATTACAATGGCAGTGTGAAGTCCTGGGACGTCATCATCGCCGGCGCCGGCATTATCGGCGTGTCACTTGCCCTGGAGTTGCGCCAGCGTGGCGCTAGTGTGCTGGTGCTCGACCGCGCAGAGCCCGGGTCTGAAGCTTCTTCCGCAGCCGCAGGCATGTTGGCTCCGGCCGATCCGGAAACGCCCGAAGCTTTGCGTGCACTGGCGACGGAAAGCGCGCGGATATTCGCTGCATTTGTGCAAAGGGTCGAGTCCGCAGCGGGTATCCAGGTGGATTTCCGCCGCGTTGGAACCATTTCCCTTATGCCCGAACCCACAGCGCCACGTGAATATCGGGGCCTCTCAGCCGCAGAGCTTCAACTCCTTGAACCGTCGATCCACCGCTCTGAACATTCTGCGTACTTCGTGCGGGAAGATAGCGTCGATCCCCATTTACTCACGCGGGCCGCTCTCGCAGCCGCTCGGACTCTCGGAGTTGAGGTTCGCGGGCATACGGCAGTCACAGAGATACGCGCACAGAACAACGCAGCTGAAGTCCTGACTGAAACAGAAACTTTTTCCGCTGCTTCCGCCATCGATTGCCGCGGCGCCTGGTCAGGCGCGCCGGTGCGTCCGCGCAAGGGACAGATGCTCTATGTGCTGCCTCAAGCCACCTTGCTGCAGCATGTGTTGCGCGCACCAGAGGTTTATGTTGTCCCCCGCAGCTCGGGAAAAATTCTTATCGGCGCAACCGTGGAAGACGTTGGCTTTGACAAGTCTGTGGATCCTTCCGCAATCCGCCAGCTACTGAACGCGGCTGCAAAATATCTTCCGGCGCTGGCGTCCGCTCCAATCACCCAGAGGTGGGCAGGCTCACGTCCCGGCACGCCTGACGACGTGCCCATCATCGGCCTCACCCACACACCGCGTGTATTTGCCGCCACGGGCCACTTTCGCAATGGCATCCTTCTGGCGCCGATCACGGCGCAAATCATGGCCGATCTGGTTCAAGGCCGATCCTCCCCTCTGGACATCCGCGCCTTCTCGCCGGACCGCTTTCATAGCGCACGGAAGTAAGGGCACCCCAGCAAACTGCGTTTTAACTGCTTCAGTTCTGTGCAAGAATAGCTTTGTGGACCTTGAGTACCTGCTCATACAACTTCTGCTCAAATTGGGCGTAGCCACGGCTGTTGCCAGCGCGCTGGGCCGCTCCCATGAGTTTAAGAAGCTGCTGTTTGCCCGCAGACGCTCACGCGAACGCAATATCCTCTTTGTTCTCTTTACCTGTATTCCCTTTGCCCTTGGCGTCTATTTTCGCTTTCGCGTAAAAAACTTTCAGTGCGCCGATCTTGGTTTTGAAGCTGCAATCCTGGTGGGCGTGTTAGGCGGACGTGTTGCCGGGACTCTGGGCGGTTCTATCATGGCTATTCCCGCTCTGTTTCATGGCGAATGGCTCGCATTGCCGGTAAATGCCGGCGCTGGCATGCTGGCCGGATCGTTGCGCCACTTCTGCCGTAATGAAGAAGAGATTTGGACATTCTCTCCCTTCATCGACCTCAGCGTGTACCGCTGGGTAAAACGCAATCTGCGTCATCCGCGCATTGACTGGCAAACGGCATTCTTCCTGATGATCATCGCTCTTCAGGCCGCGCGTCTGGAGTTGCATTACGCGCTGCCCAAAGAGATTTGGGCCCTTTCTATCAACACTCCGGTGGCCCTGCTTGCCGTCTTTGCCGCTACGGTTGCGACAATCGCTATTCCTATCAAGATCTGGAACCTCACGCGCATAGAGATGAAACTGGAAGAGCAGGAACGCCTTTTGCTTGAGGCCCGTCTTGATGCGCTGCAAAGCCAGATCAATCCGCATTTTCTCTTCAATACGCTGAACTCGGTATCGTCGCTGGTGCGCTTTGATCCTGATCGCGCGCGCGAACTAATTTTGAAGCTTTCCAAGATTCTGCGCCGCCTGCTGGGCAAGCATGATGAATTTGTCCAGCTGCGCGATGAAATCGAATTCGTTGACGACTACCTTGATATCGAAGTCGTGCGCTTTGGGCGCGACAAGCTTCGCGTCTATAAGCACCTTGACCCCGAGACGCTGGACATCGTGATCCCGGCAATCCTGCTGCAGCCGCTGGTGGAGAACTGCATCAAGCATGGCCTTGCGCCCAAGGTCGATGGCGGAAGCATCACCATCCGCAGCCGCATTCAGGATAACAAATTGATGATCCAGGTGGAGGATGACGGCGTGGGCATGAGCGCTCCGCCGGCGGTGGCCGCGGAACAGATGGGCTCAGGCCGCGGCATCGGCATGGTCAACGTGGCGGAACGCCTTCATGTGCTATTTGGCGATGAGGGCAAGCTCACCGTGCAAAGCCGCGACGGCCACGGGACGCTCGTGATGCTGGAAATGCCTGTGCTCGATACGGAACTGCCGCCCGCTGGCGCCGCCGCCGCTATTTACGCCGCGCGCTCCAACACGCGCTCATAGAACCTTTCATATTCGGGAATGATCTTGGTGGAGCAGAACCTTGTCTGCGCTTCCCATCGCGCAACTTTGCCCATCTCGCGCAAGCGCTTTTCGTCTGAAAGAATATCAATCGCATAGCGCGACATCGTCTCCACATCTCCCACTTCGGCAAGATAGCCGCTGCGTTCATGATCAACCACTTCTGCAACGCCACCCACGGCGGTCGCCACGGCCGGAACTTCGCAGGCCATGCCTTCCAGCGCTGCCAAGCCAAAAGATTCCATCTCGCTGGGCACCAGCATCAGGTCGGCGATGGAGAGCTTTTCATAAACGCGGTCAACCTTGCCCAGAAACTCCACGCGATTGCGCAGGCCTTTCTGGTTCACCAGCCACTCCGCGCGTGAGCGCTCCGGCCCGTCGCCCATCAGCAGCAGCCGTGACGGAACTTTCTTCTGCACGCGGTCAAAGATCTCAATCACGTCGCCCAGTCGTTTGACCGGACGAAAGTTTGAGACGTGCACCAGAATGCGCTCGTCTTTGCCCGCATATTCAGCGCGATTTTCAGCCGCTTTTGGATCGCGCATATAAACGTCGCAGTTCACAAAGTTGTAGATCACTTCAATTGGATTCTTGATCTCGAATTCCTGCACTGTGCGCTGCTTCAGGTAATACGAGATGGCGGTCACGCCGTCACTCTGCTCAATCGAATAGCGAGTCACCGGCAGATAGGAGCGGTCCGCGCCAACAATCGTGATATCGGTGCCATGCAGGGTGGTCACAAACGGCAGCTTGCGCGCTTTGCCGTTGGGCTGGGCTGCCAGCATTTGTCGCGCAAGCAATGCGCTTACAGAATGCGGGATCGCATAATGCACGTGCAGAATATCCAGGTTATAGATCTCCGCCACTTCCGCCATGCGCGTGGCCAGCGCCAAATCATACGGCGGATACTCAAACAGCGGATATTGCGACACAGTGACTTCATGGAAGAAGGTGCGTGGCTGCTTGGTGTTCAGGCGGATGGGCTGCTGGTACGCGATGAAATGCACTTCATGCCCGCGCTGCGCCAGCTCAATGCCAAGTTCCGTGCCCACAACTCCGCTGCCGCCGTACGTGGGATAACAAGTAATGCCAATCTTCATTTGGTTATGTCGCTCCGCTCCAAACCGTTTACAAAGCATTCGTCAACTCTAACCTCTCCAGCCCTATAGCGGCCCGCTCGGCGACTATGGCCCTCGCGGGCTTCAAAAAATAATTTTGCTCCACTTTACATCGGTAGCAAAAGGCTACGTCGCCCATGAATTGATTCAACTGAAGATAACAGGATTCACAAATGTTCGGCGCAGGTACACTAATTTGACGAGGGAAGCGGCGGTCTGTTGCGCTATCAGGAGTGAATACCTGAAATATCCTTGCGATTCGTTCGCGCGTTCTGACACTGTTGCGACGGCATCTGGCCCCGCCGTGCGTGGCGGCTGGGTCCTGGTTGCAGCGATTCTCGGGTCCAGCCTGGCCTTCATCGACGGAACCGTGGTAAACGTCGCCTTGCCCAGTATGCAGCATGGGCTGAATGCCACGGTCTCAGGCGCGCAGTGGGTAGTGGAATCGTACGCGCTCTTCCTCGCTGCGCTTATCCTGCTGGGCGGCGCCGCGGGCGACCTCTATGGACGCCGGCTCATATTTACCATGGGCGTGTTTCTTTTCGCCGCCGCATCCGCGTGGTGTGGCTTCG
>DAHUXR010000127.1 GCA_027307045.1 Acidobacteriaceae bacterium
GTAATGCCGGCGTAAATGTCGCGCATGGCGCGGAATGCTTTATTCACGTCGCGCGTGTACACCGATGAAGACAGGCCGTAAGGCACGCCGTTCGCGATCTCAATTGCTTTGTCAAAGTTATCAACCGGGATCAGGCTGAGCACGGGCCCAAAGATTTCTTCCTGGGCCACGCGCATCTTTTCATTCACGTCAGTGAAGATCGTGGGCTCAAAAAACCATCCATAAGCATGGTCAGTTGTGTTCAGCGCCTTGCCGCCCGCTTCCAGTTTTGCGCCTTCGTTCTTGCCAATCTGGACGTACTTTTCTGTTGTGGCCACCTGCTGTTCGTTGATTTGCGGCCCCATCTCCACGCTTTCATCCTGGCCGTTGCCCACTTTGAGCCGCTGCGCGCGATAGATCAGCCGGTCCGCGAACTGACGATACACGCCTTTTTGTACGATCACGCGGCTGGCCGCGGTGCAACGCTGCCCGGTAGTTCCGAACGCGCCCCAGAGAACGCCTTCCAGCGCCAGATCAAGATTCGCGTCGTCCAGAATAATGATGGCGTTCTTGCCGCCCATTTCCAGCGAGCAGGGCTTAAAGCTCCGCGCCGCCGTTTCACCCACAATGCGGCCGACCTCGCTCGATCCCGTAAATGAAATTGCCTGAACATTAGCGTGCTCGGCAATCGGCGCGCCGACCTCAGGGCCAAATCCCGTCACCACATTGACCACGCCCTTAGGCAGACCGGCGTCCGTGAGAGCCTTGAGCAGGTTGAGCGTTGAAAGTGGCGTATCTTCCGCCGGCTTAATCACGCAAGTGTTGCCGCAGACCAAAGCTGGCAAGAGCTTCCAGGAGGGAATCGCCATGGGAAAATTCCACGGCGCGATCATGCCGCATACGCCGAGGGGCATGCGCACGGCCATGGCAAATTTGTTCGGCAATTCTGACGGCACCGTCACGCCGAACTGCCGACGGCCTTCGCCCGCCATGTAGTAGGCCGTATCCACCGCTTCCTGCACGTCGCCGCGCGTTTCTTTTAATACCTTACCCATTTCACGTGTCATCAGGCGAGCGTACTCTTCCTTGCGTTCCAGCAGGATTTCTCCGGCGCGGTAGATGATTTCAGCGCGCTTGGGCGCGGGCACCAGCCGCCACCGCTCAAACGCTTGTTTGGCGGCGGAAACCGCATCGTCCACGTCGCGTTTGTCTGAGCGTTGAAATACGCCGATCACGTCACGCGTGTCAGCTGGGTTCAGGTTTTCGTAGGTCTGGCCGCTGCGCGATTCGACCCACTCGCCGCCGATAAAATTCTTGAAAAGTTTGGCTGCCATTGATACAGAAGTTGCCTTTCGCTGGAATCAAACTCTCTATCGTACCAAAAACACCGGATGCCGCGCGCGCCGGGAACCCGGCGGCCACCAGCGTGCGGAGGAGGAAAGCCCATGATAACAAGAGGCTTTAGGGCTTTTTGGGGGCGGTCCACACCTCATTGCACGATCAAAAAAAGCACGTCCAAAACGGGACAGGGAATTTTCTAAAATTACGTTAATATCAGCCATAGAGCTTTGTTCTGTTCTAGAATCGTGCATCTTAGCCCTTATATACGTAGTTGCCAGCTTCTTAAAACTAGTTAGATTCGGATTCAGTACTCCTCAAGCCATTGCTCCCCCCGCGCCGACTTGGTGAAAGGTAGATTGTTATGTCCATACTGCTCGCTGATGACGATCTCCACCTGGCAACATTTCTCTCGAAATCGCTGGAGTCAGAAGGCTATTCCGTTCATACCGCGCTGAATGAAGATAGTGTCATTTCCGAGCTGCAACGCCAGAACTACAAACTCATTATTCTTGATTTGAATTTCGGCCAGACGGACGGACTGAAGCTGCTGGAAAAGCTGCGCGGCGAAGGCTTGGAAACCCCGGTGATGGTGTTGAGCGCGCGCAACCGCGTTTCTGACAGAATCCAGTCACTGAACCTGGGCGCCGACGATTACATCACCAAGCCATTTTCTTTTCAGGAACTGGCGGCGCGGACGAATGCATTGCTGCGCCGCAAGGCCGATCCAGCGCTGAACGTGCTGCGCGTGGAAGATCTGGAACTCGATCCGGGATCGCGCAAAGTCCATCGCGGGAAACACGAAATTAAGCTTAGTCCAAAGGAATTCGACTTTTTGCTTCTGTTGATGCGCCGCGCCGGCGAAACCGTTACGCGGCACGAATTATTGCATGAGTCCTGGGGACTGGAGCCGGAATCCGACAGCAATCTGGTGGACGTTTATGTGAACTACTTGCGCAAGAAAGTCGATTTTACTGATGAGCCCAAGCTGATTCATACGGTCAGAGGCGCAGGCTACAGGATCGGCAGGCCTGCCCCGTCGCCGGCTGTGGACCCGGCTTCAGAGCTAAGCTCGGACGCTGCACGTGCCGAAATCAATCATACCTATCAGCTTGGCGCCTTTGACAGCATGACGGATGCTTTGAGCGTGCAGCAAACGCCGATGCGGGCATTGGTCCACTCAGTGGCCCATGATCTGGCGCAGCCGCTTACCAGCATACGTTGCTTTCTGGAAGTCATGGGCATGCATGCGGGTGGCGCTAAAACCCTTCCGGCAGACATAAAATCTATTGAGCAACAGGCGGACCGTGCTATTTCTCTGGCGAAGGGAGTATCAGCCCTGGTACGGGAAGTCCCGGTGCCCAGCGGGCCGTGGATATCACTGGATGCTCTGCTCAGTGATCTGTTTAACGATTTTATTGTGTTGCTTCATTCCGGGTTGTTGACGCTGGAGCGCCAATGGGACTCCTCCATCCAGGTCACCAGCAGCCCGGTGCTGCGCCATCTAATGGTGCTGTTCCTGAGCAAACTGGTGGGCCGGAATACCAGGCCGCTGGTGCTTACAATCTCAGCGCAGGCCAATGACGGCCGTTGCCTGCTTAAAATGAAGTGGAAGGCGGCGGATGATTCTCCCTCACCGCTGCTGGACGCGAAGGGAATTATCGCCAAGGAACTCGCCCACATACAGGAACTGGTTTATTCCATCGGCGGCGAAATGTCGCTTACAGATGGACGCACCAAAATCCAGTTAAAACTGCCTGCTGCAACGCAGGGCAGCAGGCAGAACATTGTGCACTAGAATCGCCGGCGGAATTTACCGGGCAGATTATTCTCCCATCACAACGACCACTACTTTTTTAGAACGCTGCCCATCGAATTCCGCGTAGAAAACCCGCTGCCATGTTCCTAAGAGCAACCTGCCATTCGTCACCGGAAGAATGACCTGGTGGTGTATGAGCAGTGCCTTCAGGTGTGAGTCGCCATTGTCTTCACCGGTTTCATGGTGCAGGTACGCTTCATTGAATGGCGCAAGCTGCTCCAGCCATTTGTCGATGTCCTGGATCAATCCGCGCTCGTCGTCATTCACATAAACGCCGGCTGTAATATGCATGGCCGAAACCAGCGCCATGCCATTGCTTACGCCGCTGGAATGCACGATTTTTTCTACCTGCGGCGTAATGTGGACGTATTCGCGATGCTTCTTTGTGTTGAAGGTGAGATATTCCGTATGAAATTTCATACCGGGCCTGCCATCAATCGAGTCTCGCTGAGTAGTTTATATGACGGCTAAAGAACGAATGAAGCCGCCCAGTCTTGTCGTCAACGCATCAAAATTAACATGACCAAACGTCCCACTCGCATCTGTGCCGCGCCCATCCCGGACAAACCAACGCTGCCTGTGCTACGCGCCGTTGCTGCTGGCTGCAAAGCGTGCGACCTTTGGAAGCGGGGAACGCAAACCGTTTTCGGCGAAGGAAGCCCCGCAGCCCGGGTGATGATGGTGGGCGAGCAGCCCGGAGACAAGGAAGACTTGCAGGGCCGGCCATTTGTAGGACCAGCAGGCGCAGTTCTGGATAAAGCTCTGGCCGCCGCCGGAATCGAACGCAAGGACGTTTACGTAACCAACATTGTGAAGCATTTTAAATGGGAACCGCGCGGCAAACGCCGTTTGCACAAAAAGCCCAATGCTCTGGAAATAAGCTCGTGCCGCCCCTGGCTGGAAGCCGAGATCAATGTGGTTAAGCCGCAAGTGGTGGTGCTGCTGGGCGCCACTGCCGCACAAGGCATGCTGGGAAGCCAGTTTCGCGTAACCATGCAGCGTGGGCAGTGGGTGAAGTCGGACATTGCCCCACTGGTGATGGCGACCGTTCATCCGTCGTCGATACTCCGCGCTCCCGATGACGATTCCCGCCATGAGGAAATGCGCAAGTTTGTGGCGGATTTGCGGATAGTAGCAACCCAAATCAAGGGTCTGCGGGCCGCATAAAACAGGGCATCCGGCTATGGAACGCGCAATAGCCACCTCACTCATAAGCAAATCCTTATCCTTCACATTGTAAGTCTCTGCATATTTGGGGATAGACCCGAAATCATAAGTTCCAGCAAGGAGCCATATTCATCAATTTTTGGAATGGCTTGATCCTGGAATGGCTTGCTTTTGATGGTCCAGCGGTCAAAATCTCTGGAAAAGCTTTTGAAATCCGTGATCACCGTCACATTCAGCTTCCTGTGTCTGATGTAGGTTAATTGTGAGAAGAAGCTGCCTCCTGCAGCAAAAACGGCCCATAACTTGCATAGCCTCTGGTTAATCGAATTGGATTAAAAACTCATTTGAGGAAGAAGTAACCATTCAATAATGGCTGCTCCAGGCATTAACTGTTTTACAAAAGAAAGTGTCGTTCCCCAGTTGACCCCAGGCCTCCAGGTCGGAGGGGAAGAGCTAATTCTTAGCATTGCAGACCGGTGGCGGAAGCTGTGTGAAGAGACGGGAAGTGCTCCATTCCAGCGTCCGGAATGGGTCCAAGCGTACCTTCGCATTTTTGAGCCGGATAACCGATTGGTTCTGTTGACGGTTTATTCAGGTCAAGAATTGGTCGCGGTTTTGCCTCTGGTTCGCAAACCAGGCAGTTACGCCTGCATTCCGGTGGTCAAACTCGCAGGGGCAGCCAATGTTCATTCGGTTCGATTTGAAATCGTACGAAAGCAAGGCGTCATTGGTGAAGCTGCTCTGGCGTCGATGTGGCAACTTTTGCGGTACATGCCAGGATGGGACGTTCTTGAGTTGCCGCTGTTTCCGCAACATGGAGCCTGCCAGCAACTCATGGCGCTCGCAAGCCTTGACGGCTTTAATACCATCACCTTTCTGGCGCAGGACAGCCCAACTTTGCAAATGGAGCGTGATGCCGATGGTGTATTTACGTGGCTGAGTGCCACGAGCCGCCATTTTCGCCATGAACTGCGCCGCAAAGAACGGTTGCTGGAGCAACAAGCAGGAGACAAGCTGAAACTCATTTGCCATACTGAACCCCATGCAGAAACCCTGCGTAAATTTTATGAAATGGAAGAGGCAGGCTGGAAAGGCAAGAAAGGGACTGCAATCAACTGCGATCAGGCAACGCGGTCATTTTACGATTCAATTGCGCGCGAGGCGACCAGCTTCGGATATTTTCGGCTGCATTCCCTGGAGGCCAACGGCAGAATGGCCGCAGGCGCTTTCAGCGTACTCACCGACGAGTGCTTCTTTCCCATGAAGATCACCTATGATGAGTCCCTGGGGCACGGCGGTCCCGGCCAGCTCCTGCTCAATGGCATTATGCAGGAATGTGCAAAAAATGGGATACCGGAACTTTTTTTTGGCGGCGGTAAAGACCATTACAAGACTTTATGGACGTCAAAGACGCTGCCTCACTTCAATGGTTTTGTGTTTAACAAGAATCTTCGCGCGCGGCTGGCGTTCCGGTTGCGAACGCAGTTCGTGTCGCCGATGGGAAGATACTGGCGGAGGATGTGCAGCACAATGGCAAACGCGCCCTCCATGAGCTGGAAAAATGGCAAATGGAAGGCCCGCGAGTTTTGGCGTAGCCCGGCAAGCGCTAAAGAAAGAAAAAACGCACTACCAGGCACAAAGCCTTTATCGAAAGCAGGCCCGGTAAGCTTAGGATGTGAAAAGGAGAAGGCCCCATGCAAACGAGCATGATTTGTTGCCCATTTAAAACATCGTTTGGTTTTTATGCCAGTTCTTTGAAGGCTGAAATTGAAAAGAAGACCGGCACAACCATGCAGTGGGTGGCTTCAAACTGTGGCTGCGGAGATCCTATTGAAACGGGAAGGCAATTCCAGGCGAAGCAGTGCGATTACTTTGATATGCCGATGCCGGTGGAGTTCCGGTCGAAAAAAGCATGGAAGCGCCGGTTGCGTGGAGCCGTCCGCAGCGTGATTACGTATGCGCGCGCTAAAAAGTATGCTGCCTTATCAAAAAATGCCGAGGTGGTGCATTTCCAGCAGATACTGAATGCTTATGGATCCAAGGCCGTTTTCCATTGGCTGCGCCAGCCTTCCAGCGCAATCAGGATAATTACGGTTCATGAACTTGATGGCGATCAACAGGAATTTCCTGAAACCAACACTACTTACAATCTGGCAGACGCGGTCATTGTCCATTGCGAAGACATGAAGCAGCAGCTTCTGCGGTTGAAGGTGCAGGAAGACAAGGTACACGTGGTCCTGCACGGAACCGATCTACCGGAAGTGCTGCCGGACAGTGAACGGTCGGGAATTGTCTTTTATGGCGGACACAAGCTGATGTCCGGCAAAGGCATTGAAGCGGTTTTCAAGGCCATGGCCATCATCAAAGCTCGCATGGGTGAAGCGACGCCGACACTCAAAATTCATGGACACTATGGCCCAGTCACGCCAAAAGAAGGTGCTCAGCTGGCGCTCGACCATGACATTGCCGACAAAGTCATCTGGCTGAATCAGATTTCAGAAGAAGACACGGTCCATCTGTACCAGAGGTCCAGGGTCTGCGTGCTTCCTTACACCGGAAGTTTTGCCGGATTGCCTGCTTCACTCGCTGCTGCCTGTAAGCTGCCCGTTGTATGCACGCGCAAAGCCGGCTTGCCCGACCATCTGGGTGACAGCGGCGTCTGGGTGGAAGAGAATAACCCGGAGCAACTGGCTGAACGAATCATTGAATTGCTGACGAATGACGCCTTGCGGCAGCAGGTCGGCGCCAAGTTGCTGAAGCGCGCTAAAGAGTCGTTAAGCTGGGACGTGATTGCGGAGAAGACGCTTGAAATTTACCGGCAATCAACCGTAAAGAAAGCGCTTGCCAAGGCGTCATAGCCTATTGCTGGCTGACCTGCATGGTCTGGTCAACGCTGAGGGTTTTTGGCATTCCAGAGCTTTCCGGACCGGAATAAGTGGCCACAATGCGGAACGAAGAGTCGGCGATTTCGGCGGAATAGTTGTACGGTCCGCGGTTATCGCGGGTCATGGTGAGATCACCTTGCGATCTTAACGCTTCAATGGAAACATACCCGCCCTGGCTTGCCTGATGGCTGCGTTCCGCCTGGGCAATGGCCAGCAGATCATTTCTTACACCGATCAAATCCACCGTTGCCGTGGGATTGCTGCTGCCGCCGGCCATCAGGTCTTTTGTCTGGCGCATGTAAATATAGGCCCCAATTCCCACCACAATGATCAAGCTAATAAACCCAAAGGCGCGTCCCATACGATGATTTCTCCGAACGTTCCTGATGATATCCTTTGCCGGTTTGGCAAACGTCTGAGAAAATCAACGGTTGGCTCACGAAAGTCCAATTCGGGTGGCGGTCGTTGGTGTAGGCTCTTTTGGCCGCAACCACGCGCGCGTTTACCATGACCTGCAAAAACAAGGCGCCGGCGTGGAACTGGTTGCCGTAGTGGATAGCGACGCGGGCCAGGCCCAGGCTGTGGCCAGCCAGTTTGGCTGCTCCGCGCTGGCTACGGTGGAAGAACTTTTCGGACGCGTGGAAGCCGCGTCCGTGGCGGTCCCGACGCTGCATCATCGTAGCGTGGCTGCGGCGTTGATGGCTGCCGGCATTGATGTGCTCATAGAAAAACCACTGGCCTCAACTTTGGCGGAAGCCGACGAGTTGATCAGTCTGGCCAACGCCAATCAGCGCGTGGTGCAGGTGGGACATCTGGAACGATTTAATCCCGCGGTCCGAGGGACAATTCCGCTCATTACCCAGCCGATGTTTTTTGAGGTGCACCGCCTCAGCGTTTTCAGCCCGCGCAGCCTTGATGTCGACGTGGTCCTGGATCTGATGATTCACGATATCGATGTCGTGCTTTCTTTCGTTAAATCGCCGGTAAAGGAAATACGCGCGGTGGGGCTGCCCGTGGTCACGGAAAAAGTCGACATCGCCAATGTGCGAATGGAATTTGAGTCCGGCTGCGTGGCCAACCTGACGGCCAGCCGTATCAGCACGGAGCGCGTGCGCAAGCTGCGCTTCTTTCAGCCCAAGGAATATGTCTCCATCGATTACGGGCGTCAGGATGTTTTCCAGATTCGCGTTACCCAGGAAGAGAAGTTTTCTCTGCACAATTTAATGGCATTTGCGGAAACCCCCTCAACCCTTCCGATTCCTGGCGTAACCCTGACTAAGCCCAAAGTGGAATCCGAAGAGCCGTTGCGAGCGGAACTAAAATCATTTCTGAATGCCGTGCGGCACCGCGAAAAGCCGGTGGTCACGTTGGAGGATGGCCGACGCGCGCTGGCGGTTGCGCTGAGCATACTTTCCGCCATTGACGAGCATACAAAGCGCGCCCGGATCCATTCCCTGTGAACCCTGTGTAAACATGTGTTAAGGTCCCGGCAATTCGTCCCTTGGTAATGAGTGGTTTGCACTAGAAAAGTCGTTTTTTCATCGTTAGTGTCCGCAAGAGCAACTCACAACTGCCGTTCTAATGAGAGAATAGTTACTAACAAAGCAGCAGCGCCTGCAAGGCAGGCTGGTGGTGGTTTATTCCTGTAATGGAAGAAAAAGGGCGTCCGGCTGAGGAACAGTCGCAAGCAGAAGTGCCGCTGAAGATCACGGCTGCGGAGACGCGTTTGCATATTCTCACGGCCGATCTGCCGGAAGAAGATGACGTCGTCTCTACGTATCGCCGGCGCGAGGCAGCATGGATCTCCCTGATCACGCACGCTGCCATCATTGCGCTGCTGATCTTTATACCGAAGTGGAATTTCAGCGGGCCAGCCGTTATTCCGATCAAAGAAAAGCAGGAAACCACATTTATCCCATTGCCGGATGACCTGCTCAAAGTAAAGCCACCCAAAACCAACATCACTTCTGACAAGAACCGCATCGCGCAGACGAAGACTCCTACGGTGGACAAAGAAACTCTGCGCCAGCTGATCGATGCGCGTAAGCCCGGACCGCCCAAGGCTTCTCCGCCACCACCTCCAGGCCAGCAGGCGATGCAGCAAAATCCGGCGACAGCGCAAACCGCCGCACCAGCTCCTGCGGCGCAGCCCACGCCCCCGGCTACAGCCCAGCTTGAATCGGCACCGGCGCCGCCCAAGAAATCTCCTTTTACCATTGCGTCGCCCGGCGCTTCAGTGCATGATGCGATTCGTTCCGCGGCCGCGGGGCATGGGAATGCACCGGTAAATTTTGGCGGCGGTGAATATGGAAGCGGCGTGAAACCCAACGTCGCCACAAAAGGCGGGCTGGAAATTTTGAGTGACACCATGGGCGTGGATTTTGGCCCATACATGAAGCGCCTGCGCTATACCGTGCAAACGCACTGGGACCCGTTGATCCCTGAATCTGCCATGCCACCTGTGATGAAAAAAGGCGTGGTGGTCATTGAATTTGCCATCACGAAAGAAGGCAAAGTCATGGGCATGAAACTGGTTGGCTCGTCGGGCGACGTTGCGTTGGACCGAGCCGCGTGGGGCGCCATCACCGACGCGATCCCGCTGCCCAATCTTCCTACGCAGTTTGCCGGAGATTATCTTTTGATCAGGGCGCGCTTCTACTACAACCCAGATAAGAACGATCTGGAATAGCGAACACCGTCCTACCGCCCGCTCTGCATCATCTTTATTAATGTACGTTGCGCGAACGGCATGTAGACCAGTGCCGCACATGCTCCCAGGGCAAAACCCAAACCAATGCGGTCCGCGATGAGCAACGGCGATAAAGCCCAGATCATATCCAGGACAAAAAGTGCAGGCGTAAGCACGCGATATTTGCTGCCGAGCAGATGGTAGTCCATTGCGGTGGCAGAGATCAGATACAAACGCACGGCAATGCCGACCATGGATGTTGCCATATAAACGACGAACGCAGTTGCACCGGCGACTCCCCAGGTATTAAAGGAGGCCTTGTACGTGTTTTCCCAGCTAAACAGCGCCGAGAGATAAAAGATCAGGTACATGATCTGAATTAAGGTGAACAAGAGACGCGCGTTGTTTCGACTGGTGCGGGGAAGCGTTGAATCTTTTTCTATTGGAAGGCTTGCGGGCACCATGTTTTGCTTGCCGACGGTCGTTATTCCGACTTCGGGCTGCGCGGACACTTTCGTCTCCGCCGCCGCAGGCTGCTCTGAAATAACCTCAGCATCGCCAAGAAAGCGATAACCGCGCTTGGCAATTGTCTCAATGAATTTGGGTTTGCTGGCTGAATCGCCCAGCACGTCACGCAGTTTGACCATAGCGGTGTTGAGGCCGTGGTCAAAGTCGACGAATGTATCCTGCGGCCACAAGCGCTGCCGCAACTCTTCACGGGTAACAACTTCTTTAGGACGCTCAAGCAGCGCCACCAATACCTGGAATGGCTGCATCTGCAGCTTCAGCCGGTTGCCATTTTTACGCAACTCCGCCGCGCGAAGGTCGGCTTCAAATTCATCAAATTTGTACCTGTTTACGGTTGTCATAAGACAGTTGATAGCTGCCGAGGGATGATGCTCCGCGCTAGAGTTTAACATCTTCTGTTTCGCGCTTATGACGGCGGACGCTGTTCTTGGGGCCGGTCTAGCTACAATGTGAATGCAATGGATTCCCGACGACAGCAGGCGCTCGGCCTGGCCTTGTTAGCGCTGCTCATACTCCTGTTTGTTTTCCTGCGACGCATTTGGAGCGGCGCATGAGCGTGCCTCTGCTCGTGGTGATCCTTGGCCCCACTGCCAGCGGTAAGACTGCGCTTTCGCTCCATCTAGCGGACCGGATGCAAGGTGAGATTGTCAGCTGTGACTCTGTGGCGATCTATCGCGAGATTGAGATCGGTACGGCAAAACCTTCCAAGGAAGAGCGTCGCCGAGTTCCACATCATTTGATCGACATTGCCGGCCCCGAGGAGTTGGTTACCGCAGGCGATTATTCGCGGCTGTCGCGACAGGCAATTGCCGACATTGCGGCTCGCGGGCATTTGCCCATTGTTGTTGGGGGATCTGGACTGTATCTTCGCGCGCTGTTGGAAGGATTATTCGCAGGGCCGCCGCGCTCAGAAGAACTCCGCACGCGGTTGCGAGAGCGCGCGGCGGAGCGGGGAAGTGAATATCTGCACAAGATACTGCGCCGTATTGATCCAGCGGCGGCGCAAACCATCCACGCCAATGATGTTCCTAAGGTGGTGCGAGCACTGGAAGTAAGCATCAGCGCGCGAGCGCCCATGACTGGCCTGTGGCAACAAGGGCGGGACGCGTTGCAGGGCTTCAACATTCTACGCATCGGTCTTAATCCCGATCGCGAGTCTCTATACGCGCGCATCAACCAGCGCGCACGTGAGATGTTTTCTGCCGGACTGCTGGAGGAAACGCGCATGCTGATAGACCGATACGGTTCATCTGTGTGGCCGCTGAACTCACTGGGCTATAAGCAGGCCATGCAGCACCTGCGCGGAGAAATTTCACTGGAGCAGGCTATTGTTGCAGCGCAGCAGGGCCACAGAAACTATGCCAAGCGGCAGATGACGTGGTTTCGCCGTGAGCCGGAGGTCCACTGGATAACAGAATTTGGATCCGAAGCGGCAGTGCAGAAGCGCGCTATGGATTTGATCAACTCAAAAGCGCAGGATTGAAATCGGCTGCGCGCTTTTCCACCCCTTTGCTGCAAAACGCGCTAGGTACCCCACGTAATCGACCGGCCCACTTTAGAGCAGCATTCCGGTGCGGTTCCAGCGGGTATTGGAAAAAAAGTTCTCCGCGATAGAAGCATAGAAAGAAATCCTGTGTCCGGGATTTTCATCCAGCCAGCGCGCTGTAGGCGCGTCATAAGACCAATAAACAAACAGCGGCTCGCCGATGACGTTGCTCATGGGCACGAAGCCCCAATCGCGGCTGTCACTCGAATTGTCACGATTGTCACCCATTACAAAGAGCTTGCCTTCCGGCACAACGGTTGGCCCCCAGCTTTCCAGAGGATTATGTACCGGCGCGTGATGCACCGCGTATGGCTCCTGTACAGGCTGAGAGTTTACGTACAGCACGCCATTCTTAATTTCCAGCCGATCACCGCCAAGAGCCGTAACACGCTTGAGAAAAGTTTCCGTAACATCTTTAGGATAACGGAAGACGATAATGTCGCCGCGATGGATGGCCTTCAACACGGGCAGTCGCCAGTGGACCAGCGGAATTTCCGGCCCATAAAGCAGCTTGTCCATAAAAAGATGGTCGCCCACCAGGATGGTGCCTTCCATGGACGCCGTTGGCACCACTGAAGCTTCGCCCACAAAGATACGCATTCCCAGAACGATGGCCGCCAGAACAATCAAACGCCGCGTGGAAAGACGTAGTCGCCGTCGAATGCCGCCGGCGCGGCGTGAATCGAACTCAGCGCGTGAGGCGTCAGCGGTCGTTGCGAGGTGTGAGCCATCGGTCGGAACGCGTGAGCCATCGGCAAAACAGCCGGCCGCCGGGGTGGCCAGTTCGTGTCCTATTGTGGCCGGAGTTTCTGGTGCGGCGGCCTGATCGCAGAGTTCAAGTGGAAGCATATAGACGAAATGGGGAATGAATATTCTTGGCTACAAAATACTGAGTCACAATCAGGTGAACACCTGCTGTTGGCGAACAATTGGCCATGGACTTATGGAGCTTTTTTGGATAGGAGTTCTGCGGCATCCTTTTGCAGGCAAGTTTTACGGCCAAATCAGCGTTGATTTTCATGTTTCGACAGGCAAGTGTCAGAAATTGGGCTTCGGGAATTCGGGTTCGAAATTCGGGTGTTTGGAATCAGGAGTTGGAAAACCAGGATGATGCCTGACGGCTGCGGCCGCTGTCGGGAATTGGAGATTAGCTGTGGTATCAGTCGCTAGGAAATCAGCTGGGGTAATCGGAAATGTTCGGTCAATAATCGGATTACTGTAATCAGAAGTCAGGAATAGTAGAGCCGTGAATCGGGTGTCGCTAATCAGCTGTCAGGAAATCAGCGCCACGGAATAAGCGCGCCGGGAAACAGCTGTTAGGAAATCAAGTGTCAGGGAAATTAGGTGTCGCGAACGGGCGCGGTTCTGCTGCAAGAGGACTGCGGTTTCTCAGTTTAGAGCCGAGATACTCTGCTATAATCGAGGCCTACCAATGACCGTCCGCCTGGATGGTCCATGTCGGGGAGTGGCTCAGCCTGGTAGAGCACCTGGTTCGGGACCAGGGGGTCGGAGGTTCAAATCCTCTCTCCCCGAC
>DAHUXR010000128.1 GCA_027307045.1 Acidobacteriaceae bacterium
TGGTCCCAAAGCTTCCAGCCCAGCCGGTCGGCCAATTTCACGGCAATCTGCGCCGCACCACTGCCATATTCGCGCTCGATGGTAATAATTCGAATCACTGCCGACCTCAATAACACTGCCTCTTAAAAACTTAGATGCCTTCCAGGTCTGACTGCGTACCCGGGATTTTTGGGCTTTCTCGAGACCCGAAAACTGTACGGGATTCAGGGCTTTTCGACAAGTCCAAACGGGCCTTAAGGGCGCCGTCAAATCCCCATGGTTGGCATAGTCGCTGACCAGCGGCAACTTGTGCTTTAATTGCGACCCAGGAGGTTAGACGATGCGCAAGCTGATTACAGTGGTTCTGTTCGTGGTATTTGGCGCGTTTCTGGCCTTTGCGGCCAATCCAACCGATGACCTGCAGAAAGCGGACCAGGACTGGGCGCAGGCAGCGGGCTCTAAGAACGTTGACCAGTTCATGAGCTTCATCGCGGACGACGCGTATGTATCCGGCAATGACGGCAAATGGGTTCACGGCAAACAGGCGATCAAAGACCTCTGGTCGAAGATGCTTGCCGATCCAAACTTCAAGCTAAGCTGGACTGTGGATTCCGCCGACGTTTCAAAAGACCTGGGATATACGCGCGGAACATTTTCCGGCAGCATGGGCAATCAGCCAATGTCCGGCAGCTACACCACCGTGTGGAAGAAAGATAAGTCAGGAAAGTGGCTGGCAGTGGTCGATATCGCCGCGCCGGCTTCAGGACAGTAATGCGTCCACTCGCTTATCAACCGTCAACCAAAGGCGGGATGCCGACAAGCAGTGAGGTAATCTCCTCCATAAAAAAATCGATGGTGTTCCGCTTGCATCCTTGGAGTAGAATTCCCGCCGATATGCTTACCTACCTTTCGCGGCATTCCCATTGGCTCTTTGCCTTTGCCTTTACTCCACTGCTGGCGGCGCAAACCGCTATTCTCCAGCCACTTGCGGGGAAAGCGGTCCCCGGCGCTTCAGTAAAACTCAAGTCGGATTTTTACTTCCCCGCCACGCCGGATTCAATCCGCTGGGGGTACCTGCCGGACAACGCGGCCAAAGCCGTGCTCACCGTACCCTCTGGCGCGACCGTCACTTTTGATACCGTTTCCCACGAGGGAATTCTGGAAGATCAGGGTCGCGATCCGGCGAAGTATTTTGGCCAGCAGGGCGTGCCTGGCAATCAAGTCCTGAATGACGCCAAAGCCATTGCCGCTTCCAGCCTGACGCATGATTTTGCCAAGGATGGTCCACACGTGGTGATGGGTCCGGTGGCACTGGAGGACGCGCAGCCCGGCGACGTCTTAAAAGTTGAAATGATTTCGCTGATTCCGCGCGTGCCGTATGGCGTGATCAGTAATCGCCACGGCAAGGGCGCGCTGCCCGGAGAATTTCCTGAGAACTCAGGCCCGCAGCCGGGAGCAAGCGCAAGCAGCCCTCAGCTTTATAACAATGTTTCAAAATACGTTCCCATCAAGCTCATCAATGGAAAATGGTACGGCATTCTTTCCGCGGGAGAAGGCAAGGAAGCGCATATTCCCGTCGCTCCGTTCATGGGAACCATGGGCGTAACGCCAAACGTGAGCGGCAAGCCTAACTCCGTTCCGCCCGGCGATTACGGCGGCAATATGGATATCCATTACCTCACCGCCGGAGCCACGCTGTATCTGCCGGTGCAGGTTCCCGGCGCAATGTTCTTTATCGCCGATCCACATTTTGCGCAGGGCAATGGGGAAGTAGCGCTGACGGCGATTGAAGGTTCTTTGCGGACAACGTTGCGTTTCACCGTGCTTAAAGCAGGCGATCCCGCCATTCCCGCCAAGGGCAAACTCACCGGACCATTTGCTGAAACGCCGGATTACTGGATTGCCATCGGTCTTGATCCGGATTTAAATGAAGCCATGAAGAAAGCCACGCGTGAAGCCGTGCGCTTCCTCTCCGAGAAGCTTGGCATGGATCGCGCGACTGCTTTAGCTTATCTCAGCGCCGCTGCCGACTTTGAAGTTTCACAGGTCGTAGATAAGACCAAGGGCATTCACGCCTTGATCCGCAAGAAAGACTTCAGCGCAAAATAGAACAAGGTGCTGAGATCCTACGAAAACAAGCCACCCATTGCGGGGTGGCTTGTTGTTTTGAGCGCCGCCATCATCGCTGCCTCTTCGATTGAGGCCAGGTAAAATGCCGCCGATGTTTTGACCGGCGGCATTTTCCATTTGCAAACAGTTAGTTAATGCTGAGCGTGACGTTTGCTGTGTGGACCAAAAGTCCGCTTGTTCCCGTCACGGTTATCTGACTGTTTCCCTGTTGCGCACGGTGGTCCACGGTAAACGTGAGAGTTGAAGTGCCGCTGCCCGTGACTGAAGTCGGCTTGAACACTGCCGTCACCAGTGAAGGCAAACCGGAAACACTCAGGTTGACTGTCCCGGCAAATCCGTTTACTGCAGAGATGGTCACCGTCAGGGATCCGCTGGAGTTGCGTTTTACCGAGATTGATGGCGGAGCCGAGATGGTGAAATCTGAAGCGGCCGCTATCACCAGAGTAGCCGTGGCTGTGTGTACCAGCGGGCCGCTGGTTCCCGTTACGGTAAGCATGTAAGTCCCCGCCGGCGTATTGGCTGCCGGAACGATGGAGAGGGAGGAGAGACCCGATTGTTGTATGGAATTCGGATTGAACGTCGCAGTAGCACCAGCCGGCAAGCCACTCACACGAAGGTTTACAAGTCCTGTGAATCCACCGGAGGGACTGATGGTGACGCCATAACCCGCATTTTCGCCTGGATTTATCGTCTGTGACGCCGGGGAAATCGAAATCCCGAAGTCGCCGATGGCGGTTACAACCAGCACTACCTGAGTGGTCGCCGTGCTTACGCCGTCACTCGCGGAAATCGTGAGCGGGTAAGTTCCCGGCGGCGTGAGTGGAGACGTGGCCGAGGTTGAAATCGTGAGCGTGGTCGAACCGGACGCCGTGAGGCTGGTGGGACTGAATACCGGCGTTGTTGAAGTCGGCAGGCCGCTCACGCTGAAGTTCACTGTCCCCACATAGCCGCTGGCCGTGGTGAGAGAGACTGTGTAACTGGCTGCGGTGCCCTGCGCAACGGTCACGCTGGAAGGGCCGGCCGAAATGCCGAAATTGGTCACCACAAGAGTTACGTTGGCGGTGTGGGTGAGCACTCCGTCAGTCGCAGAGATGACCAATGGATAGCTGCCGCTCGGCGTGGTGCCTGCCGTGGTTGTTATCGCCAGCCCCGAAGTTCCTGATCCGGTGACTGAAGGCGGAGTAAAGGTCGGCGACGCACCCGCGGGCAATCCGCTTACGCTCAGGTTGACCGTTGCCGTATATCCGTTCAGTGCGGCGACTGTTGCTGTGTAATTCGCTGTGCTTCCCACAACTACTGTTTGCGTGGCAGGAGACGCTGTGAGTGAGAAGTCAGGCGCTGTGATCACCAGCGTGACGGAAGTTGTGTGAGTCAAAGCTCCGTCAGTGCCTGTGATCGTCAGCGGATAGCTGCCGAGCGGTGTGGTTGCCAACGTGGTGATGCTCAACGATGAAGTGCCTGCTCCGCTCAAAGTTGGAGGAGCAAACGTTGGGCTGGCGCCAGCCGGCAGTCCGCTTACGCTGAACGTCACCGTATTGGAATAATTATCAAATACCGATTCTGTCACCGTGTACGTAGCCGTGCTGCCCTGATTTACGGATTGCGATGCAGGAGTGGCAGCCAATGAGAAGTCAGGGGTGCCGTTGTTGTTCCAGAAGTTCACCATGTTGCTGGCGTCCACTGAACCCCACCCGGTCACCAGATCATAGCCAACGCCTGCGCTGAATCCCGCGATTCCCGGCACAGTGTTGTTTCCGGTTGTGGTGTCATGGTAAACAGCAATGCCGTGGTTGAACTGGTTCTGTCCCATGGTGTAGAAGACCGGATTTGCGTTACCTTGCGCCACTCCGGTTTTCTGCACGACCAGCGCCATCAGTCCGGCAAAAGACGGTGAAGCTGCTGAAGTGCCGCCCACTGAGAACATTCCGGTTGTGCCTGTGGTGTGCCCTTGAAAAATGATGTACCCGTCATGGCCTGCCGAACTCAGTGACACGTCAGGAATATCGCGCGCTCCGTCTACCGGAACGCCCGTCCCCACCTGGAAGGCGGGTTTTGTATACACCGCGCTTGCGCCGCCGCCAGTTGAGAACAAGCCTGATCCGCCCACCACCGAGCCGCTTTCATTCCATGCGATCTCGGGGATGTAGCTCAGGGCTGACGACTGGTCGGCATTATTCACCGCCGACCAGTAAATGCCTGCTCCTTCATCGAACTGAGTGCCGCCGACGGCAATATTGTTCGGTGTGGAGGCAATGCCGTTGACGTTGACTCTTGTGCCCACCAATGCGCTTGAATCATCGCAGGCCGCGGCGCCGCTGTCTCCCGCGGAGACGAATGACGTGATTCCCTGTGCTGCTGCTTGCGCCCACAAGGTGTTCCAGAAATTATTTCCAGTGGCGCCCAGCGTAAATTCGCACAGGCCAAAGCTGGTGCTCATAATGTTGGCCAGGTTCGTGTTCACGATGAACTGCGCTGAGAGGGCCACACCGTCAGTCGCTCCCGTCTGCGAGATAACGAAGTCGATTGTGGCATTCTTCGCGACAGCTCCCGACCATTCCACGTCCAGGTCAGCTTCCGTTTCGTCCGGGGGGCCAAGGTCACCGGGATCGGGTCCGTTGTGGATAAAGACAGGATCGTTGGCGGGCAAGCCGAAGAAGCTGCGGAAGAACTGGACATCGGTGAGATTGATGTCTGAGCGGCCGACAATCGCGATTGTCTGGCCAGTTCCGTCAATGGCCGGGACCGCGTTATAGAGCGGGTTTACGTTATAAATCGTGGCGAAATCGCCCGGCGCAAGAAGATGTGCGCCACCCGCGTTGGTAAAGTCGGACGGCAGCTGGCTTGCCGTGCTGTTCGGATGCGTCGTGAAATCGTGCAGAGAAACCACGCCTTGCACCAGTCCGCCGAGCGCTCGCGGAATGCTTGGATCGGTGGCGTTGGCAAAATGCATCTTTCCATCCACTTCATAGTTGCGGATGTTGGTCTGGAAAGCGCGCTCCACCTTCTGCACGTCGCCGCTGAAGTTGATCCACATGCGGCCGT
This sequence comes from Acidobacteriaceae bacterium, assembly GCA_027307045.1. Classification (GTDB taxonomy): domain Bacteria; phylum Acidobacteriota; class Terriglobia; order Terriglobales; family Acidobacteriaceae; genus Angelobacter. The sequence continues at coordinate 5,152 of DAHUXR010000128.1, forward strand.
TTCCAACTTCATCAATGGTAAAGCCGGATTTTTTCAGCCAGTTGCTGGCGTCGGCAATGTCCTGGTCAGTGGGACCAAAACGCAATCCAAACTCTGAGGGCGTGACCCACTTGTGGTAGCTGGGCGACTTCGGGTTCTGCTGGTCGGCCAGCAGTTTCTGCAAGTCGGCCTGCGCGTCCGGGCGCACTGAGAGCAGCAGGACCATTCTGTTCATCGGCATGGCCGCATTCGCGGCGCCGCGGTCAAATTCCGCGCGCGCCTGTGGGTGCACGTTTCCATGCAGCGTTATGCGGTCGGCTTCGTTGATGGTGCGTTGGGCTAAAGCGGCTGATGAGAGCATCCCGCTGATGAGCATGAGCAATAGGGTGCGGAGCAGTAGCCGAGTGCGACCACAGGAATGGGTGTGCATTTCGTCCCTCTTTTTCTCTCTAAATCTTTGTTGGTGTTTTTGGAGTCAGTTTGAGGCAGGACGTTCATCAGACCCGAAACGCGGTGCGCAAGAGATCTACCCTTGAGATGATCCGGAAGGACATTCGTCAACCAGCCGCCACTGTGAACCGTTTTGGTTAGAAAGCACTTAAAAAAGGATTAGAAATTCAAAAGATTCGCCCCGCACTGGGATGATCAGCCATCTCGCTTACAGCTCAGCCGTCGTCTGGTTGAGTTTCCATAAGAGGTTCGTCTTCACCACCGGCCACTCACTGGCGATGATGCTGTAGGCGCATGAATCGCGGATCGTCCCGTTGGGCAGGACCTGGTTGTTCCGCAATATCCCATCCAGCTTCGCTCCCAGCCGCTCGATGGCCCGCCGGCTCGCGTGATTGAAAAAGTGGGTGCGAAGCTCAACGCAGATGCAATTCAATGCTTCAAATGCATGTGCGAGCAAGAGCAACTTGCACTCTGTGTTGAGCGCGGTGCGCTGCATGCTTTTGCGATACCATGTGCCGCCAATCTCCACGCGACGATTTGGTTGGTCAACATTCCAATAGCTTGTCATGCCCGCAGCTTTTCCCGTGCGGGTATCCCTCACGGCAAAGGGAAGCATTCCGCCTTTTGCATGGCGGTCCAGCCGGCGGTCAATTTCGGCTTTCATCTGTGCGGGTTCGGGGATAATGGTGTACCAGAGCTTCCACAACTCTCCGTCCTGCACTGCTTCAACCAGATCGTCATGGTGGGCCTGCGACAGCGGTTCCAGGATCGCGTGCGTCCCGCGCAAAGTGATTGACTGAGGCCAGGGCATAAGCTGACCATTTTCACACATCTTCATCCCAGCCGCCGGTAGAGGATTGGGTAGTGTCCTATGTCATAGGACACTACCGAGGATCGATGGTACTCCGTTTTGCCTGCCACGGATGTTAAGCTTGCCTGCTGTCGTGCATCTTTTGCGGCATGCCGGAGGGATTTAACCATGGCGGAAAACATGAAGGGCAAAGTTGTTGTAATTACCGGCGCCACCTCCGGCATTGGCCAGGTTGCGGCAGAGAAACTTGCCGCCATGGGAGCGCGCATCGTGCAGGTGGCGCGTGATCGCGAACGAGGTCAGGCGGCGATGGCTCGGCTGAATCAGGTCGCTCCCGGAATCTCACACTCCATTTATTATGCTGACCTCTTGCGCCTGCGTGAGATGAAGCGCGTTGCCGCCGAGATCGCCCACGCCGAGCCCCGCATTAATGTCCTTATCAATAATGCAGGCGCAATGTTCGGAACGCGCCAGCTCACTGAAGATGGTTTGGAACGTACCTTTGCGCTAAACCATATGTCGTATTTCGTGATGACTCAGCTTTTGCGCGATCGCCTGACAGCCTCAGCGCCGGCGCGTGTTGTGAATACCGCATCAGACGCGCACACCTCCGGCGCCGTGGACTTCGATGATCTGCAATCGAAAAAAGCATATCGATCCAATCTGTGGGATTTATTGCGCTATGGCGGGCCGGCATTCAAGGTCTATGCCTGCTCCAAGCTGATGAACATCCTCTATACGTGCGAGCTGGCGCGAAAGCTTGCGGGGACTGGCGTGACTGCCAATTCGCTTCATCCGGGTTTTGTTTCGACGCGCTTCGGCGACCAGACGGGTGGCCTGATTGGATTCGGCATTGGCATAGCCAAGCGGTTTGCTCTCACGCCAGAGCAGGGAGCAGAGACTCTGGTTTATCTGGCCTCGTCGCCCGACGTGGCCACCGTGAGCGGTGAATATTTTTACAGGTGCAGGCCGGCAACGCCTAGCCGGGAAGCGAGGGATGACTCCAAGGCGCGACAGTTGTGGTTAGAAACTTCAAATATTGCAGAGAGAGAAAATTAAATTTTTGGCGCGGCTTCGTTACTCTCCGGAGAGAAATTCTTCTTAACCCGCTATTTAAGCGCGTTTCACGATTGAATCCAGCAGCAGCTTTGGACAACCCGGAGCTCTGGAAACCACATCGCAATGGTTAATGATAGTGGGGTCCTTAGATGAAAAAGTTGCTGTGCCCTCTCGCCTGCTTCGTTGTTCTGCTTTCACTTTCCGGTTGTGGTGGGGTTTCCGGCGGAATTTCGGCCGGTAATAATCCACCTCCATCGCCTTCGCCCACGCCTACACCCGTTGTAACGGCTACGCTCCAGAATTCGGTCAATCACATCATCATCCTTGCCCAGGAGAACCGTTCTTTCGATCATTACTTTGGCCACCTGATGCAGTACTGGCAAAAAAACGGCTATTCGCAAGCCACTAACGGAACCACGCTCGATGGCACGCCAGACAATGCCTCGAACGTCGGTGATCCTCCTGCCGGCGGCGGGCCAGCGCCCACGATTACTGCTTTCGCCCTGAATACCATGTGCGTGGAGAATCCAAGCCCGTCATGGAATGAGAGCCACGTGGATTTCAACAAGCACGATTCGCTTTCCACCGTGTACATGGGAGATGGATTTGCCCAGACAGCAGGGCATGAAGGTCCTGTCAATGACGTGATTGGAGCCCGCGTGATGGGCTACTACACCGGCGACAACCTGAACTACTACTATTTCATGGCGTCGAATTTTGCTACGTCAGACCGTTGGTTCTCGCCTGCCCTGTCGCGCACGCAGATTAACCGCCAATACATGCTGTCTGGAACTTCTCAGGGGCATGCCTACCCGATAACGCCGGGTAATCCACAGCTTACCGCCAAGACAATCATGCAGACGCTGGACGAAAACAACGTGACATGGAAAGACTACGTCCATCCTTTGCAGGGGACAACCCCTTGCACCACTGCGCAATGCCTGCTGGGACAAAGCTACATGGCGCAGTTTAATTATTCCTCTACCATCCTGAAGAATGAGCCGCAAAATGTCGTGCCAGTGGACCAGTTCCTGACCGACGCCAACAACGGCACTCTGCCGCAGGTTGTCTTTATTGAACCGTCATCGGCGGAAGGGTTGGACGAGCATCCGGCGGATTCCGCGACCGGCGCAATCAATATTCAGCAGGGCGCCAAGTTTGTGTCCAGCTTGATCAATGGCCTGATGAAAAGTCAGTCATGGAAAGATTCCATCTTTATTCTCACCTGGGACGAGGGCGGTGGATTCTATGACCACGTCTCTCCACAGCCAATGCCAAGTCCTGATGGCATAGCTCCCCAAGACCTGCGTACCAACCCCCTGGATATTTGCCTGAACGCGGATGGAAGCATCAATTCCAGTCCGACATGCAATTTCCAATACACTGGGTATCGCCTGCCGCTGGTTGTGATTTCGCCATTTAGCAAAAAGAACTTTGTTTCTCACACGGTTGCCGACTATACGGCTATTCTGAAGCTGATTGAAACCCGCTTCCATCTGCCTGCCCTCACCGCGCGTGATCAGGCGCAAATGGATATGACCGAATTCTTTGACTTCAACGCTGCGGCGTGGAAAACGCCTCCCACACCGCCCGACCAGATAACGACCGGAGCGTGCTATCTGGATCACCTGCCGTAAAATTAGAAAGACTCGACAGGAATCAAGTTTTGAGGACGCAAATAAACTGCGTCCTCAATTTGTTTCTCAAGAAGCGATCATGCTATCGGGTCCCTTGGCTTGAACCTCTTCAGGATGGCTCCTGATAAAGGCCAATCACATTTCCGCCCGGATCACGAAAGCGCGCAGTGATCTCCGGAGCGTCTCCGCCTATGGGTTGCACAATCTCGCATCCGTTCGCTTTGACCAACTCAATCGTCGCGGCGACGCTATCGACCATTATGTAGACGAGAAGGCCCGGCAGTGAATCTGGAGGGCGCTTGAGCATCCACGATCCGCTTACCTGGCCGGTGGCGTCGTCAAAGGCGGTGCTGCCGTTGCCGCGCGTGCGGACATTCCATCCGAAAACGCGTTTGTAGAACTCAGCCGACCGTGCAATGTCAGTGGTGGGAATTTCGATGTAACAGATCTTGCCGTTAGTAGGGGTGGGAGGCATGGGAATCTCCTCGACGCCAGTGATTTTAACGGGCGACCCTGTGGGCGGCAAGGCGCATGGTCGTCCGGTTTTGAACGCCAGCCACTCTGCTGCAACAACAGCACGCGTTCAACTGCCGGTTGATCAGTGTTATTCGTGTTGATCGCGCAAGCTCTAACCGGCCCGCAGGAGCTTACCCACGAGACCCTGACCACGCCCGGACGGCGGTCTGCGTACTTCTATTTGCCCATTACGCACTCTTACCTCAAGGCATGGCTGCGGATGCACCGCTGGTCCGTTAAGCACCCGGCCATCTTCGAGAGCAAAACGAGATGCGTGGTAAGGACACTCAATGCTGTCTCCTTCCAGTTTCCCTTCAGAAAGCGGCCCGCTGAAATGGGAGCAAGTCTCCGCCATGGCAAAGAGACGCTCCCCGCGGCGAACAAGCAGAATGGGGACGCCTTGGTACATCGCGCGCGTCGGCGTATTGTCCGGCAATTTGGATTCCGGTAGAACTGCCGTGAAGTTTTCCGGGAACGTTTCTCCTGCTGTGCGGTCCGCTCCTACTCGATGTTCATACACCATCTTGCCGCCAAGATGGGCGGAGAATGTCATCAAGGCATAACCCAGGGCGGAAAATCCCCGGCCCTGGTTGCGCGCCTTCTTTTTGCGCATGATGAGCGACGTGGCGAAGAGCGCGGTAGCACCTATATTCAGAAGCCCATGAATCAATCCCAGGCGGCGAGCTGGAGGGTCCACGTCAGACCAGTCCGTGACTCCGGTGATTGCCGCGCCGGCCGCGCCGGCAAGTCCGATAGCTACAGATGTGTCCGCGGCCACAGCGAACTCATGGCGGCCGTTAATCATCTCCAGGGCATCAAAAACCATGGCTACGGTCCATGCGCCGATGGGCACATCGGTCAGCGCCGCATGGAGTGGCTCGCCCAGCCATGTGCCGTTCAGGAAATTCCTGGCTTTTTGCGCGGCAGGATTGCCATTGGCGTATAGGGCCTTGTCGATTGCCTTCTGGATCTTTTCATCAAGCGGCTTGGATTCTGGCATGCGTAATTCCTCAGTAATATGAGATGCGAATGCTTCAACTCATGAACTGCGCAGCGCTCTTCTGCTAAAATCGCGCAAGTCCCAAGATGGTCCATAACAAAGATGGCCCGCAAAATCTCACTCTTCATTCCGTGTTTTGTCGACCAGCTGCAGCCACAAGTGGCCGTGGATACGGTAAAAGTCCTGCGGCGCATTGGATGTGAGGTGGATTTTCCAGCAGACCAGACCTGCTGTGGCCAGCCTGCTTTTAATACCGGCTTCTGGGATGAAGCGCGGCCATGCGCTGAACGTTTTCTGCGCGTCTTTAAAGACGCTGAAGTGATTGTCTGTCCTTCCGGATCCTGCGCCACCATGGTGCGTGTCTTCTATCCCGAGTTGCTGGCTTCCGGCACGGCGCACGATGAAGCAGCAGCTCTGGGTAAGCGCACCTTTGAACTTTCAGAATTTTTGGTAAAAGTAATGGGCCTCACCGATGTGGGCGCTACGTTTCAGCATACCGTTACCTATCATGCGTCGTGCCACGGGCTGCGCGAGTTGAAATTGCGCAATGAACCACTTCAGCTTTTGCGCGGCGTGAAAGGCTTAAAGCTTGTCGACATGTTGCGATTGGAAGAATGCTGCGGCTTTGGCGGGACATTTGCCACCAAGTTTGAGAGCATCTCCGTGGCGATGGGTGAGTCAAAGTGCGATAGCGTCGCTGTCACCGGGGCCGAGTACGTCACGGCCATCGATCCCAGCTGCCTGATGCACGTCCAGGGAATTCTGGGCCGGCGCAAGGATCGTGCCAAGGCCATTCATTTGGCGAGTATTTTGGCGAGCGGATAATGGGTCAGTTGAAAACTGGCACATTAGCGGTATCGGCGTCTAGCGATCCGCTTGCGAATCGCGGGGCCTTTAGGCAGACGTTCATCGCGATAGCGATGAAGTAAAACATGTGAATCTTAAATGAGCACTATGAGCAACAATCCGACACCCGCCGGCGAAACGCCTTCCGCCCTCACTGCGGCACAGAAATTTCTTCGAGACGCTGCCACCAAGTCGGCCGATCTTGTCCATCGCGAGATTATCCGCAAAAACATGGATAGCTACGACGCCGCGCACAATCGTGGTCGAGCACGGATCAAAGACTGGGAAGCGGCGCGGCGCAAGTGCCAGGAGATCAAGCGCGAAGCCATCAACAATCTGGATAAATACCTGCTCCAGTTTGAGCAGAAGGTCCTGGAGCGCGGCGGGCACGTCTTCTGGGCGGCCAACGGCGACGAAGCCTGCGCATATATAAAAGACCTGGCCATCGGTCGCGGCGTGAAAACCGTGGTGAAATCCAAGTCCATGGTTACCGAAGAGATGCATCTTGCGCCGGTTCTGGAAGCGGCGGGCATGCGCGTGTGGGAAACCGACCTGGGCGAGTTTATCGTCCAGTTGCGCAATGAAGCTCCGTATCACATTGTGACTCCGGCCATGCACCTGGACCGCAACCAGATTCGCGATCTCTTCCGCGAGAAACTGGGTGAAGATATTCCAGACGCCGATCCGCAGAAGCTAGTTGCGCTCGCGCGGCGCAAATTGCGCGAGGCGTTCTTTGCCGCCGAAATGGGAATTTCCGGCGCGAACTTTCTTGTGGCCGATGCGGGCGTGGTCGCAATTACAACCAATGAAGGCAATGGCCGCTTGAGCACAAGCCTGCCGCGGATCCATGTTGCTGTCACGGGAATCGAGAAGGTGATTCCGCGCCTGGAAGACCTGGGAACCTTGTGGCCGGTGTTGGCTACTTCCGGCACAGGGCAGCCGATCACCACGTATAGCACACTCGTCGGCGGCCCAAAGCGCGCGGACGAAGCCGATGGCCCCGAAGAATTCCACGTTGTTCTGCTGGATAACGGCCGCAGCGGCCTGCTGGCCAACGCTGAAGAAAGGGAAGTGCTGCACTGTATTCGTTGCGGCGCGTGCCTCAATATTTGCCCGGTGTATCGCAACATTGGCGGACACACCTACAACACCACGTATCCCGGCCCCATCGGCAGCGTGCTAACGCCGCATTTGCGCGGCAGTGAGTTCCAGCATCTTTCTTATGCGTCGTCACTGTGTGGTGCGTGCACCAGCGTTTGCCCGGTGAACATCAATCTGCATCATCATCTGCTGCACAATCGGCGTGATTTCACCAAAGCTGGCGGAGCAAAGACTGGGGGCGAGCGTACGCAGTTCAAATTGTGGCGCACGGCCATGTTGCATCCGCGGCTCTACGCACTGGGCGGATGGATGATGCGCCACAGCCTGCGCCTGGTCTATGGCATGGGCCTCGCGGGAACCGCGCTCGATCCCATGCGGGCCTGGAGCCGTAAGCGCAGGCCTGTTACGCTGCCCGCACAATCTTTTCGAGCGCGCTGGAAGAAAGAGCTTTCAAAAAGCGACCAGGGGAGGAGCGCCGGTGGCAGCAAGTAATCCCAGCCGCGAGGCAATCCTGGCGCGCATCCGCGACGGCCTGAGCACGCCCGCGCCCCCAATCGAAGACAAGACTTTTTACGGCCCGATCTTTGAAGCCGTTGAAAATCCTCTGGAACGCTTCCAGCAGGAGTGCAAAGCCAACCTGATGGAGTGCCAGTTAACCGCCGATGCCGCTGCCAGCGCGCAGGCCGTTGCAGGTGTCCTGCAATCGTTGCCGCCCGGCGAAGTTTTTGTGCAGGACGATCCAACGTTGCGACGCTTGATGACCGCAGCCGGTTCGCAGCGCCAAGTTCGCTGGTCGAGC
>DAHUXR010000129.1 GCA_027307045.1 Acidobacteriaceae bacterium
GAAATCGTAAAAGATAAAAAGACCAAAACCATTGCGCACGACGAGCGCGACCGCATTGTTGAACTGGCGTTTGAGCGCGGCCTGCTGTTTCTGGGCGCCGGTGAAAATTCCATCCGCATTGCACCGCCGCTCGTTTTGACGCAGGAACAAGCCGACATCGGCATGGACGTGCTGGAAGAGTGCATCGGCATCGTGGAAAAAGAGCAGTAGTTTTAACCTCCCGAAGCGCAGCGAGGGAGCCCCTATAGCTGAGAGAATGCCTGCGGAGCATATGAAACCGCAGGCATTTTTGTTCTCAAATGCGTCGAAAAAATCTTTCGCTCCATTAAAATCTTCGGTACGATAGTGGTCCCTCGCTGCGCTTCGGAATTCTCGGAGAAGCCTTGGGCGAGACTCCAGAAAATGTCAGGCACGCTTACCCGACTCGCGCTTCGCGCTCTTGATTCCTTCGCCCGGCTCCTGCCGCGCAAAGCTTCCGGCCCGCAGCATCTCCACACCGGACGCCGCGGCGAGGAAGCCGCATACTTCCATCTACGCAAGCATGGCTACGTGATTATTGCCCGCAATTACCGCAACCCGCGCAGCCGCAGTGAGCTTGACCTGGTTGGCTGGGATGGCGCGACCCTGTGTTTTATCGAAGTGAAGACCCGCACCACGCGCAACATCATGCCGGCAGAATTCGCTGTGGACGCGGAGAAGCAGCGCGACCTCTCCCACGTGGCCCGCGAATTTCTCCGCAAGGTAAAGAAAGACGCGCCATTCCGTTTTGACATTGTAAGCGTCTATTTTGAACCGGCGCTTGAGCCGGATATTGAGTTGTTCAGAAATGCTTTTGTGATTGCCTAAACCCGTCTTGTTTTCTCCGACGGATCGGTAGATCTCAGTCCCAACGCAGGGCAAGATTTCGGCTGGCAAAGTCCACCGTCAGAGTCTTCTGGCTATACGCCCGGAAGTAGCCGGGAATGGCGGTGTCATGGTCGTAGATTTTTCCTTCGGCATCCACCTGTATGCGTACTGTATGCCGGCCCGCCGTTACCGGCAGCGTGATACCCAGGCTCTCATTCGCAGTTGAGTTGCGTGAAGACTTTACCCCGGAACGTGCGATTGTACGCAGCTCATCGTGGTAGCGCAGATCGCCATCCACCCATATATAAATCTCGCCGCTCTGGAATGGATACTGCCCAATAATCTGGAGAGTCGCCGGGTTTGAACGGTTAAAGTTCAACGCCAAAAAACCGGCGCCGGCCAGCAATAGAATTACCGCAACGGTCAGATATATCAGCAACGCTCTCCGGCCCCGCCCGCCTTTTTCACCCGCCGCTTGCGCGATTCGCGCAGCCGCTACGCCCGCTTCCGAATTCCTTTGCGACACCATCATGCCAATCTGCGGGACGACTTGCGTCTTCGCCGATTGGACAACTGACCTTGGTTTCTTTCCCGCGCTCAGATCGTCCAGGTCTGCCGCCAGCTCGCTACCGCTTTGGTAGCGCATCGCAGGATCTTTAGCCAGCGCGCGGCTCAACACATAATCAACGTCGATAGTAAGACCCGGCGCGATCTCGCTGGGCGGCGCAGGGTCCTTTGTGACCACCTGAACACAAATTTCTGTCAGCGTGTCGCCATCAAACGGCTTCACTCCTGTCAGCAGCCAGTAGGCAATCACGCCGAGGGAGAAAAGATCTGAGCGCCCATCCACTGCCTTGCCGTTGAGCTGCTCAGGAGACATATATGCCGGCGTTCCAACAACATGGCCGGGCAAAGTGGTCTCCGCCATGGCCACCCTGGCGATGCCGAAATCGGCTATCTTCGGCTGGCCTTCAGTTGTAACCATGATGTTGGCGGGCTTGATGTCACGATGAACAATGTTCTGCCTGTGCGCGTAATCCAGCGCTTCAGCAATCTGCCGCAGCAGTCTGAGCGCGATCTCGAGAGGCAGCTTTCCAGTCGATGTTGCCGCAACCGTGCGGTCCAGCGAATCGCCTTCAACGCACTCCATCACGATGAATGGCGTGTGCGTGGCCTCGTCCTCGCCCACATCGTAGATCGTCACAATTCCCGGATGTGACAGCCGTCCCGCAGCCTGCGCTTCCCGGAAGAATCGCTGCCGGTAATGTTCGGCATCATGCTTGGATGAAGCTGGAATTGCAATCGTCTTGATGGCAACGGTGCGGTCGATTTTTGGGTCGCGTGCGCGAAACACTGCGCCCATCGCGCCGCGTCCAAGCTCGGCGACGATCTCATATCGTCCTAATTGGTGCATCGTTTCCATCGCGCAATTGCCTTGGGGGAAATCCAAAATATTGTTCGGAATAGGGCCTAAAACGGGGGATTGCGCCGATAATAGCACGGAAAATCAGCGGGTTACGCAGCTGGCGCTAACCATTGGTGCATTGTCCGTTGGCGTGAAAGAAGGGATTTTTATGAGCTGCTGGCCGCGTCATTGCTGTCCGTCTTGTTCCCTGCCGCGCGCAGATCCAACGCCAGGCGCAGCACATAGTGGACACCGGAGATTGTAGTCAGGGCCACCGTGGCGTAAATGCTCCATCGCTTGCCCAGGCGGGCCCAGTTTGAAAAATTGATCTGGTAGATGAGCGCCAGCGGCACACTCAAAATCTGCACCGCTGTGTTTGCTTTTCCAAACCAAGTCGGCCGGAAGACCCTCATTGTTCCAGTGGCGTAGAGCAATGTACAGACAATTAGGATGATAATGTCACGGCTGAACACAAGGATAGTAACCGGCCAGCGAATAATATGCGCTATTGAGAGCATCAGAAACATCGTGCTCAGCAGCAACTTGTCGGCAATCGGATCAAGATATTGGCCCAGCGTGGTCTTCTGTTTCAACACGCGCGCCAGCAGGCCGTCCAGTAGGTCCGTGATTCCCGCCACCACAAATATCCCCAGCGCCCAGGCATACTTCTGCTGCTGGATGGCCACCACCACGAACGGAACAAAGATCAGACGCAACAGCGTGAGCAAATTTGGCGCGGACTTCAGTTGGCGAAGCATCACTGCGGGTCCTGAAAGAATTTAGTCACATCAAATCCGGTCTTCGACGCGAACTGATCGGCCAGCGACGGCAATCCTCCGTTGCGTGCGTCCACTTCCATCCTCTGTACGCGATGCATGGGAAAGAAAACGGTATTTGCAGCGCTCGCCTCGCCGGCCTTCACCATCTGCATAAAATCGTCAAACGATTGCAGGTCCACGCCGCGCAAACTGGCGCCCGCCGGCGTCAACGCCAATAGCATGCCCCAGAATTTTTCTCGCGGATTTTGCAGTGTCACCAGGACAAGTTGTCCGGAGTTCATCGTGTTTGCGTGCCTCTGCTGGCGTTAGTCTCTTGCAAGATCATCAAGGTTATCACGCAATTCTATTCTGCCGCTTGGTGCGCAGGAAGTTCATCAAACTTTGGCTTCCATCGTTCCTGCCGCAATGGCCTTCACGCACTGCTCCGCCATCCTTGCCGCTCCGGCGATATTCGGATGCCCAACGGCCGAAAGCAGCACTTGGTTCTTCTGTAGATCGCCGGCCCCCACCAGTTCGTACGCAACGCGCCTTTCCGCCACAGCGTGGTCCGGCGCCATGCCGGGATCATTTGTTTCGCATTCCCACAATAATGACTCTGGCGCATACGCCGCATTCGCTTCTTCCATGCCGGAATCGACAAAGATGGCACGCTGCGAGCCAACTTCGCGATTTACATGCTCCACCGCATGGCGAAAAAGGCCGGTGGAAAGCTTCCAGAAGCGCAGGCAATGCTCCACCACTTGGTTGCGGAAAAGATCGGCATGAAAAAGCGGCGCAAACTTTACACCATGCACCAGTGAATACAAACTTTCCACGCCTTCAGCGCGGCTCAGGTGGCTCAGCGCGGGATAGTAGCCCAGGACCAACATCTGGGCATTTGGGAATTTCTGTGTTGCCAGTTGCAGGATTGCCAGCAGGTCGCGCCCGCAATAATTGCGTATGTGCAGCTCCAATTCGTATTGCGGGATCATGGGATTGAAGACCCGCTGGATCTCCACGTCATTGATTCCGCCGTTCATCAGCACCCATTGCACGCTCGCGGGATCGCCGTTCAATTCCTGCAACTGTTGCAGAATCGTCGGGAAAAAGCATGGGACCTCAGCGGAGGGCATGGTGACCGAATACGAGTCGCGAATACCGATCTTGGCGCCCGAATGGGCCAGCATCTGCATTTCCACACCTAAATGCTCTGCCAGAATGCGGGCGGTCTTGTGCTCATGCGCCAGACCCTGGCCCCAGACAACCGAATCGCCAATAACCAGAAGGCTTTTCATGCCGTTGGGTCAGTCTATCAAAGGTTTTTGCGATGCGTGAGTTCGCCAAGTTTTTTGTGCGACCTGCTCGAACTCTAAGCAAGGGATGTTAGAATAAAGGACGCCATCCTGTATCTCTAGGCCCGTAGCTCAGTTGGTTAGAGCGCTTCCTTGACACGGAAGAGGTCGATGGTTCGAGTCCATTCGGGCCTACCATATCTTTCTTATACTTAAGCGCTGCGCGCCCCTGCCGAAACCCACGGATAAATGAGCGATAGGGCTAATTTCTATCGCTCACAAATTGCCGGAATATGAGCGATAGAGCAGCCTGAATCCAAACCTTCCTCTTGACATCCATATGTGTACGGTGTAAACATACAGCTGGAGCTGGCTCTTGCCTATTGTTACTCAACGCGCCGCGGGTGTTCGACGAGCAAAAGCCCGCCGGTCCAATGCGCCCTTGCGTGACCAGATTCGTGATGCCGCTCGTGACCTATTTGCGCGTGAAGGCTATGAAAGCGTTTCCATGCGGCGCATCGGCTCCAAAATTGGCTGCTCGCCCATGGCAATCTATCGCCACTATGAGAACAAGGAAGAATTACTGCTTTCGATCTGCGAAGAAACTTTCAACAGAATGATCCAACTGCTGGATGAAACACGGCTCCAGCCGGGGACGGCTCTTGAGCGTTTGCGCCGCTCTATACACACCATTGTGGACTTTCATCTCAGCCATCCTAATCATTACAAAGTAACTTTCATGACCGTGATGCCTCCGGGCCCGGTAGCCGAACGCAAGGTCGCCATTGGCCAGCGAGCCATGGACCGCTTGCGCGCCGGCGTACGCGAGTGTGCGGCTGAAAAAGGGATCGAAGTGGACGTTGAAATGACAGCCCAGGTCCTTCGGGTGGCCATGCACGGAATCGCCAGCATGCTGATTACCACCAGCCGGTGTTATCCATGGAAAGATCCCGAGCGCATGAAAGAGATCGTGATCGAAACAGTTACCCGGCAATTCGAATAAATGTATTTTTTTGAGTCTCTGTATACAGCGTACGCATCTTTAAGAGCCGTAAGCGTACAGCGTACACAAGGAGCTGATCGGTGAGCACGCAGGCACTTTCAGGATCGTTGAGCGCCCCCGCAGTGCAAACCGCGGCCAAACCTGCAATCAATCCCTGGCTCATCGCTATCACCGTTACGCTTGCCACCTTCATGGAGCTGCTGGATACCAGCATCGCCAATGTCTCTCTTCCTCACATTGCCGGCGGTCTGGCCGTGAGTTACGACGAGAGCACCTGGGTGCTTACCAGTTACCTGGTTGCAAATGCTGTTGTGCTTCCGCTGAGCGCGTGGCTAAGCCGTGTTTTTGGCCGCAAGAACTATTACATGGCCTGTGTTGCTTTGTTCGTGGCCAGCAGCTTCTTGTGTGGCATCGCCCCCAGTCTTGGCTTGCTGGTGTTCTTTCGCATTCTGCAAGGCGTCGGCGGAGGCGGCCTGGCGCCGGTGGAGCAAGCCATTCTGGTGGACACATTTCCCGGAGCCAAGCGCGCGGCGGCATTCGCGCTTTACAGCATGGCCATTGTGACAGCGCCGGCTGTGGGGCCACCGCTCGGCGGTTGGATCACAGATCACTTCTCCTGGCGATGGGTATTTTTTATCAACGTGCCGATCGGCCTGGTCAGTCTGATTCTTACTCACCGGCTCGTTTCTGATCCGCCACAGTTTGTCGAAGAAGCAAAAGCAGCCAGAATTGGCGGCAAACTTAAGATCGACTACATCGGCATCTCGCTGATTGCGCTTGGCTTCGGCGCTCTGGAAATTGTTCTCGACAAAGGACAGCGTGAAGACTGGTTTGAGAGTCATTTCATTGTGATCTTCCTTTCCATTGCGATCACCGCATTAGTTGCGGCAGTGACGTATGAATGGCGCCATCATGATCCCGTGGTGGAGATCCAGCTATTCCGTGAGCGCAACTTCGCCCTGGCCAATGCTCTCTACTTCGGTTTCTTCTTTGTCTTGTTCGGCAGCACCGTATTGATACCGCAGGTGCTGCAATCGCTTTACGGATATACGGCCACCGATGCCGGTCTGGTGCTCGGCCCGGGCGCTTTCGTGATCGTATTGATGGCGCCGGTCGTCGTTCGTCTCATTCCCAAGACGGGCGCGAAGAAGCTGATCCTCGTCGGCTCAATTTTCGTCGGCCTGGCCATGTGGCGCTTCGCCTCGCTCGATCTTGGCTCTGATTACCGCGCTTACGCTCTGGCGCGTGCGCTGCAAGGCGTTGGTCTGGGCTTCTTCTTTGTGCCCGTCAGTTCGCTGGCTTATTCCTATCTTCCGATGAACAAAAATAACAAAGCGTCCAGCATTACCAACCTGTTTCGCAATCTTGGCGGAAGTTTTGGCGTAGCCTTTATGACCACGATGCTGGAACGCCGCACGCAATTCCATCACAGCGTACTCGTGCAGCAACTGACTCCGGACAATCCAATTTTCAATCAGAAGCTGGAAACGATCACACAATATCTTACGGGCGCCGGATCAAGCGCTGCCGACGCTTCGCAAAAAGCTTATGGACTGATTTCAGGTGTGGCCAATCAACAGGCGGCGTTTCTTGGCTCGCTGGATTGTTTTTATCTGCTCGGATGGGTAGCGCTGGGTACCCTGGTTCTGGCGTTGATGACTAAGCCGTATCGCAGCGCCGGATCGGCGGGAGCTCACTGAGGCAATTATGAAAATATTTGGGAAGCAATTAGGAAGTATTTACAGCATCATTCTAATAGGAGCGAGTTTGGCATCGCAGGCTCTCGCTCAGCAGAACACCGCATCTTTCGAACTGGGCAGCATTGCCACGCCGCGAACCATCAATCCGGCAGCCAACAGCACCACTCCCAGTTCGCTCGCGGGGCAGCAGCAGAATCCGTTTCTGGGAAGTGTACCCACAGGTATAGTGTCCCGCGATCCAATTGATCTCTCCCTCTCGGACGCAATCAGCCGCGGGCTGCGCTACAACCTCGGCGTAATCGAAAATCAGGCTTCTCTGCGGCAGGCACAGGCACAGCGTTTGCGCGCGCTTTCCGCCATGGTCCCGAGCATTTCCGCATTACTGCGGCAGAACGTTGACAACCTGAATCGTGTTGCCATTGGACTGAAGATTCCCGGCCTGCCGAACGCGAGTGGCCAGTTTGGTTTTCAGGAAAGCTATGTCACATTTTCTGACAATGGTTTAAACCTGGATTCCATGTACAGATATCGCGCTTCAAAACAGGCGGCAGAGGCGCAGAAGCTTCAACTTGACGATGCCGGCAACGTAGTGGCATTGGCCGTTGGCACTGCGTATCTTCAAGTGCAATCAAGTGAGGCACGGGTGGAGACCGCAAAGGCCGAGCTGGATTCCGCGCGCGAACTTGAAGAGCAGGCCCTCAACCGCGTGAATTCAGGACTGGCAGCAGAGATTGATGGTTTCCGCGCCACCGTGCAGCGGCAAACCAGCGAGCAGCGCCTCACCGTCTCAGCGGCAAATCTTGACAAAGACAAGCTAACGCTGGCCCGCCTGATCGGCCTGCCCAGCGGACAGCAGTTCAACACCGTTAGCAAAGCCGCGTACCAGCCATGGATCGGCGGCGACCTTACATCATCTCTTGCTCAGGCCCGCAACGATCGGGCTGATATCAAATCCGCTGCTGCTACCGCCAATGCTACCCAGCTCGCAAAGCGCGCCGCCCAACTTGAACGCGCGCCGGGACTGAGTTTGAACGGATATTACGGCAGCATCGGCCCCAATCTGGCGCGGTCAGACGCAACCTACTCTCTTGTTGCCACAGTCTCTTTGCCCATCTTCACCGGCGGGCGGATTCGCTCTGACATTCAGGACGCTTCGGCGCAGCTTGACCGGCGGCAGTCTGAACATGCTGACATTGTGGGTCGCGTGGATTATGAAGTTCGTAACGCTTTTACCGATCTACAGGCAGCCGACAGCGCAGTAAAAGTCGCGGAGAAAAACAGCCAACTGGCACAGCGGACGCTGGACCAGGCCCGCGACCGATTCCTGAACGGCGTCACCAACAACCTTGAAGTCATAGAAGCGCAGCAGGACGTTGCTGCCGCCAATGAAAATTACATTTCAAGTCTCTTCGCGCATAACCTGGCCAAGCTTACGCTGCTGCGCGCAATGGGATCGGCACGGAAAGATGTGAACAAGTATCTGGGAGGAAACTAGAATGGCTACTCAACTACAGCCGCCGCAACCGGAATTGGTCTCGCAGGAGAAAGAGGTGCTACGTGCGCATCCCGTCGACGATCCCATCGAACCAGCACTACCCCAACCAAAGCATTCAGCGGGAGCCATAATGAAACGCTATCGCAAAACGCTGTTTGTCGCTGCGTTGATCGTGCTTCTGGTTGCCGGCACAACAGGCTGGATCTACCTCTCTTCCTACGAATCCACGGATGATGCGCAGGTGGACGGCCACCTGCATCCGATCAGCGCGCGCATCGGCGGGACCATTCTCAGCGTGAATCCTGACGTGCAGGACAGCCACTTTGTTCAGGCCGGCACCGTTCTTGCAGAGATTGATCCGGCTGACTTCCAGGCAGAGCGCGACCGCGCTCAGGCTGAGTATGATCGCTTGCAAGCCAGCTCGGTCGCGGCGGAAAAAGATATTACCGTGACCGCTTCCGGCAGCACGGGACGGCTTGATCTGGCACGAGCTGCAATCGATGAAGCAGAGGACTCGGTCGCTTCAGAGCGGGCATCTTTGCAGGCCGCGAAAGCACGGCTTGCCGGGGCGGAAGCAAATTTCAACCGCGCTGAAGCCGATCGCCAGCGCTACGAAAAGCTGCTGGCCAAGCATGAAATCTCGCAGTCGGAATATGATCGCGTAGCCACGGAAGCCAGCACTGACCGTGAAGCTGTAATCGCTGGACGCGCCGAGACGCTGGCGGCCCAGAAGCGCATTGCCCAGGCGCAGAGCAGGCTGGCGGAGCGCAAAGCCGATCTTCTTTCAGCCGATTCCGCGCCGCAGCAGATCGCATCGTCGCGCGCCAAGGCGGCAGCGGCCTTGTCAGAAGCCGCTCGCGCCCGGGCGCAGCTTACTACGGCGCAGCTGAATCTTGGCTACACAAAGATCATCGCGCCCGTGAGCGGGATCATCGGGCGCAAAACCGTTGAAGCCGGCCAGCGCGTCCAGCCAGGTCAGCAATTGCTGACGATCATTCCAGTCGACGACCTGTGGATCACGGCCAACTTCAAAGAAACACAATTGCAGAAGATGAAGCCGGGTCAGCCAGTAACTATAAGCGCCGATGCCTCAGGACACGACTACCATGGCCACATTGACTCACTGGGCGGCGCCACCGGTTCGCGATTCAGCCTGCTGCCCCCTGAAAACGCAACGGGCAACTACGTAAAAGTTGTGCAGCGTGTGCCAGTACGAATTGTTCTGGACAACGGAGAAAACAACGATCATCGCCTTCGGCCAGGAATGTCTGTAGAGGCAAGAGTCCGGATGCGCTAGAGAAACGTCCAATGGGTTTGAAAAGGGAACCTTGAATTTTTGAAGCCTATGATTCTGGAGCAATCAGTGACACAGACAATCCAAAAAGAATCCGGACTTTACCTCGACGATCTTTATATCGGTCAGAAGTTCACTTCCAGCACCTTTCATTTGACAGAAGAAAAAATCAAAGCCTTTGCTGCCGAGTTTGATCCGCAACCTTTTCATTTGGATGAAGCCGCGGCAAAAGCCAGCGTCTTTGGCGGGCTGGCCGCCAGCGGATGGCACACTGCCGCCGTCGCGATGCGTCTGCTGGTTGATGGCGGTCTGCCGCTGGGCAATGGCATTATCGGCCTGGGCGGCGATCTGGCTTGGCCCAAACCAACGCGGCCCGGAGACACTCTGCACGTCGAGAGCGAGATACTGGAAATAGTGCCGTCACGTTCCAAGCCAAATCAGGCTATCGTCAAGGTGCGCAGCACCACGCTGAACCAGAATGGCGAGGCGGTGCATTCTTTCACTTCAAAGTGCCTAGTGTTCAAACGTCCACAACCGCCTGCGTGACGATCCTGGCGCTGCGCTAGAATGCTTGGGTGAAAAATAGCGTTTGCGTTGTCGCCAAAGTCCATCGCCGCTTAAAAGCCATCATCGTTGTGTGCCTGTCGATTGCGGTCGTCTCGTGGGCGTGCACACACCCATTGATCGCAAACGCTTTTCAGAAAGGACCAGCCATGAGTCTTGCCAGTGGAACGTTCGAAGTAAAACTTGTGCCTCAAACAGACGACAAGAACGGCGACGCCGCGCTTGGCCGCATGACAATCGACAAACAATTCCACGGCGATCTGGAAGGGACGAGCAAGGGCCAGATGTTGACCGGCATGACGGACGTGAAAGGTTCAGCCGGTTACGTGGCAATTGAGAAAGTAAGCGGAACGTTGAAAGGCCGCAGCGGCACTTTCATCTTGCAGCACACGGGAACTATGAATCGTGGCGTGCAGCACCTGACGATTACCGTGGTGCCTGATTCCGGAACGGGCCAATTGGCAGGAATAACCGGAGATTTTAAGGTCATCATAGCCGACGGCAAACACTCATATGAATTCGAGTACACGCTGCCTGAATCTCACTGAGCTGTTCGGACAGAGGTTGTCACGATTTGCCGTCGTCCGGCCTGGTCAAAATGCGACGAAATTTCCGTCCCGGCATCTAAATGGTTTCTTCGGCAGGTTTTAACGAAAAGAAATTCTGAGCGATGTAAACGTAGGTTGTTATGGCAAAACCGATTTTGCTCTGTATTGACGACGATTCTGATGTTTTGCGGGCCATTGAACGCGACCTGCGTTCGCACTACGGCGCCACGTATCGCGTGCTGGCCAGCGATGCTCCTGAAAAAGCTTTGGAACTCTTGAAGCAATTGAAAGTGCGGAATGACAACGTGGCACTGCTCCTGGCCGATCAGCGCATGCCCAAAATGGATGGCGTCGCTTTTCTTCAGGAAGCAATGCATCTCTTTCCCGACGCCAAGCGCGTCTTGCTCACCGCATACGCTGATACGAATGCCGCCATCAGCGCCATCAATCAGGTCAACATCAATTATTTTTTCCTGAAGCCATGGGACCCGCCGGAAGAGCACCTGTACCCGCAATTGGATGACCTGCTTGACGATTGGCAGGCTTCTTACCGTCCCACGTTTGAGGGTATCCGCGTGCTCGGTACGCGATGGTCGCCGCGCTCGTATGAGCTGCGCGATTTTCTGGCGCGCAATCGCGTTCCCTATCAATGGATTGATGTGGAGATTTCCGCCAATGATCCCGAAACCAAGCAGTTGATCGATGCGCTTGGGCCCGAATCCGCGAATCTTCCGGTGGTACTGTTCCCTGACGGAACAAAGCTTTTGGAAAGTGTTCCAGCCGACGTGGCGCAGAAGGTGGGTTTACGCACTCGCGCACAGACCGATTTTTACGACCTGGCAATCATTGGCGGCGGGCCGGCCGGCCTGGCTGCCGCGGTTTACGGCGCGTCTGAAGGCTTGCATACAGTGATTGTCGAATGCGACGCTCCAGGTGGGCAGGCAGGCATGAGTTCACGAATCGAAAACTATCTCGGCTTCCCCAATGGCTTGAGCGGTGGCGACCTTGCGCGCCGGGCGGTTGTGCAGGCTAAGCGCTTTGGCGTGGAAATTCTTTCACCGCAGGAAGCCATCGGTGTGCGGACGGAAGGTTCTTACCGCATCATCAAGTTAAAAGATGAGAGTGAAATCTCCTGCCACGCTTTGATGGTGGCCACAGGAGTCCAGTGGCGCAGGTTGGATGTTCCCGGCATTGATCGCCTGCAGGGCGCTGGAGTTTATTACGGCGGTGGTTCTACGGAAGCACTCTCCTGCAAGGGTGAAATAGTTTACGTGGTTGGCGGCGCAAACTCAGCCGGCCAGGCAGCAATGAATTTTTCTAAATACGCTGAGCGCGTGGTGATTCTGGTGCGTGGCCCTTCTCTTGGCAGCACTATGTCACAGTATCTAATCGAACAGATAGAGCAAACACCCAACATCCAGCTCTGGACGCACGCCAACGTCGCCGAAGCGCATGGTGAAGCTCACCTGGAAGAAATTTCCGTGCTCTGTTCAGATACAAACAAGATCGAGCGCGTGCCTGCCAGCTCCATGTTCATCTTTATTGGCGCGCTGCCACGGACAGACTGGCTAGGTACCCTGGTGGCGCGAGACGACCGTGGATTTATCCTGACTGGGCCTGACCTTTTCAGGGACGGCAAGCGTCCTAAGAACTGGGCATTGGAACGCGATCCCTTCCTTTTGGAGACAAATATTCCCGGCCTGTTCGCCGTAGGCGATGTCCGTCACGGTTCGGTCAAGCGCGTTGCTTCCGGAGTTGGCGAAGGCTCAGTGGCTGTGCAATTCATTCATCAGTACTTGAGCAAGGTATAAGCATGGTTCAAAAATCAGAGCTGCTCCAGGTGCCGGTATTCGCTGATCTGCCCGGCGATCAGATTGAATGGTTTATCAGCCAGTCACAGGAACTCACAGCGAAGGCAGGGGAAACCTACATTCATCAGGGCGACCCCGCGGACTCAATGTTTGTGATCCTTGATGGACAATTACAAAGCCGGGGAGAATTTGGAGGCGAGACAGTCTTCTTTAACAGCAAGGCCGGCGACATCGGGGGCGTGCTGCCCTTCTCACGGATGAAGTTTTACCCGGTGAACGGGCGAGCGATTACTGACAGCCGCCTTCTCCGCTTTCCCGTCACGGCTTTTCCACAATTGATCCAGAAAATGCCTGACCTGACGCAGCGGCTTGTGGGCCTTATGTCTGACCGCATCCGCGAAGCCACCCGCGTGGAGCAGCAGCGGGATCGATTGGCCGGACTGGGCAAGCTTTCTGCCGGACTGGCGCATGAACTCAACAATCCCGCATCGGCGGCCAAGCGCGCAAGCAGCCAGCTCAGGG